>NZ_KV787830.1:0-1765 GCF_001807145.1 Enterobacter sp. HMSC16D10
GAATGCACCGTGAAGGGTGCGAACGGGTGAGGACGGAGGCGTAAGCGAACCCTTGTGGCCGATGCGGCCGGGCTACAGTGAAGTCACGGCGCATGCCGTCACCGCACGGAGCTTCAGAGGAGTTTCATTGTCCCGACGTGGCCCGGAGGGCAGCGGCGGATAAAAGCGAAAGGCACTGACATCCTTTTCGCAGTGGATGGCCACCGGTTGCCGGGGCGTTACCCCGGCTCTCTCCCTTACGCGGCCAGCGTCTCCTGTAATGCGTGAACGTCCTTCAGCTCATTTCTGACGGATTCCGGCTCCTGCCGCCCGGCTTCCCAGGCCATACCGATCCGGTTTTCCAGCTCGCATTCATAGTTGCGCAGGATGCGGGACAGAAGTACCGCCGGTACACTAACCTCACGGTTTGCCGCTTCGCGCTGGCGGGTCAGAAGCTCGCTGACAGTCTGATTATTTACCCCCTCCTGGCGGTATTGCGTCATTTTCATTTCGCCGAGCGCCTTCATCACCTCCCGGATTTCAGCCCCGTCCGGTTCTGGCTGGGCTTCACGGCAGGCCACGCTAATCCCATCTTCCGTCCAGACCAGCAGGACCAGGGGTTCGTCAAACGTGAACATGTTTTCAAGCTGTACACAAAGTTCTTCGCGGGTTCCGTACATTGTTTTTTCTCTCTTGTAAGGGGTTACAGGCCGGGCCTCCGCCCGGCAGGGTCAGTCAGTCCTGAAAGGTCTCGTCCAGCACCAGGGCTTCGCGGTAGGCTTCCAGAAGCAGGGTGTTGATCCGGCGCAGGGTCTGCGCTGCCATACGTTCAGTAAGCGTTGCCGCGTCGTGCCGGTGCTGCGATTCGAGGCGGTTCAGCAGCATCCGCACATCACACATGGCATTGCTGAGCGCGGCCACATCCGCGCGCAGGTGTTCAAGGCCCGGGTAATTCATGCTGCCTCCGGCCAGTCAGGGTAAAACGCGCCGTCATTGGCCGCCGGCATCCTTCTCGCCCGTTCAACCTGTGCCAGACGGCGGACGCCGGCGGCGTGGTACTCCTCAAGCATCTCGATCCCGATATAGCGGCGGCTGGCTTCGGCGGCGGCCACGCAGGTGGAGCCGCTGCCGGCGAACGGGTCAAGGACTATGGCCCCCGGACGCGTGAGCGATTCAATCAGCGGTCGCAGGCTCTGCACCGGCTTCTCCGTCGGGTGGTGTCGGTTGCCCGTGTATTTCCAGGGGATCACGTCCGGGATAGGACGGTCCGGGGTTTGCGGCCTCCCCTTCGCCAGCAGGTAGGCGCTCTCATGGGTGTAACCCACGAACGTCGATTTTGAGGCGTAGGACTTGGCAAAGACGATATGGCCAACCACCCGGAAACCGGCCGCTTTCCACGCATTCAGAAACAGATCCGC
The DNA here is from genome assembly GCF_001807145.1 of Enterobacter sp. HMSC16D10. Taxonomy (NCBI): domain Bacteria; kingdom Pseudomonadati; phylum Pseudomonadota; class Gammaproteobacteria; order Enterobacterales; family Enterobacteriaceae; genus Enterobacter; species Enterobacter sp. HMSC16D10. Next base: position 1,398 of record NZ_KV787830.1, read on the forward strand.
GCGGTTCCAGGCATAGAAGCTCACCATCAGGCTGTCGTTTTTCAGCACGCGGTACATTTCATGACAGGCGGGCTGGAGCCATTCGGCAGAGTTGTCCCCGGCCAGGGTACGGCCGGTACGGTCCTTATAGCCAACCAGATACGGGGGATCGGTAAGAATAAAATCGACGGCTCGCGCCGGGAAACGGGACATCACCTGCACGCAGTCACCCAGAATATAACGGGACATAGACACACTCCTCTCTGATATGCGGCACCCTCTTGGGCCGTGCCGCCACAAAAACCCGGCTCTGAGCGGAGGACGCTGGGGCGTTCCCGCAAGCCGCAGCGCAAGCCCTTCACGGGCTGAATGCACCGTGAAGGGTGCGA
>NZ_KV787831.1:0-5495 GCF_001807145.1 Enterobacter sp. HMSC16D10
GAGCACCTCAAAAACACCATCATACACTAAATCATTAAGTTGGCAGCATCACCGATTTTTTAAACATATAAAATACCATCAATGAAGTGATTAAGAAGTTATAGAGTAACAGAGAATTAATAAGATTCTTTTCTCTGAGACGCCAGAATATTTGTTCTGGCGTCTGATTTTGAGTTTATTTGACTAATGAAAATAGATCATTGAGTGATTCGCTCATCGACGGATGAGTAAATATCTGATCGCGTAATATGCTATAAGGCAGCCCGGCATCCATCACCATTTTCACTATATTGATCATCTCGTGGGAGTCAATACACAGCAGTGATGCTCCTAATATACGTTGGGTTTTATTATCAACAATCGCTTTTAATACCCCACGGGTATCGTTCATCACTCTGGCGCGCGGAATTGCAGCTACAGGCAATGTCACCACCTGAATATCAGCACCACTCTCTCTGGCTTGTTCTTCTGTCATACCAACCCTGGACAGGGGCGGTGTCATAAATACGGAATAAGGCACATTTTTCCGATCATCAGTACTACGTTTGCCTTCACCCAGTAACTCATCACGTACAATGCGGTAATCATCCAGTGATATGTAAGTAAATTGCAGCCCGCCGGTAACATCTCCCATCGCCCAAATATTGTCTGCGGTGGTATGTAATCGCTTGTCAACGACAATTGCCCCGCGCTCGTTTACTGCGATACCGGCATTTTCTGGATGTAACGAAGCGGTAGCCGGTTGACGACCGGAAGCTATTAACAGTGCATCCACCGCCAGTTGGGCGTGCTCGCTATGCACTTGCACTTGATTTTCATGGTGACTGATTCGCTCCACATGGGCATTGAGGATAATATCGACGCCCTGATCGCGTAAAATCGTCGCGATATTATCAGCAATATCCCGATCTTCCCGAGGCAAAAACAGCGAAGCTGCCTCTAAAATGGTTACTTTGCTGCCAAAATTAGCGAACATAGAGGCGAACTCAACGCCAATATATCCGCCGCCCAAAATACCTAAATGCCCAGGCAATTCTTTTAGATTAAGTAATCCGGTGCTGTCATATACACCAGGCGTGGTGGTAATTCCAGGAATTGGCGGAACCACGGCTTGTGCACCGGTATTAATAAAAATTTTCTCGCCATGAATCTCCAAATTTCCCTCAGGCCGATGAACACGCAGGCTATGATTATTGATAAACTCCGCCTGGCCGTCGATCACGTCGATATTGGGCATATCCGCAAGATTATGAAAATTCTTATTACGTAAAAAATTAACCACTTCATTTTTACGCTGTATGGCACGGACAAAATCTGTGTGCTGCTGTGCGTCATGAACCAATGTTTTGGTTGGGATACAGCCGATATTAATACAGGTCCCGCCATACATTGCATTTGATTGTTCGATGAGAGCCACACGCCAACCTGCTTTTGCCAGCGTGACGGCTAATGTTTTTCCAGCCTTGCCAAAACCAATAATAACTGCCTGATATTTATTCATGATGATTTCCTGTCGAAACGCGTTCATTTGACATCATGACTATAGACGCAAAAGGTGATGCTGCTAACTTACTGATTTAGTGTATGATGGTGTTTTTGAGGTGCTCCAGTGGCTTCTGTTTGGCTTTGTTGAATAAATCGAACTTTTGCTGAGTTGAAGGATCAGATCACGCATCTTCCCGACAACGCAGACCGTTCCGTGGCAAAGCAAAAGTTCAAAATCACCAACTGGCCCACCTACAATAAAGCCCTCATCAACCGTGGCTCCATAACTTTCTGGCTGGATGATGAAGCTATTCAGGCCTGGTATGAGTCGGCAACGCCTTCATCACGGGGAAGACCTCAGCGCTATTCTGATCTCGCCATCACCACCGTTCTGGTCATTAAACGCGTGTTCAGGTTGACCCTGCGGGCTGCACAGGGTTTTATTGATTCCATTTTTACACTGATGAATGTTCCGTTGCGCTGCCCGGATTACACCAGTGTCAGCAAGCGCGCAAAGTCGGTTAATGTCAGTTTCAAAACGCCCACCCGGGGTGAAATCGCGCATCTGGTGATTGATTCCACCGGGCTGAAGGTCTTTGGTGAAGGCGAATGGAAAGTCAAAAAACATGGCCAGGAACGCCGCCGTATCTGGCGAAAGTTGCATCTGGCAGTTGACAGCAACACACATGAAATCATCTGTGCAGACCTGTCGCTGAACAATGTGACGGACTCAGAAGCCTTCCCGGGTCTTATCCGGCAGACTCACAGAAAAATCAGGGCAGCATCGGCAGACGGCGCTTACGACACCCGGCTCTGTCACGATGAACTGCGGCGTAAGAAAATCAGCGCGCTTATCCCGCCCCGAAAAGGCGCGGGTTACTGGCCCGGTGAATATGCAGACCGTAACCGTGCTGTTGCGAATCAGCGGCTGACCGGGAGTAATGCGCGGTGGAAATGGACAACAGATTATAACCGTCGCTCGATAGCGGAAACGGCGATGTACCGGGTAAAACAGCTGTTCGGAGGTTCACTGACACTGCGTGACTACGATGGTCAGGTTGCAGAGGCTATGGCCCTGGTACGAGCGCTGAACAAAATGACGAAAGCAGGTATGCCTGAAAGCGTGCGTATTGCCTGAAAACACAACCCGCTACGGGGGAGACTTACCCGAAATCTGATTTATTCAACAAAGCCGGGGAGAGCATGAAAATGATGGATATGAGCGGTCACGATCAGGCCGCAATGTCCCATGAAATGATGCAAAACGGCAATTCTGCTGCCCATCAGGACATGGCTGAAATGCATAAAAAAATGATGAAATCCAAACCTGAGAACACCCAAGAAACTGCTAAGCCATTTTCCGAAATGAACGAGCATGAGAAAGCCGCTGTTGTGCATGAGAAGGCGAATAATGGTCTATCTTCCGTTATTCATCAGCAGCAGGCTGAAAAGCATCGCAGCCAGATCACCCAGAATTAACCCGCAGCTCCACTTGTCAGACCCTCATTTGACGCCGAAGTCACTGGCTTACGCTCCCGTCCGGGAGCGTTTTTTTCCCATATATCAAACTTTAACTCTGAAGAGGTGGAAGTATCTGACCAACACTGTCACGTAACGCCAGATAACTACAAAAACACCTCAGGTGAACGTAAGCGTTAAGTGAGCGCCGTATTGACGGCTATTTATTGGTGAGATCTACGTTCCATGGCAGCAGTTCGGCCACTTTGTTGATGGGCCACTCCGGCAATACGCTCAGGATATGGCGAAGGTAACCCTCTGGATCGATACCGTTCAGCCTGCACGTTCCGATCAGACCATACAGCAGGGCACCACGTTCACCACCATGATCACTGCCGAAGAAGATGTAGTTTTTCTTGCCCAGACAGACCGCTCGTAGCGCGCGCTCAGCAGCGTTATTATCCGGCTCTGCCAGACCATCATCGCAGTAGTAACACAGGGCATCCCACTGGTTCAGTGCATAAGCGAACGCCTCGCCTAACCGGGATTTTTTCGACAGAGTGGCACTTTTCTCCACCAACCAGTCATGCAGGGATATCAGCAACGGTTAACTTCGGGACCGTCTGGCGGCCAGCCGCTGAGATGCCGGAAGGCCGCGTATTTCCTCTTCTATCGCGTATAACTCACTGATGCGCTTCAGAGCCTCCTCTGCTGTGGCCGTCCGGGTGCTGATATAGACGTCATGGATTTTGCGCCGCGCATGAGCCCAGCATGCCGCTTCTGTCAACGGGCCACCTTCACGCTCTGCGCTGAACAACCTGTCGTACCCTGCGAAGGCATCTGCCTGCAGCACGCCATGATAGTGCCGAAGATGTTGCTGAGGGTGTTTCCCCTGTCGGTCCGGTGAGAAGGCGAACCATGCCGCTGGCGGATCTGATGAACCCGCGCTTCTGTTATCACGGACATATGTCCAGATACGCCCGGTTTTCGTCTTCTTTCTGCCCGGCGCCAGCACGGGCACCGGAGTGTCATCCGTATGCAGTTTGCGGCAGTCCATCACGTAGTGGTAGAGGGCTTCATCCAGCGGGGCCATTAACCGGCAGCACGCATCCACCCAGTTGGAGAGCAGCGCACGACTCAGATCCACACCCTGACGGGCAAAGATTTCGCACTGGCGATACAGCGGCAGGTGTTCACAGTATTTGGCCGTTAACACGCGGGCCAGCAGACCCGGCCCGGCGATGCCCCGGTCGATAGGACGTGAGGGCGCTGGCGCTTCAACGACGCAGTCGCATCGGGTACAGGCCTTTTTCACCCTGACCGTGCGGATCACTTTCAGGGCGCTGGAGACCAGCTCCAGTTGCTCCGCGCTGACTTCGCTGAGATAGGCCATATCACTACCGCAACCAGGACAGCTGGTTTCAGCTGGCTCCAGTCTGTTTATTTCGCGGGGAAGATGTTCCGGTAACGGGCGACGATGACGGGACTGGCGCAACTGACGCGGAACCTGCTGATCATTGTCCCGGCCGTTGTAACGATCGCTTTGCTGCTCCTGCTGTTTCAGCAGGGCTTCGGCTTCTTCGACCTGCCGGCGTAGCTTTTCTGAACGGGTACCGAACAGCATTCGGCGCAGTTTTTCTATCTGAGCCCGCAGATGTTCTATTTCACGCTCTTCGTTCTCTATTTTCTCTTCTGCGCGGGCCAGCGCTGAACGCAGGAACGACTCAGTCTCAGCAACGAGACTGAGCTGGCTGTCTTTCTGGCGAAGCGCGTCTTCCAGCGCAGCGATACGGGCGAGATAGTCCTGACTCATGACCCCATTTATAATGCGGTCATGCGCTTTTTACAACATCGTCAGTGAGTTAAGGCGTGCAGTTTTAGGTTTCCGCCAGTCCAGCTTATCGAGGAGCATGGCGAGTTGTGAGCGGGTGATGGCGATTTTGCCGTCGCGTACAGCAGGCCAGACGAACTGTCCCTCTTCCAGACGTTTGGTAAACAGACACAGACCGTCAGCATCAGCCCAGAGGATCCTCACGGTGTCACCTTTACGACCACGGAAGATAAACAGGTGGCCGGAGAACGGATTGTCATCAAGAACATGCTGGACCAGTTCGCCCAGACCATTGAAGGACTTACGCATATCGGTGACCCCGGCAACCAGCCAGATACGAGTGCCTGACGGTAAGGGTATCATCGGCTCCTCCCGCTCAGCTCGCGGATCAGCGTTTTCAGAAGTGCAGGTGATAAATCCCCGGACAGACGCAGGCTGGCACCGCCGACAGTCACCTCGCATGTCATGGCCTCGCGGCAGGCTGGAGCGGCGGGTTCATAGTGCGGCTCAGCATGGTGTGACAGGACCATATCAGGCAGGACAACGGGGATAACAGAGTCTTGCTCTCTGATTGACCGTTGTATTTCATCGGGCAGAAGATGTCTGTAACGCTGGCGCCAGGTAAACAGCAGATTGTCATTAATTCCATTATCCCGCGCCAACCGGGCAACACAGGCTCCAGGCTGATATGAAGTGGTTTACTGAATTTGGCCACCTGAAC
>NZ_KV787832.1:0-816 GCF_001807145.1 Enterobacter sp. HMSC16D10
GTGTGCCGTCCAAGATCATGATCCGCGCCGCCCACATCGCCCATCTGCGCCGGGAAAGCCCATTCGACGGCGGCATGCCACCCACACCGCCGACGATCTTGCGCGAGCGGCTGCTGGCCCAGCAGCAGGCCCGTGTCGAAGAACTCCGTCATGCCAAGTACGAAGGCATCCTGGACGGCAATTCAGCCATCACCGTTCTGCACGGTGAAGCGCGTTTCAAGGACGACCAGAGCCTTATCGTTAGTTTGAACGAGGGTGGCGAGCGCGTCGTGATGTTCGACCGCTGCCTGGTCGCCACGGGTGCCAGCCCGGCGGTCCCGCCGATTCCGGGCTTGAAAGAGTCACCCTACTGGACTTCCACCGAGGCCCTGGCGAGCGACACCATTCCCGAACGCCTTGCCGTAATCGGCTCGTCGGTGGTGGCGCTGGAGCTGGCGCAAGCCTTTGCCCGGCTGGGCAGCAAGGTCACGGCCCTGGCGCGCAATACCTTGTTCTTCCGTGAAGACCCGGCCATCGGCGAGGCGGTGACAGCCGCTTTCCGTGCCGAGGGCATCGAGGTGCTGGAGCACACGCAAGCCAGCCAGGTCGCCCATATGGACGGTGAATTCGTGCTGACCACCACGCACGGTGAATTGCGCGCCGACAAGCTGCTGGTCGCCACCGGCCGGACACCGAACACGCGCAGCCTGGCATTGGAAGCGGCGGGGGTAGCCGTCAATGCGCAGGGGGCCATCGTCATCGACAAGGGCATGCGCACCAGTAGCCCGAACATCTACGCGGCCGGCGACTGCACCGACCAGCCGCAGTTCGTCTATG
>NZ_KV787833.1:0-41879 GCF_001807145.1 Enterobacter sp. HMSC16D10
CATCAAACAAGTGAAGAGGCCATCCGAAAGGATGGCCTTTTTGCGTTTATGCGCTGCACAAACTAATCCCCCAACGCCCTGCTTATACGGTAAACTACCTGCGTTTTTGCATCAGGATAGCGTCTATGAACCACTCCCTTAAGCCCTGGAATACCTTTGGCATTCAACGCAATGCTAATCAAATTGTACGTGCCGATACTGCACAGCAGCTGCTGGATGCATGGCAAAGCGCAACAGAAAATAACGAACCCGTACTGATTTTGGGCGAAGGAAGTAATGTCCTGTTTCTCGACGATTTTGCGGGAACGGTGATCGTTAACCGCATCATGGGAATTGATGTGGAAGAGCATGCCGATAGCTGGCATCTGCACGTGGGTGCCGGAGAAAACTGGCATCACCTGGTGCAATTTACCCTCGAACAAGGGATGGCGGGTCTTGAAAACCTTGCGCTTATCCCAGGCTGCGCTGGATCGTCACCCATTCAGAACATCGGTGCCTACGGCATCGAGCTGAAGCACGTCTGTGACTATGTCGACTGCATCGAGCTGGCGACCGGAACGGCCACGCGTTTAACGGCAGAACAGTGCCGTTTTGGCTATCGTGACAGTATCTTCAAGCATGAATATCAGGATCGCTACGTGATTGTCGCCGTGGGCCTGCGTCTGTCGAAGAACTGGCAGCCTGTTTTGACCTACGGGGATTTAACGCGTCTCGATCCGGCTACCGTTACCGCCCGCGACGTTTTTGACTCGGTTTGCCATATGCGGATGACCAAGCTTCCCGATCCCAAAGTTAACGGAAATGCAGGAAGCTTCTTCAAAAACCCGGTGATCGGCGGCGAAAATGCCCGACGTTTTCTGGAGGAGTGGCCAACCGCGCCACATTACCCTCAGGCGGATGGCAGCGTGAAGCTGGCAGCAGGATGGCTTATCGATCAATGCCAGCTAAAAGGCACTTCAGTCGGCGGGGCAGCCGTTCACCGACAGCAGGCTCTGGTGCTGATTAACCAGCGCGATGCAACCAGCGACGATGTGGTACAGCTGGCTCATTATGTTCGTCAGCGTGTGGGCGAAAAATTTAACGTCTGGCTGGAGCCAGAAGTCCGCTTCATTGGTCGCACAGGTGAAGTCAACGCCGTGGAGACTATCGCATGAAGGACAATACGGTCCCGTTAACCCTGATTGGTATCCTGGCGGATGGTGAATTCCATTCCGGCGAGCAACTGGGTGAACAGCTCGGCATGAGCCGCGCCGCCATTAATAAACATATCCAGACGCTTCGCGACTGGGGGGTTGATGTGTTCACGGTTCCCGGAAAAGGGTACAGCCTGCCGGAGCCGATACAATTATTGAATGAAGACACGATCCGCAGCCAGATTGGACACGGTAATGTGGCGGTGCTGCCTGTTATTGATTCGACGAACCAGTATCTGCTGGATCGTCTGTCTGAGCTGAAATCCGGCGATGCCTGCGTTGCTGAGTATCAGCAGGCCGGCCGCGGTCGTCGTGGCCGCAAGTGGTTTTCCCCCTTTGGTGCCAACCTCTATCTGTCTATGTACTGGCGACTCGATCAGGGCCCGGCTGCTGCCATTGGCCTGAGTCTGGTCATCGGTATCGTTATGGCAGAGGTGCTGCACGATCTGGGTGCGGATCAAGTGCGTGTTAAATGGCCTAACGATCTGTACCTCAACGATCGTAAACTTGCCGGCATTCTGGTCGAACTGACGGGCAAAACGGGCGATGCGGCGCAAATCGTCATCGGCGCGGGCCTCAATATGGTGATGCGCAATGTCCAGAATGATGTGGTGAATCAGGCCTGGACTAACCTCCAGGAGGCGGGGATCGTCATCGATCGTAACACCCTTGCCGTACGTATGATTAAAGAGCTGCGCAGCTCGCTCACGCTTTTTGAGCAGGAAGGGCTGGCACCGTTCCTGTCTCGTTGGGAAAAACTGGATAACTTCATCAACCGCCCGGTGAAATTGCTGATTGGGGATAAAGAGATCTACGGCACTTCCCGCGGTATTGACGCTCAGGGCGCGCTGCTCCTGGAGCAGGATGGCGTGATCAAACCCTGGATGGGCGGTGAGATTTCCCTGCGGAGTGCCGAATAACCGGATGGAGTGAATGATGCGAAAAACCGTCTGCGCGACGCTGGCCGTCATGATGAGCGTGTTGTTCTCACCCCTCTCTCAGGCGGGTCAGGCCTGGGAGAGTTATAAGGCACGCTTTTTCGAACCGGAAGGCCGCATTGTCGATACCGGCAATGGCGGCGTGTCGCATACGGAAGGTCAGGGATTTGCCATGCTGATGGCAGTGGCCAACGACGATAAGGCCACGTTCGATAAGCTCTGGCAATGGACAAACCGTGAGCTGAAGAACAAAGAGAACGGTCTGTTTTACTGGCGCTATAACCCCGCAGAGTCCAACCCGGTCGCTGACAAAAACAATGCCGCCGATGGCGATGTGCTGATTGCCTGGGCGCTGCTTAAAGCCGATGCCCGCTGGCATGACAAACGCTACGGTGCCGCATCGGATGCCATTACAAAAGCGCTGGTTGCCCATAGCGTCATCCGCTATGCGGGTTACCGCGTGATGCTGCCCGGCGTCCAGGGATTTAAGCTTGACGGTGAAGCGATCCTTAATCCTTCCTACTTCGTGTTTCCGGCCTGGCAGGCCTTCGCCGGACGCAGTCATTTGCCTGTCTGGCGCGATTTGATTAAGGACGGGAAGCGCCTGCTGGGAAAAATGGGCTCGGGTAAAGCGGATCTGCCCGCTGACTGGGTCTCGCTGGCATCAGATGGCAAGCTGGAACCGGCCAAAGGCTGGCCGCCGCGGATGAGCTATGACGCGATTCGTATTCCGCTGTATCTTGCCTGGTCTGATAAGCAAAGCCCGCTGCTGACGCCGTGGAAAGCCTGGTTTGGTCAGTTCCCCCGGGAACAAACGCCCGCCTGGGTTAACGTCACGACCAACGAATATGCGCCCTACATGATGGAAGGCGGCCTGTTGGCTGTACGCGATTTAACGATGGGACAGTCTTCCGGAGAACCCGAAATCACCTCTAAAGACGACTACTATTCGGCAAGTCTGAAAATGCTGGTGTGGATTTCGGCGCAATAACAACGCACTGACTATCCCCTCTCCCTAATGGGGAGAGGGTTAGGGGTAAATCAGTTACTGCGGATACGGTACCCAATCCCCGCCGTTCAGGCGAACGTACGGTTTGTTCTGATACTGAATGACGACCGCGTTGGCGTTCTCAGAGACTTCTGCCGTTTGCGGCAGGTTGCTGGTGAGCTGATCCCAGTTCACGCTATCTTCCACAAACAGCTTCCCGTCAACGGCACGGGCAACCAGTTCAGAGATCGCCAGATAGCTGGTCGGCTGGGTGATTTCAATCGGTGCGCCCTGATGGGGTGCTTTCATACCAAAGAATTTAATGCCAGCAGGCACGTTGGTGATGGACGGGCTTGGGATATCACGCAGACCCGACACCTGCATTCTGTCGCCTTTCAGCGCGCCGCCGTGCTCAGGTACCACAACCACCATCACTTTACGGCCTGATTTTTCCAGCTCCGTGAAGAACGCGTCCAGCTCGTCGAAGAATTTCTGCGCACGCACTTTATAATCTGCCGTTTTGCTCACGCCCGGGAAATGGTTACCGTCGTGGAGCGGCAGGGTGTTAAAGAAGGTCGCACTGCGCGGATTACTGTCTTTCTCGATGGTCTGAAGCCAGCGCTGCAGCACGGCGGTATCGTCATAAACCGGCGAGCCGTCGAAGCCCAGCAGAGTAACGGGAAGACCAGTTTGATCCATCAACGGTGCCTGCATACCACCCTGTTCACGCACCTCTTTCAGGAAGTTACCGAACTGGCCGTTATGTCCCAGCATCAGATGCTGCGTAAAGCCCAGTTTGGCGAGGTTATCAAACAGATAACACTGATTGCCGGCAGGCTGATACAGATTCTTATGCGATGCCTGACCGCAGCTTGCACGCAGCAGGCGGATTGCTGCCGGGCCGCTGTACGAGGTGGCAGAGTTAAAATCTTTAAACTGAATGTCGAAATGCGACCACAGCGGATGGGACATCAAACCGGCTGCATCCACGTCGGCCCATGAGAGAGAGCAGATGTTGATCACCAGCAATTCAAACGGCTGAGCATCCGCCGGCAGCGCGTCCGGGAATTTAGTCTGTCGCTTGTCTTCCGCAGTGTAGAAGCTGGAGAGCCAGGCGTTCAGGTTTGTGGAGGTCGGCGGTGCGGTCTGGGTTGGGATATCGCCCACTACAGGCGTATCGCCAGCCGTGGTAACGGTTGCTGCTGCGCTTCCCCCTGTGGTGGTCACCGTGGTGGTCGGTTGACCAGCAGGCCACAGCGAAAAGCCCGGACCAGCCAGCGTCAGCACGTTCAGCCAGATCATAATCGCGACGACAAACACCGTGATGCGGATCCACTGTGACAGGAACAGCCAGGCAACCAGCAGCACAAAGACCGCGCCAATCATCTGCCAGTTAATAAACCGCTCGGTCAGATCGAGGACATAGCTGGCGCTAAAGCCTGCGACCTGCGACCCCTGGCTCATAATGCTGTCCGGCCCCGGTAGCCAGGTATCATGCCAGAACAGCGCAAAGCCGACAGGGATGGCTATCCAGTGACGCAAGCGATGCAGCCTGATGTTCGGCAGGGGCATCAGCAGGAAGGCCATAAACACCAGGTTGAGAAGAGGATGGAAATTCAGATAGCCTGCCCACAGCAGACCAAACTTCACGAGAAAGTAGAAGTTCCAGCCGGAAAGGCCGCGCCAGTATTGCCAGAGCGGCGAGGGTGACGAAGCGGTATAGGTAGAATTAGTCATGTTTTCGGTCTGCCTTGACGTGTGATGCCCGTGTCAGTGTTCCGGCTGGTTTTACATAGCGAGGTTTTATAAACAGCACTCTGGCCGTATCACGGATACGACGTATGGAATGACGTGCATAGTAGCCAAGCGGGAAAAAAATCAGCGCACAGAATATAACCAGTTGGATGATATCGCTGATATTCATGATGGTGCGTTCTCCGCGTTGTCCGTTAATAAGCGAAGGGGCTCCGGAACCCGGCGCCAGATATGGCCATCATGTCTGGCATTGAGGATCGGTTTCGCATCGCTCTTAATTGCGAGCGGTTTAGCCCATTGTTCAGGCTGGAGCGCACGCATCTGTACCAGCTCCGCGCTGATCGTATTATCTTCGAACCAAATCATACGGTTCGAGAAAATATCCCCGGTAGGCAGGGGGAAGATATGGTTTAGCGCCGTATCGAGATCGTTTACCCGGCAGAAGGACAAAAACAGCACCAGGCGATTGTCGCCAATGGTCATGATATCTCCCGTACGGTTGGGGCGACACAAAGTGAGCGCCTGTTCAACGCGGATACCCGGTACAGGACGCAGGGCAACCATAACCCCTTTTCCGTCTGCAGGAAGAAGCGTATTGCTCATCATATTGCCGACGGCGTCGCAGAAGGTATCCCATTTTTGATATCCACGCAGCTTCATCGGCTGCGTCATAGAGAGCAGTGTGGAAATGTCTTCCGGTACATGGCGGCTAAACTGCTGGCCCTGAACGCTTTCGATCAGCGTCAGGCAGCGTGACAGCGGCGCATTCCACGGAATAACCATATTTGCCCCGCAGCCAAGAAGCAGGCGCTCATCGGTGGCGCGCAGGCTGGTATTGTTTTCGCGCACGATGATTTTTAACGCGCTTCCGCGCTGGCGGCGCAGGGTGTGGATTTGCCTTGCCAGCGTCTCAATCTGGTTATTCTGCATCAATGAGAAAATAAGGGTCGCCGCCTGGGTTGTGCGGGCTTCGTGGAAAAGGTCTTCGTTAGATTCAAACAGCGACCAGTTTTCCGACAGGGCCGGTGCCCCCTCTAAAACCGCGATATGGCTCAGGATACGTTTTTCATCACTGCGCGGTTGCACCACGGTTTCTTCCTGCTGTGCCAGGTGCCACTTACCCTCGATATGTTTCAGCGTAAGTTGTTGTCTGGCGCTCACGCCTTTTTCATTACACCAGAATGCAATATCGTAGAGATAGCTGCCCACCTGGTCACGAACGCTTGCCAGACCGAACAGAGAACGATATTCACCCATTAAAAGTGAGAACAGCTTGTCATTATTACTGCCGGGATTGACTATCAGTAGCGTGCAATTTTGAAATTTTGCCCATTTATTGATTTTTTCCAGCCAGGGCAGCAGTTTTTCAGCAGGGATATTATGCAGGACGTTATTTGCACATTTAAGAATCACTAAATAGTGATCCGGATCAATAGTGCACTGAACGTCGCGGGACAAAAAGTATAGACTATCGGCTTCCGATGTCATGGAAAATAATCGCACCGTCTGAGGGCCGCGATCGTTTTCCAGCGTGATAATTTTCTTCGGATCTTCGCCCATGCTAATGACAGCCACGCGGGAATCCTTATCCTGGGCAGCAATTGTCTGGTTTACCAGACTGATAGCATCTTCATTACGGTCCGTATTAATCCACCAGACTCCTCCGACTGGCATGTGGCTCAATTCGTCCCATAATGACTGGATGCCAATAGAAAATATGGAGTCCACGGTGTCCCTCTTTTCGTCTAATTTATCTGTATCTCAGTTTACTAGCGAAAGCGTAGAAATAAACCTAACATTGAAATTAAAGAACATCAGATTTAGCATGTAAATGAAATTTCATAGGGCAGGATGCCTCGCTACTTCTGAACTGGCGATTTTACGCAAAGGGATGGAAAAAGAATGGATAATAACGAACCCGGAACCCCAGTCGACTCGACCCTGGGTTACACATTCCAAAACGATTTTCTGGCGCTGACGCAGGCCTTTTCTTTACCTGAAATAGATTACACCGATATTTCCCAGCGGGAACAGTTGGCTGCGGCTATTAAACGCTGGCCGTTATTAGCTGAATTCGCCCATCAACAATAAGGGAGCCATTGATGGCCATACTCGGATTACAGGGTGTCCGTGGGGGTGTGGGTACCACATCTGTTACCGCGGCGCTGGCGTGGTCATTACAGCTTTTAGGTGAATCGGTGCTGGTTATTGACGCCTGCGCCGATAATTTGCTGCGTATGTCGTTTAACGTCGACTTTACTCGCGAAGAGGGCTGGGCCCGCGCGCTGCTTGACGATAAAGACTGGCAGGATGCAGGTATGCGCTATACCTCCCTTCTTGACCTGCTGCCGTTTGGTCAACTGACCACTACGGAACGCGAGAATGAAGCCGCGTACCAGCGCCTGTTTTCACAATTCACGCTGGCGCTGCAGAGCCTGAGGGAAAAGGGGCACTACAAGTGGATCCTGCTGGATCTGCCGCACGGTGCCGGCACGCTGACACCACAGCTTATCGCCCAGTGCGATCATGTCCTCTCGATCGTTAACGTCGATGCGAACTGCCATATCCGCCTGCACCAGCAGGGACTGCCTCAAAATGGCCATATCCTGATTAACGATTTGCGCATTGGCAGCCAGATCCAGGACGATCTCTATCAGGTCTGGCTGCAAAGCCAGCGCCGCCTGCTTCCGATTGTCATCCATCGTGATGAGGGAATGGCGGAATGCCTTGCGTCTAAGCAACCGCTCGGTGAATACCGCAGCGATTCACTGGCGGCAGAAGAGATCCTGACGCTGGCTAACTGGTGTCTGCTGAACTTCGCCAACAGGGCGGAGCATGCAGGGAGTGCTGTATGAGTCGTCTCGCCAGCTGGTTACTCATCCCACCGGTCAGTTCGCGTTTGAGCGAACATTACCGGCATTTTCGCCGTCACGGTGCGTCGGCATTTAGCGCCGCGCTCGGCTGTTTCTGGATGATTCTGGCCTGGATGTTTATACCGCTTGAACACCCGCGCTGGCAGCGCATACGTGCCCGGCACAGCGAGCTATATCCGCACATTAATCCTGACCGACCGCGTCCACTGGATCCGGCGCGCTATCTCATTCAGGCCATCTGGCTGGTGGCAACCTCCTCCCGAACGGAGACAAAAACGCCGCACTGGCGGAGCTTCTCCCGCGTGCAGCAGTTACGTGAACGCTATCATCAGTGGCTGGACAGACTGCCCGACAGCGTAAGCGATAAGACCAGCCATCTGGATAACCATAAAGAGCTCGGGCATCTCCACCCGGGCTTGCGGCGTTTTATCCTCGGCGTAATCGTCGTGTTCTCGCTTATTCTGGCGCTGGTCTGCATTACGCAGCCTTTCAACCCTCTGGCGCAGTTCACTTTCCTGATCCTGCTGTGGGGCGTGGCGCTGCTGGTGCGCCGAATTCCGGGTCGCTTCTCGGCGCTGATGCTGATCGTGTTGTCGCTGACCGTCTCCTGCCGCTACATCTGGTGGCGTTATACCTCGACGCTGAACTGGGACGACCCGGTGAGTCTGGTGTGCGGCCTGGTGCTGCTGTTTGCTGAAACCTATGCCTGGATTGTGCTGGTGCTGGGCTATTTCCAGGTGATTTGGCCGCTCAACCGCCAGCCGGTTCCGTTGCCAAAGGACACCACCCAGTGGCCAACCGTCGATCTCTTTGTGCCGACCTACAACGAAGACCTGAGCGTGGTGAAGAACACTATCTATGCCGCGCTGGGCATCGACTGGCCGAAAGATAAGCTCAAGGTCTGGATCCTGGATGACGGCAACCGCCCGGCGTTCCGCCAGTTCGCGGAGGAGGTTGGCGTCGAGTACATCGCCCGTCCGACGCATGAACACGCTAAGGCGGGGAACATCAACAACGCGTTGAAGTATGCCACCGGGGAGTTTGTTTCGATTTTTGAGTGCGACCACGTGCCGACGCGCTCGTTCCTGCAGATGACCATGGGCTGGTTCCTGAAGGAGAAAGAGCTGGCGATGATGCAGACGCCGCACCACTTCTTCTCGCCGGACCCGTTTGAACGTAACCTTGGCCGCTTCCGCAAAACCCCGAACGAAGGCACGCTGTTCTATGGGCTGGTACAGGACGGAAACGACATGTGGGACGCCACCTTCTTCTGCGGCTCATGCGCCGTTATCCGCCGTAAGCCGCTGGATGAAATTGGCGGTATCGCCGTCGAAACGGTCACTGAAGATGCGCACACCTCTCTGCGCCTGCACCGTCGTGGCTATACCTCTGCCTATATGCGTATCCCGCAGGCAGCCGGTCTGGCAACCGAGTCACTGTCGGCGCACATTGGTCAGCGTATTCGCTGGGCGCGCGGCATGGTGCAGATCTTCCGTCTTGATAACCCACTGATCGGGAAAGGACTCAAGCTGGCGCAGCGTCTTTGCTACGTCAATGCCATGTTCCACTTCTTGTCCGGCATTCCGCGGCTGATCTTCCTGACCGCGCCGCTGGCGTTCCTGCTTCTTCATGCTTATATCATCTACGCTCCCGCGCTGATGATTGCGCTGTTTGTTCTGCCGCACATGATCCACGCGAGCCTGACGAACTCGAAGATACAGGGTAAATACCGCCACTCCTTCTGGAGTGAAATCTACGAAACGGTGCTGGCCTGGTACATCGCGCCGCCGACGATGGTGGCGCTGATTAACCCGCATAAAGGGAAATTCAACGTCACTGCAAAGGGCGGGCTGGTGGAGGAGGAGTACGTCGACTGGGTGATCTCCCGGCCGTATATCTTCCTGGTGCTGCTGAATATCGTGGGCGTCATTGCGGGTATCTGGCGCTACTTCTACGGCCCGGAAAACGAAATCCTGACCGTCTTCGTCAGTATGGCCTGGGTCTTCTACAACCTGATTATCCTCGGCGGCGCGGTGGCGGTGTCGGTGGAGAGCAAACAGGTTCGTCGCGCGCATCGCGTGGAAATCTGCATGCCAGCGGCGATCGCCCGTGAAGATGGCCATCTCTTCTCCTGTACCGTGCACGACTTCTCTGACGGCGGTCTGGGGATCAAAATCAACGGCCAGGCAAAGGTGCTGGAAGGGCAAAAAGTTAACCTGCTGCTTAAGCGCGGCCAGCAGGAGTATGTCTTCCCGACGCAGGTCGTTCGCGTGGTGGGCAATGAAGTCGGCCTGCAGCTGATGCCGTTGACCAAAAAGCAACATATCGATTTTGTGCAGTGTACGTTTGCCCGCGCGGATACGTGGGCTCTCTGGCAGGACAGCTTCCCGGAGGATAAGCCTCTGGAAAGCCTGCTGGATATTCTGAAGCTGGGGTTCCGTGGCTATCGTCACCTTGCAGAATTTGCCCCGTCGTCGGTGAAATTAATTTTCCGGTCACTTACTTCGCTGGTTTCCTGGGTCGTGTCGTTCATTCCTCGTCGTCCTGAGCGGGATGAGGCGAAGCAGGCGGACCCGGTTATGGCTCAACAATGATGATAACGCGATGAAAACAAAACTTTCCTGGTTATGTGCAGTGGCAATGGGGATGAATGCGATCCCCGCAACAATGGCTAACGCAGCCCCGGGTAACGCAGCGGCAACGCCTGCGCCAACCGTACCTGTCGTCGCGCAAGCAACCGATCCGGTTGTCACCGCGGCACCGGGTCAAACTGAAAACATCATGCCGAACCAGCCAACGGAGGGGAACACCCTGCCGGCAGACGGCCAGGTCATCGGGCAGGTAATGCCGGGCGTCCGGGGGGCGAATGCGCCCGTCGTTGCGGACAATGCGCCGTCGCGTGACGTGAAGCTGACCTTCGCGCAAATTGCGCCGCCTCCGGGCAGCATGGTGCTGCGCGGCATCAACCCTAACGGCGGCATTGAATTTGGTATGCGCAGCGACGAGGTCGTCTCTAATGCGGTGCTGAATCTCGAATACACGCCGTCACCGTCGCTGCTGCCGACCCAGTCTCAGCTGAAGGTCTATCTGAATGACGAGCTGATGGACGTTCTGCCGGTCACGAAAGAGCAGCTCGGCAAGAAAACGCAGGCGCAGGTGCCGATCAACCCGCTGTTTATCACCGACTTTAACCGTATCCGCCTGGAGTTTGTCGGCCACTACCGCGATGTCTGCGAAAACCCGGCCAGCAACACGCTGTGGATGGACGTCGGGCGTAACTCCTCGCTGCAGATGACCTACCAGTCGCTGGCGCTGAAAAACGATCTCTCGGCCTTCCCGGTTCCGTTCTTCGATCCGCGTGATAACCGCCCGCTCACGCTGCCGATGGTGTTCGCATCGTCCCCGGACGTGACCGAGCAGCTGGCGGCCACCATTGTGGCCTCCTGGTTTGGTTCACGCGCGGGCTGGCGCGGTCAGAGCTTCCCGGCGATGTATGACAAACTGCCGGACAGAAATGCCATTGTGTTTGCCACCAATGCAAAACGTCCGGCCTTCCTGCGCGATCATCCGGACGTCAACGCGCCGACCGTTGAGATGATAAGCCACCCGGAAAACCCGTACGTGAAGCTGCTGGTGGTCTTTGGTCGTGATGATAAAGATCTGGTTCAGGCAGCAAAAGCCATTGCCCAGGGCAACGTCCTTTTCCGCGGCAACAGCGTCGTGATAGATGAGGTCAAACCGCTGCTGGCGCGTAAACCTTATGATGCGCCAAACTGGGTACGTACCGACCGTGCGGTCACCTTTGGCGAGCTGAAAACCTATGAAGAACAGCTGCAGGCGACGGGGCTTGAGCCCGCGCCGATTAGCCTGTCGCTGAATCTGCCGCCGGATCTGTACCTGCTGCGTACCAACGGCATTGATATCAATCTGAACTACCGCTATACCGCGCCAGCCACCAAAGACAGCTCGCGCATGGATATCAGCCTGAACAACCAGTTCCTGCAATCCTTCAGCCTGCAAAGCACGCAGGATACGAACCGCCTGATGCTTCGCCTGCCGGTGCTGCAGGGGCTGCTGGACGGTAAAACGGATGTCTCTATTCCGGCACTGAAGCTGGGTGCGATAAACCAGCTGCGCTTTGATTTCCAGTACATGAACCCGATGCCTGGCGGCTCGGCGGAAAACTGCATCACCTTCCAGCCGGTGCAGAACCACGTGGTGATTGGCGATGAGTCGACCATCGACTTCTCGAAGTACTATCACTTCCTTGCGATGCCGGACCTGCGCGCCTTTGCTAACGCGGGCTTCCCGTTCAGCCGTATGGCCGATCTCTCTGAGTCCATTGTGGTAATGCCAAAAGCGCCAAACGAAGGTCAGGTTACGACTCTGCTCGACACCATGGCGACCGTTGGAGGACAAACAGGATTACCGGCCATTAACGTCACGTTGACGGACGATGGCAGCCAGATTCAGAACAAAGATGCTGACATCATGGTGATCGGGACCATCCCGGATAAGCTGAAGGATGACAAACGTATCGATCTGCTGGTGAAAGCGGCTCAGTCCTGGGTCAATACGCCGCTGCGACAGACCGAGTTCCCGAGCATTATGCCGGATGTGAACGATCGTCAGGCCAGCGCGCAGACGACGGTAACGTCTCAGGGGGCGATGGCCGCGGTGGTGGGCTTCCAGTCGCCTTACAACGAACAGCGCAGCGTGGTGGCTCTCCTCGCGGACAGCCCGCGCGGCTATGAACTGCTCAATACGGCCATGAACGACAGCGGTAAACGTGCCGCGATGTTTGGTTCCGTGTCGGTGATCCGTGAGTCCGGCGTCAATAGCCTGCGCGTGGGGGATGTGTACTACGTGGGCCATCTGCCGTGGTTCGAACGCCTGTGGTATGCGCTGGCTAACCATCCGGTTCTGCTCGCTATCCTGGCTGCGGTCAGCGTGGTCTTGCTGGCATGGGTGCTGTGGCGTCTGCTGCGAATCATCAGCCGTCGTCGTCTGAACCCGGATGAGTAAGATGTGATGAAAGCCTTTCGCTGGTGTGTATTAGCAGCGGTGATGCTGGCGGCGCTTCCTCTTCGCGCCGCCTGTACCTGGCCTGCCTGGGAGCAGTTTAAAAAGGACTACATCAGTGAAGGCGGGCGCGTCATTGATCCCAGTGACACGCGCAAAATTACGACCTCGGAAGGGCAAAGCTACGCCCTGTTCTTTGCCCTGGCGGCGAACGATCGCAAAGCCTTTGACCTGCTGCTGACGTGGACGCGCGATAATCTCGCCAGCGGCGATCTCAACGCCCATCTGCCTGCCTGGCTATGGGGTCAGAAAGATAAAGACGCCTGGGCGGTGATTGATACCAACTCCGCCTCTGATGCCGATGTCTGGATCGCCTGGTCACTGCTCGAAGCGGGTCGGCTGTGGAAAGATCGGGACTATACCCGCACGGGTAAGGCGCTGCTGAAACGCATTGTCAGCGAGGAAGTGGTCAACGTCCCGGGGCTCGGCGCAATGCTGCTTCCCGGTAAAGTCGGTTTTGCCGATGAGAACGCCTGGCGTTTTAACCCCAGCTATCTTCCTCCGCAGCTAGCGGCTTATTTCACGCGCTTTGGTTCCCCGTGGACCCAGCTTCGTGAAACTAACCTGCGCCTGCTGCTTGAGAGTGCGCCGAAAGGTTTTTCGCCGGACTGGGTGCAGTATCAGAAAAACAAAGGCTGGCGGTTACAGCAGGAGAAAGCGCTGGTGGGCGGCTACGACGCCATCCGCGTGTATCTCTGGGTGGGCATGATGAGTGATAAAGATCCTCAGAAAGCCCGGCTCCTGACGCGCTTCCAGCCGATGGCGGCAAAGACCATAAAACGGGGTGTGCCGCCGGAGAAAGTGGATGTGGCGACGGGGAAACGTACCGGTGACGGCCCGGTCGGGTTCTCTGCCGCTATGCTGCCGTTTTTACAACAACGTGATGCCCAGGCGGTTCAGCGCCAGCGCGTTGCAGACCATTTTCCCGATAACAATGCCTATTACAGCTATGTGCTGACGCTTTTTGGGCAAGGATGGGATCAGCATCGTTTTCGCTTCACCGCAAAAGGTGAATTAATACCGGATTGGGGCCAGTAATGCGCAAGTTCACAGTAAATCTACTCAGTTTATCGCTTGGCCTGGCGCTTATGCCGTGGGCACAGGCCGCCAACTCTCCGCAGCAGAAACAGCTGCTGGAGCAGGTCAGGCTGGGCGAATCGACACAGCGTGAGGATTTGGTTCGTCAGTCGCTCTATCGCCTTGAGCTGATTGACCCCAACAACCCTGACGTCATTGCCGCGCGCTTTCGCTACCTGCTGCGTCAGGGCGATAACGCCGGCGCGCAAAAAGAGCTGGATCGTCTGAAAGGGATCGCCCCGGGTTCGAGCGCTTACCAGTCCTCACGCAACACCATGCTGCTTTCTACTCCGGATGGCCGACAGCAGCTCCAGCAGGCGCGACTGCTCGCCACTACGGGGCACACGCAGGAAGCGATTGCCGCCTATGACAAGCTGTTTGACGGCAACCCGCCGGGTGGCGACGTGGCGACGGAATACTGGAACGTCGTGGCGAAAGATCCAGCTCGGCGCGGTGCGGCCATTAACCAGCTGAAAAAAATTAACAGCAGCAGCCCCGGGAATACGCAGCTGCAGACAACGCTGGCCCAGCTTCTGTTCCAGAGCGGACGACGTGATGAAGGCTTTGCGGTACTGCAGGAGATGGCCAAATCCACCAATGGCCGCAGCCAGGCGTCTGATATGTGGTATGACCAAATCAAAGACCAGCCTGCCAGCAGCGCCAGCGTCAGCGCGCTGCAAAAATATCTGAGCGTATTCAGCGACGGGGATAGCGTCGCTGCGGCGCGTGCCCAGCTTGAAGCGCAGCAAAAACAGCTCGCCGATCCGGCGTTCCGCGCGAAAGCGGAAGGGCTCGCGGCGGTGGATGCCGGGCAGGGCAGTAAGGCGGTGGCCGAGCTGCAAAAAGCCGTCAGCGCCAACCATGCCGACAGTGAAGCGGTGGGTGCCCTGGGGCAGGCGTATTCCCAGAAGGGCGACCGTGCCCGCGCGGTAGCGCAGTTTGAAAAGGCGATTGCCCTCGATCCGCAGAGCGATAACCGGGGTAAATGGGACAGTCTTCTGAAGGTTAACCGCTACTGGCTGCTGATCCAGCAGGGCGATGCGGCGCTGAAGGCGAATAACCCGGCGCAGGCAGAGCGTTACTATCAGCAGGCGCGTAACATCGACAATACCGACAGCTACGCGGTGCTGGGGCTGGGCGACGCCGCCGCGGCGCGTAAAGATAACGACGCGGCGGAGCGTTATTACCGTCAGGCGCTGCGAATGGACAGCGGCAACAGCAACGCGGTTCGCGGCCTGGCCAATATTTACCGCGCGCAGTCCCCGGAGAAAGCCTCGCAGTTTATCCAGTCGCTCTCCGCCAGCCAGCGTCGGAGCATTGATGATATCGAGCGTAGTCTGACCAACGAGCAGCTCTCCGCCCAGGCCGAACAGCTGGAAAATCAGGGGAAATACGCCCAGGCAGCAGAAATCCAGCGTCGTCGTCTGGCGCTCTC
The DNA here is from genome assembly GCF_001807145.1 of Enterobacter sp. HMSC16D10. NCBI lineage: Bacteria > Pseudomonadati > Pseudomonadota > Gammaproteobacteria > Enterobacterales > Enterobacteriaceae > Enterobacter > Enterobacter sp. HMSC16D10. The sequence goes on from NZ_KV787833.1 coordinate 15,342, forward strand.
TCCTGGCGACGTGTGGATAACCTATCGTCTGTCGCGCGATCTCTACAGCGCGGGTCAGCGCAGCCAGGCGGACACCCTGATGCGTCAGCTTGCCCGCCAGAAACCGTCCGACCCGGATCAGGTCTATGCCAGCGGGCTCTATCTTTCCGGAAACGATCAGGACCGTGCCGCGCTGGCGCATCTGGACACGCTGCCGCGCAGCCAGTGGAACAGCAATATTCAGGAACTTGCCGACCGCCTGCAAAGCAATCAGGTGCTGGAAACCGCCAACCGCCTGCGGGACAGCGGTAAAGAGCAGGAGGCAGAGAATCTTCTTCGCCAGCAGCCAACCTCCACCCGCATCGACCTGACGCTGGCGGACTGGGCACAGCAGCGTGGCGATCTGAACTCCGCGAAAACGACGTACAACGCCGTCCTGCAGCGTGAGCCGCAGAACGAAGACGCCATCCTCGGCCTGACCGAGATTTACAGCGCCCAGGGTAACAAAGATGCCGCGCGCGCGGAGCTGGCGAAGCTGCCCGCCGCGCAGAACGGCCAGCCGCTGTCGCTCAATATGCAGCGCCGCATCGCGATGGCGCAGGCGGGGCTGGGTGATTCCGCCGCGGCTGAACAGACCTTCAGTAAAATCATTCCGCAGGCTAAATCGCAGCCCGGATCAATGGAAAACGCGCTGGTGCTGCGTGATGCCGCGCGTTTCCAGGCGCAGAACGGGCAGCCTCAGCAGGCGCTGGAAACCTATAAAGATGCGATGGTATCGACGGGTATCACCACGACGCGTCCGGCTGATAACGACAGTTTCACCCGTCTGACGCGTAACGATGAAAAAGACGACTGGCTGAAGCGCGGCGTGCGCAGTGATGCCGGTGAGTTGTACCGCCAGCAGGATGTTAACGTCACGCTGCAGCACGATTACTGGGGCTCCAGCGGCACGGGCGGCTATTCCGATCTGAAAGCGCATACCACCATGCTGCAGGTGGATGCGCCGCTCTCTGACGGGCGCATGTTCTTCAGAAGCGATCTGGTCAATATGGACGTCGGGTCATTCGATACCAGGAACGGGACTTACGACCCTAAATGGGGAACCTGCTACGAAACGCCGTGTAGCGGTAACACCCATCAGTCAGACAATGGCGCAAGCGTCGCTGTCGGCTGGCAGAATAAAACTTGGGCGATGGATATTGGCACCACGCCGATGGGCTTTGACGTCGTCGACGTGGTGGGCGGCATCAGCTACAGCAGCGATCTGGGGCCCATCGGCTATACCGTTAATGCCCATCGTCGGCCAATCTCCAGCTCTCTGCTGGCCTTCGGCGGGCAAAAAGACACCAACACCGGCACCACCTGGGGCGGCGTACGCGCGACCGGTGGCGGCGTCAGCATCAGCTATGACAAAGGGGAAGCGAACGGCGTCTGGTCAAGCCTGAACGCGGAAACGCTGACGGGTAAAAATGTGGAGGATAACTGGCGCGTCCGCTGGATGACGGGTTACTACTACAAGCTCATTAATAAAAACAATGAGCGCCTGACGGTCGGCGTCTCCAACATGCTCTGGCACTACGACAAAGACCTGAGCGGTTATACCCTGGGTCAGGGCGGCTATTACAGCCCGCAGGAGTATGTCTCCTTCGCCTTGCCGGTGACCTGGCGTAAGCGCACGGAAAACTGGTCCTGGGAGCTGGGGGGCTCGGTCTCCTGGTCTCACTCCAAAACCAAAGACGAGCTGCGCTACCCGATCCAGAATCTGATCCCGACCGATGAGCCAGACCGCTATACCGATCGGGGCGCGATGGAAACCGGCAGCAGCTCCTCAGGCACGGGTTATACCGCGCGGGCCATTATTGAGCGCCGGGTTACGTCCAACTGGTTTGTTGGCATGGGCGTGGACATTCAGGAAGCGAAAGACTATACCCCAAGCCATGCGCTGATCTATGTGCGCTACTCTGCTGCAGGCTGGCAGGGCGATATGGACTTACCGCCGCAACCGCTCATCCCTTACGCGGACTGGTAATCGGATTTTCCTTAATCCATTTGTAAGTCTCTCTTAACAGCGCAGCAATCGGGTATACTCAGGCGCGCCAGGTTTACACCCTGGCGCGCCCTGCGCTTCGAGTTTTGTGGAGAGTCATTTTGCGTGTCAGCCGTTCCTTAACAATCAAACAGATGGCGATGGTCTCTGCCGTCACCATGCTGTTTGTCCTGCTCTTCTGCGTAATTTTGCTGTTTCATTCCGTACAGCAGAATCGCTATAACACGGCTTCGCAATTAGAAAGTATCGCCCGCTCGGTACGCGGCCCGCTGTCTGCCTCTATCCTGAAAGGGGATATCCCCGAAGCGGAAACCATTCTGAAACGTATTCAGCCAGCCGGTGTTGTGAGCCGGGCGGACGTCGTGCTACCCAATCAGTTTCAGGCGCTGCGGATGAGCTTTATCCCGGAGCGTCCCGTCCCGATGATGGTGATGCGCCTGTTTGAGCTGCCGGTGCAAATTTCGCTTCCCGTTTATTCGCTTGAGCGCCCAGCGAATCCACAGCCTCTGGCCTACCTGGTGTTACAGGCAGACTCCTACCGCATGTATAAATTCGTCATGAGTTGGGTGGTTACGTTAGTGACCACTTGCTTACTTATGACGCTTATTCTCAGCGTTGCGCTGACCTGGTGCATTAACCGGCTGATTGTCCATCCCCTGCGCCGTATCGCCCGCGAGCTGAACACGCTTGCGCCGCAGGATCAGATGGGACATCAGCTTGAGCTGCCGCGTCTGCATCATGACGATGAGATCGGCATGCTGGTGCGCAGCTACAACCTCAACCAGCAGCGCATCCAGCGTCAGCAGGATGAGATGAACAGTAGCGCCACCCGTTTTCCGGTATCGGAGCTTCCCAATAAAGCGTTCCTGATGGCGATGCTGGAGCAAACCGTTGAGCGCCAGCAAACCACCGCGCTGATGGTCATTGCCTGTGAAACCCTGCAGGACACGGCTGGCGTGCTTCAGGAAAGCCAGCGCGAAATGCTGCTGCTCACCCTGGTGGAAAAGATCAAATCTGTCCTTGCCCCGCGCATGGTGCTGACCCAGGTCAGCGGTTACGACCTGGTGGTGATTGCCAACGGCGTAAAAGAACCCTGGCATGCGATCACGTTAGGTCAGCAAGTACTCACTGTCATTAATGAGCGGCTGCCGATTCAGGGTATTCAGCTTCGCCCGAGTGCCAGTATCGGGATTGCCATGTTCTATGGCGATCTGACCGCGGAACAGCTTTATCGCCGCGCCTTCTCGGCGGCCTTTACCGCCCGGCGCAAAGGGAAAAACCAAATCCAGTTCTTCGACCCGGCGCAGATGGAAAAGGCGCAGCAGCGCCTGACGGAAGAGAGCGATATCCTGACCGCGCTGGATAACCGCCAGTTTGCCCTCTGGCTGCAGCCGCAGGTGGATCTGCGGACGGGAGAGGTAAAAAGCGCCGAGGCCCTGCTGCGTCTGCAGCAGCCGGATGGCACATGGGAGCTGCCGGAAGGGCTGATTGAGCGCATCGAGTCCTGCGGCCTGATGGTCACCGTCGGCTACTGGGTGCTCGAAGAGTCCTGTCGTCAGCTTGCCGCCTGGCAGGAGCGCGGCATAACGCTGCCGCTGTCGGTCAATTTGTCTGCCATGCAGCTTATGCACCCGACCATGGTTTCTGAGATGCTGGAGCTGATCCATCGTTACCGGATCAAGCCCGATACGCTGACGCTGGAAGTGACGGAGAGCCGACGCATTGACGATCCTAACGACGCGGTTGCCATCCTGAAGCCGCTGCGCAATGCCGGCATTCGCATTGCCCTGGACGATTTTGGCATGGGCTACGCCGGGCTGCGCCAGCTTCAGCACATGAAGACGCTTCCGGTGGATGTACTAAAAATTGACAAAGCGTTTGTCGACGGTCTGCCGGACGACAGCAGCATGGTGCAGGCGATTATCCAGATGGCGCGCAGCCTCGACCTGCATCTTATTGCCGAGGGAATTGAAACCGACGCGCAACGCGCCTGGCTGGCAGAGGCGGGCGTGGAGAGCGGGCAGGGTTTCCTGTTTGCCCCCGCAGTGCCTTCGGATGTCTTTGAAGAACGATACCTTTCTGGTGCTGACAATAACGCAAAAGTGTAATTTTGTTGCTGGCTTGTGCGAGCCAGCTCAAATTTCTTAACATTTGTGTTTCAAATTTGAACTGAGTTTATTTCTGTCCTGTTATGCGGGTGTTATTTTAAAGCCGCAGGTTAACCATAACCTTACAAAGCCTGTGGTTTTTCTTCCCAAGGACACCCTATGAAAACCTCACTCTTCAAAAGTCTTTATTTCCAGGTCCTGACAGCCATCGCCATCGGTATTCTGCTGGGTCACTATTACCCTGAACTGGGCGCGCAAATGAAACCGCTTGGCGACGCGTTCGTTAAGCTCATCAAAATGGTCATCGCTCCGGTGATCTTCTGTACGGTCGTCACGGGCATCGCTGGCATGGAAAGCATGAAGGCGGTTGGCCGTACCGGTGCAGTGGCGCTTCTCTATTTTGAAGTGGTCAGTACCCTTGCGCTGATTATTGGTCTGGTCATCGTTAACGTGGTGCAGCCAGGTGCGGGGATGAACGTCGATCCCTCGACGCTTGATGCCAAAGCGGTTGCGGTCTATGCCGAACAGGCGAAGGATCAGGGCGTGGTGGCCTTCCTGCTGGACGTCATTCCTGGCAGCGTCATTGGCGCGTTCGCCAGCGGAAACATCCTCCAGGTGCTGCTGTTCGCCGTGATGTTTGGCTTCGCCCTGCACCGTCTGGGCAGCAAAGGCCAGCTGATCTTTAACGTGATCGAAAGCTTCTCGCAGGTCATCTTCGGCATCATCAATATGATCATGCGCCTGGCGCCCATCGGTGCCTTCGGTGCGATGGCCTTCACCATCGGTAAGTATGGCGTCGGTACGCTGGTCCAGTTGGGTCAGCTGATTATCTGTTTCTATATCACCTGTATTCTTTTCGTGGTGGTGGTGCTGGGCTCCATCGCCCGCGCGACCGGTTTCAGCATCTTCAAATTTATCCGTTACATCCGTGAAGAGCTGCTGATTGTTCTGGGAACCTCCTCGTCAGAATCGGCGCTGCCGCGCATGCTCGATAAGATGGAGAAACTCGGGTGTCGTAAATCGGTGGTGGGGCTGGTGATCCCGACGGGCTACTCCTTCAACCTGGACGGCACCTCGATATACCTGACGATGGCGGCGGTGTTTATCGCACAGGCGACCAACAGCCATATGGATATTTTCCATCAGATCACCCTGCTGGTGGTGCTCCTGCTCTCCTCTAAAGGCGCGGCGGGCGTAACGGGCAGCGGCTTTATCGTGCTGGCTGCCACTATCTCTGCAGTGGGGCACCTGCCGGTGGCGGGCCTGGCGTTGATTCTCGGTATTGACCGCTTTATGTCAGAGGCGCGTGCGTTAACCAACCTGGTGGGTAACGGCGTGGCAACGGTAGTGGTCGCGAAATGGGTGAAAGAGCTGGATCACAAAAAGCTCGACGATACTCTGAATAATCGTTCAACTGACAGCAAAAATCCTGGCTTATCCTCTTAATCTTGTCACAAATGCCCGTATTCCCTTGTGGGGATGCGGGCTCCTGCGCATAATAACTGTTCATACCTGTCATAATTCGACAAGATTTTTTTTGGGTATATTTCACTTCGGACCGTGACGTTTTGCCGAACGCGCGGTCTAATCGACGTGTTTTCATCGTCATCTTTAAGAGTGAAGCGCGTCGCGAGGCACTCTTTTTTAACCAGGAATGTTGATCAGGGGTTCACATGCAGGGCACAAAAATTCGACTCTTAACCGGCGGTTTGCTGATGATGGCAGCAGCCAGTTATGTGCAGGCAGATGCGCTCCAGCCAGACCCGGCCTGGCAACAAGGGACACTAGCGAACGGTTTTCAGTGGCAGGTGTTAGCCACGCCGCAACGTCCCAGTGACCGTATTGAAATCCGTCTGTCTGTTAATACCGGTTCCCTTACGGAAAGCACTCAGCAAACCGGTTTCAGCCACTTTATTCCCCGGCTGGCGCTCACGCAGAGCGGCAGCCTGCAAGCGGTTCAGGTGCGTTCGCTCTGGCAACAGGCCATCGATCCGAAACGCCCGCTTCCTCCGGCTGTGGTCTCGTATGACTACACCATGTTTAACCTGAGCCTGCCTAATAACCGCAACGATCTGCTTAAAGAAGCCCTGACGTATCTCTCCGATGCCTCCGGCAATCTGGCGATTACGCCGGACACCGTCAACTATGCGTTGAGCAACAGCGACATGGTGGCGACCTGGCCTGGTGATACCAAAGAGGGCTGGTGGCGTTACCGCCTGAAAGGCTCGACGTTGCTGGGACATGACCCTGCCGAGCCGCTAAAACAGCCGGTGGACGCCGAACAGGTGAAATCGTTCTACCAGAAGTGGTACACCCCGGACGCGATGACGCTGATCGTGGTGGGTAACGTGGACAGCCGCGCGGTGGTGGAGCAGATCAACAAAGCGTTTGGCGATCTGAAAGGCAAGCGTGAATCGCCTGCCCCTGTTCCGACACTCTCCCCGCTGCGTGCAGAGCCAGTCAGCATTATGACGGACACCGTGCGTCAGGACCGACTCTCCGTGATGTGGGATAACGCCTGGCAGCCCATCCGTGAGTCCGCCGCGCTGTTGCGCTACTGGCGTGCTGACCTGGCGCGTGAAGCGCTGTTCTGGCACGTTCAGCAGACGCTCAGTAAGAATAACGTGAAGAATATCGGTCTTGGCTTTGACTGCCGCGTGCTGTTCCAGCGTGCGCAATGCGCCATTAACGTTGAATCACCGGGCGATAAGCTGAATGCCAATCTGGGTGTCGTCGCGAAAGAGTTGGCAAAAGTGCGTAAAGAGGGGCTTTCCGAAGAGGAATTCAACGCGCTTGTGGCACAGAAAAAACTCGAGCTGCAGAAGCTGTTTGCGACCTACGCGCGCGCCGATACCGATATTCTGATCAGCCAGCGTATTCGTTCCCTGCAGAATCAGGTGGTGGATATTGCGCCGGAACAGTACCAGAAGCTTCGTCAGGATTTCCTGAACGGTCTGACCGTCGAAATGCTCAACCAGGATCTCCGTCAGCAGCTGTCGCAGGAGATGGCGTTGATCCTTCTGCAGCCGAAGGGCGAACCGGAATATGACATGAAGGAACTTCAGAAGACCTGGGATTCCATCATGGCGACCGCGCCGCAGCCGACGCAGGCCGCGACGGCTGATGATTTACACCCGGACGCGACGGATATCCCGCAAGGGCAGTAATGCGTAGACTAACCCTCTCCCTGTGGGAGAGGGTTAGGGCATCAGCCCGCACCCTACTTAAACAGGCATCGCCTCACGCGGAATAATCGCCCCGCGATACTGAATCACCGTGCTGGCCGTCAGATGTCCACGCTGTGCCGCCGCTTCCGGCGTTCCGCCCGTCAGGCGTACTGCCAGATAGCCCGCGCTGAATGAATCACCCGCCGCCGTGGTATCAATCACTTTCTCTTTGGCAAGCTTCACCGCCGGAACCTCAATCGCCGCTTCACCCGTAATCGCGACCAGGCACGACTCCGCACCGCGCTTAATCACCACTTCGCTCACGCCAGCCGCCTGCGTGCGTGCAATCACGTCCTCTACCGGTTTCTCCCCCCAGAGGGCGTCTTCATCATCGAGCGTCAGGAAGGCGATGTCGGTGCATTGCAGCATCTGCTGATAGACCTGCTGCGTCTCTTCACGGCTGGCCCACAGGCGCGGGCGGTAGTTGTTATCGAAAATGACCTTGCCGCCGTTGGCACGGCATTCACGCAGCAGCGAGAGCAGCTTTTCACGGCTGGTGGGGCTCAGGATCGCCAGGCTGATCCCGCTCAGATAGAGATAGTCGAAGGTCGACAGCGCTTCGCAGATGGCCGCGGCATCCTCGCTCTCCAGCCAGAATTTGGCCGCGGCTTCGTTACGCCAGTAATAAAACGTGCGTTCGCCGGTGTCGTCGGTCTCAATGTAATACAAACCCGGCAGGCGGTTTTCCATACGCTGGATCAGCGAGGTATCAATATGTTCACTTTGCCAGGCCTCCAGCATCTGCTGGCTGAAGCTGTCCGTCCCCAGGGCGGTAACGTAGTTCACGGTGAGCGCCTCAGGCGCAACCTGGCGGGCAATATAAACGGAGGTGTTTAACGTATCGCCACCAAATCCGCGGCTCACTTCCGCGCCTTTTTGTGACAGCTCAATCATGCATTCGCCAATCACGGCAATTTTTTTAGACATAATCGTGAACCTGAACAGAAGAATGATCAGCAGTGTGCGCTGAGTGAATTAACAGGTCAACTATATTAAAACAACGTTCCATTATTTTATTTGAGCCAGCGCGTGTTCCTGCGCATTTCTGTCATCTTAATTTCATTTTCCCGGTGAATTGAACATAAAGTTCTCAATTGTCGCGCCGATAATCCTGTGACGAGTCCAGAAAGGCCATCCCAACAACAGGACATCTGAAATGAAGTCAGAGCAGGTTATCCAGCGGCTGAGCACCACGCCTGAGGCAAGTATTGAGAACTTGCAGGAGCATCGCTACTGGCTGCAATGTGAGCGTGCGTATACCTATCAGCCGATATACCGAACAGACGGTCGACTGATGGCCATTGAAATTTTGACCGTCGTGACGCATCCCTCAAACCCTTCCCAGCGCATCGCACCGGATCGCTATTTTGCCGAAGTGGCCGTTCGCCAGCGTCTTGACGTGCTGGAAGAGCAGCTCCGTATGCTTGCAACGAAGCAGCCCTTTTTCGAACAGCACGATATCCTCGCCTCAGTGAATGTTGATGGCCCCACTCTGCTGGCGCTGCGTCAGAACGCGAAATTGCAGGCGCTGATCGCCACCCTGCCGTGGGTGCGCTTTGAGCTGGTGGAGCATGTCCGCCTGCCGCAGGACTCCTCGTTTGCCTCCATATGCGAATACGGCCCGCTGTGGCTGGATGACTTTGGCACCGGCATGGCGAACTTTTCGGCTCTGAGTGAAGTGCGTTATGACTACATTAAAGTGGCCCGCGATCTGTTCATTATGCTGCGTCAGACCCCGGAAGGGCGGAACCTGTTTACGCTGTTATTACAGCTGATGAACCGCTATTGCCAGGGCGTGATTGTTGAAGGTGTGGAAACGCTGGAAGAGTGGCGCGATGTGCAAAGCTCGCCTGCCGCGGCGGCGCAAGGCTATTTCCTCTCCCGACCGGTACCCATGGATCGCCTCGATAGCGTGATAACTACCCTCTGATAAGCCCGCTTCCCTTTGTCTGGACTATAGTTTTACAGGACAGGTCATCAGGAAAGGGGATAAAAATGACAAGAACAACCAGGGTAATCTCCTGGACAGCAGGGATTTTCTTGTTGTTGATCGTGGTCGTCGCCATCATTATCGCGACGTTTGACTGGAACCGTCTTAAGCCGACCATCAACCAGAAAGTCTCAACCGAACTAAACCGCCCCTTCGCCATACGCGGTGATTTAGGGGTCGTGTGGGAGCGTCAGAAAGAGGAGCCCGGCTGGCGAAGCTGGATCCCCTGGCCGCACGTCCACGCCGACGACATCATTCTCGGTAACCCGCCGGATATCCCGGACGTCACCATGATCCACCTGCCGCGCGTTGAGGCCACGCTGGCCCCGCTCGCGCTGCTGACCAAAACGGTCTATCTGCCGTGGATCAAACTTCAGCAGCCCGACGCGCGCCTGATCCGCCTCTCAGAAAAAAACAACAACTGGACGTTTAACCTTGCCAGCGATGGCGAAAAGGATCCGAATGCCCAGCCTTCCTCCTGGTCATTCCGTCTCGACAATATTCTCTTCGATCGCGGGCGGATCGCCATCGACGATAAGGTCAGCAAGGCCGACGTGGAGATCCTGGTCGATCCGCTGGGCAAGCCGCTGCCGTTTAGCGAGGTCACGGGGACGAAAGCCAAAGGTGACACGGCAAGCGTGGGCGACTATGTCTTCGGCCTGACGGCAAAAGGACGCTACAACGACCAGCCGCTCAGCGGCAAAGGGAAAATAGGCGGCATGCTGGCGCTCCGGAGCGAAGGCACGCCGTTCCCGGTGCAGGCGGACTTCCGCTCCGGTAACACCCGCGTGGCGTTCGTGGGAACGGTTAACGACCCGATGAACATGGGCGGCGTCGATCTTCAGCTTAAATTTGCCGGTGATTCGCTGGGCGAGCTGTATGAGCTGACCGGCGTGCTGCTGCCGGATACCCCGCCGTTCGAAACGGACGGGCATCTGGTCGCCAAAATCGACAGCGAAAAAGCGTCGGTTTTTGACTACCGTGATTTTAACGGCCGCATCGGCGACAGCGATATCCACGGCTCGCTGACCTACACCACCGGAAAACCGAGGCCGAAGCTGGAAGGGGACGTTGAGTCCCGCCAGCTGCGTCTGGCCGATCTCGGCCCGCTGATCGGCGTGGATTCCGGTAAAGGTACGAAGTCAAAAGAGGGGAAAAAGGACATTCAGCCTGCGGGAAAAGTGCTGCCTTACGATCGCTTTGAAACCGATAAGTGGAACGTGATGGATGCGGATGTGCGCTTCAAAGGGCGTAAAATTGAGCATGGCAGCACGTTGCCGCTGAGCGATCTCTCGACGCATATCATCCTGAAAAATGCCGATCTGCGCCTGCAGCCGCTGAAGTTTGGCATGGCGGGCGGGACGATTTCCTCCAACATTCACCTGGAAGGCGATAAAAAGCCGATGCAGGGCCGGGCGGAGATTCAGGCGCGCAGGCTTAAGCTGAAAGCGCTGATGCCGAACGTCGAGCTGATGCAGAAAACCCTCGGCGAGATGAACGGCGATGCCGACATTCGCGGCGTGGGGAACTCCGTGGCGGCGCTGCTGGGCAGCGGTAATGGCAACCTGAAGCTGCTGATGAACGACGGGCTGGTGAGCCGCAACCTGATGGAAATCCTGGGCCTGAACGTCGGGAACTACATCATCGGGCAAATCTTCGGTGATGATGAGGTGCGGGTGAACTGCGCGGCGGCCAATCTGGATCTGGTTAACGGCGTGGCGCGTCCGCAGATTTTTGCCTTCGACACGGAAAATGCGGTGATTAACGTGACCGGTACCGCCAGCATGGCGTCCGAACAGCTGGATTTGACCATCGATCCGGAAAGTAAGGGGATCCGTATCATCACCCTGCGCTCGCCGCTGTACGTGCGTGGAACCTTCAAAAATCCGCAGGCGGGCGTGAAGCCCGGACCGCTGATTGCGCGTGGCGCGGTGGCCGCAGCCCTCGCGACGCTGGTTACCCCCGCCGCAGCGCTGCTGGCGTTGATTTCGCCGTCAGAAGGCGAGGCGAATCAGTGCCGGACCATTTTGTCACAGATGAAGAAGTAAGGTGCGGCCTGTTTTTGCCGGGTGGCGCTGCGCTTACCCGGCCTGCATTTGAATCGTAGGCCGGGTAAGGCGTAGCCGCCACCCGGCATTAGCTTACAGAGCCTGGTGCTTCGTCTCGTGCGTCAGCAGCAGCGCAATCAGCGTCAGTGCCGCCATGGCCGCCAGATAAACACCCACATAGAACAGGCCGTAGTTTGCCTGCAGCCAGGTGGCGATATACGGCGCAACGGAGGCGCCCAGAATAGACGAGACGTTGTAGGAGAACGACGCGCCGGTATAACGCACTTCCGTCGGGAACAGCTCCGGCAGCAGCGCACCCATCGGGCCGAAGGTCAACCCCATCAGGCTCAGGCCAATCAGCAGGTAGGCCATCACCAGCGCCGGGCTGCCTGAACCCAGCAGCGGCGGGAAGACGAACAGAGCAAACAGAACGATCAGCGTGGTGATGGTGATCATGCTTGCGCGACGACCGAACTTATCCGCGAGCAGGCCCGCAATCGGAACCATCACGCCAAACCCGATCACCGCCATCATCAGCATCCACAGCACTTCGTTACGCGGCAGACCCAGCCCAACCGGCGCGGCGGCGGTACTGAAGGTCATGGAGTAGACGGTCATGATGTAGAACAGCGTATAGGTGGCCAGCATGATGAACGTGCCCAGTACGGTCACGCGGACGTGTTTGGTCAGCAGCGTGCCCAGCGGCACTTTCACCTGCTTGTTCGCCGCGGCCACTTTCGCGAAAACAGGGGTCTCATGCAGAGAAACACGCACGTACAGGCCAATCAGCACCAGCACGGCTGAGAAGACAAACGGGATACGCCAGCCCCAGCTCATGAACTGTTCATCCGTCAGCAGCCAGGAGAGCAGCAGGAACGTCCCGTTGGCGAAGAAGAAGCCAATCGGTGCGCCAAGCTGCGGGAAAGAACCATACAGCGCGCGCTTGCGCGCCGGGGCGTTCTCGGTGGCCAGCAGCGCCGCGCCACCCCATTCACCACCCAGTCCCAGACCCTGACCAAAACGCGCCAGCGCCAGCAGGACCGGCGCCAGAATGCCGATGGTCTCATACGTCGGCAGCAGGCCGATGGCCACGGTGGAGATCCCCATCGTCAGCAGCGAGGCCACCAGCGTGACTTTGCGTCCGATGCGATCGCCAAAGTGTCCAAACAGCGCGGAGCCAATCGGACGCGCAACAAACGCGATAGCAAAGGTCGCCAGGGACTGCAGCGTGGCCGCCGTCGGATCGCCCTGCGGGAAGAAAATGTGCGGGAAGACAATGACCGCCGCGGTGGCGTAAATGTAAAAGTCGAAGAACTCGATGGCGGTGCCAATCAGCGAGGCGACGACAACTTTATTGCGCGAATTTACCGGAACGTTTTCCGTTTCTGAGTCGAGTGTGGTGGCGGTTGCTTGCATAATATTTTCTTATTTTTGTCGAACGAAAGGCCATATTACGCACAGCAAAAGCGACATTTCAATCTGTAACAAAGCCGCGACCTGGTGATAAAAGCAACAAAAAGCGGATAATTTTCAGGCCAGCCAAAACACGTCTATGAAATGCTTCACAGATTTTAAATATCAGTCAATAAAACTGGTTTTCGGTTAAATAAAAGTTACGGACTGGATTTATATGCTGAAATGATGAATCGGGCTGAAATTTCAGCCCGGGAGAGGCGTTAACGGTGCGTTTTGCCCGGCATTCGCGGGTCGTCTTTGTACTCGGCAGTGGCGATCCACGCGGCGCAGAACAGGGTTAAACGTGCAAAGAAGTAGAAGAACGCCATTAACCCCAGCACCGAGCCGAACGCCGCGCCGGAAGGGGATTTCACCAGCGACGGCAGGGTGTAGGTCATCACGATTTTAATCACCTCAAAGCCTATCGCCGCGATCAGTGTCCCTCTGATCAGCGCCTTCTTGCGCGGGCGATGGCGCGGCAAGCGCCAGAAGATCCAGAAGAACAGCAGGTAGTTGGCGAAGATGGAAATGGCCAGCCCAATGCTGCGCCAGGCGGGCTTCAGCCATTCGATATAATCAAGGTAGAGCGCGGAGATGATCATCTGCTGCGCCGAGCCCGCCACGGAGGTAATGGACAGCGTCACGATGAGCGCGACGAGCAGGCCAATCAGCGAAACAAAGTCGCGGAGATACTTCACCCAAATTTTCTCCTGATCCTGCGGCTTACGCTCCCAGACATCGCGCGACTGGGCGCGAATGGCCTCGCGCAGGTTGCCCATCCAGTTAACGCCGGAGTAAAGGGCAATCAGCAAACCGACGATACCGACGGTGGTGCGCTGCTGGACGGCGGTATTGATGGTGCTTTTGAGCGTGCTGGCAAGGGTTGGATCACTGACATTATTCAGGATTTTGTTAAAGATATCCTGCAACAGCGTCGGGTGCGAGGCGAGCACAAAACCGGCCGCCGCAAACGACACCATCAGGATCGGGATCATCGACAGGAAGGAAAAATAGGTGATGGCGGCACCAAACTGGTTACCCATACGGTCATTAAAGCGTTCGGTCGCACGTATCAGATGCGCAATCATGGGAAACTGCTGAATTCTGGCGATAATGCCGGTGACGGTCCCCAGCGCTTTGCTGGCGGTACCCGGAGACCTGGTCTCTTCCGGCTCGGTCTCCATCTTCTTGATGGGTTCATACTCTAAATGTTGGGTGGGTCGTTGCGGGTTATTTTCCGGCGTCACGCGTCTTTTCCTTTTCGTTTGGCTGGATGTTACTGAATTATAGCTTGCGACTAGTCCACGTAAGCTTTTGTGAGTTCGGTCAGCCACTCCATGAACAGATGTACCCGGCGGGAGAGGTTGCGCCGGTGGGGATAAATCAGGGAGACAGGCATTGGTTCGGCCCGGTATTGCGGGAGAATTTCAATCAGTTTCTTCGCGCGCAGTAAATCTCGCACCCCAACCCGCGGAACCTGAATGATGCCCAGCCCGGCGAGGCAGGCAGCCTGGTAAGTTTCGGTGCTGTTAACAGTTAACACCCCTCCCGTTTTTATCCAATGCGTCGTACTGCCGTTATAAAACTCAAAGCCCTGTGGGCGAGTTCCCAGCGTAGCGGTGTAGTGAATGACGGCGTGCGAGCCTAAATCGTCCAGCGTTTCCGGGTAGCCAAAACGCGCCAGATAATCCGGGCTGGCGCAGTTAATCACCGACAGCTTGCCCAACGGTCGGGCAATAAGCCCTGAATCTTTCAGGGTGCCGACGCGTACCACGCAGTCAAACCCTTCGCGGATCACATCCACCAGACGATCGCTGCTGCTGAGCTCCAGCTCGATGCCCGGATAATGCTGCAGAAAAGCAGGGAGTTTGGGGATGACTAAATTTCGAGCTACGGCGACGGGCATATCCACGCGGAGCCGTCCGCTGATGCTGGAGGGATCGTGCAGAAACATACCGTCCAGCTCATCGAGGTTTGCCAGCAGATCTTTTGCCCGTTCGTAATAGACCATACCGTCCTGCGTCAGGCTGACGCGGCGGGTGGTGCGGTGCAATAGCTGGGTGCCAAGCCGGTTTTCGAGGGCCTGAATCTGTCGTGACACGCTGCCTTTCGGCAACGTTAATGTTTCTGCCGCGCGGGAAAAACTCTCCAGTTCCGCGACGCGAACAAACAGCTGCATTGCGTGAATTTTATCCATAGATGTAGCTCATTGTTGTTTGTGCTGAAACAGTGAAGCGTTTTAACTCATCTTTATTGATTTTCTATCACCTAATAAGCTCTTACTCAATCTCCATAACAGCCAAAACGAGGTTTATGATGACTGAACGTATCGCATTAGTGACGGGTGGTAGCCGTGGTTTGGGTAAAAACGCTGCCTTAAAGCTGGCGGCAGACGGCACGGGAATTGTGCTGACCTACAACCGCAGCCAGCAGGAAGCGCTGGACGTTGTGCATGAAATTCAGGAAAAAGGCGTCAACGCGGCGGCATTGCAGCTCAACGTCGGGGATATCACGAGTTTTGAGCATTTTGCCCAACAGCTTCAGGAGACCCTTAAGAGCGTCTGGCAGCGTGAAACGTTTGACTATTTATTGAACAATGCCGGGACGGGTTTATATGCGCCTTATACCGACACGACGGAAGCCCAGTTTGACGAGGCGCTGAACATTCATTTCAAAGGACCTTTCTTCCTGACGCAGCGCCTGCTGCCGCTGCTTAACGACGGCGGACGGATCCTCAACGTCTCCAGCGGGCTGGCCCGTTTTACCCAGCCGGGATCGGCGACCTACGCGGCGATGAAAGGAGCAATGGAAGTGTTGACGCGTTATCAGGCGAAAGAGCTGGGCGCGCGCGGCATCTCCGTCAATATCATTGCGCCTGGTGCGATAGAAACCGACTTTGGCGGCGGACACGTGCGCGACAACGCGGAGCTCAACCAGATGCTGGCGTCCCAGACGGCGCTGGGGCGGGTGGGGCTGCCTGACGATATCGGCGATGCCATTGCGGCACTGCTCAGCGACAAACTGGGCTGGATGAATGCGCAACGTATTGAAGTATCAGGCGGTATGTTCCTGTGAGGTATGCGCTTGAGTAAATCCTTAAGATAAATGTGTCTAAATACTGACAGATATAAAGAACACCGGGGATTTGTAACGTATCCATTCGTTGAGTTTTTTCTTAAATAATGCCTCTGTAGAATCCCCCTTCGCTATTCTCAGAGGGGAAAAAACGATGCGAGTAATCATGTTTGACAGGCAGTCACTCTTTATTCACGGAGCGATACACAGTCTTCAGAGGTTGATTCCGGAAATAAATATAACTGGGACCTGTCAGGCAGAAGATTTATGGACTCAGATTTCTGCTTCACCGTCGGCTATCGTCATGATTGATGGGAATTTAATTCAGGACGAAGGGAGCACTTTGCTGGAAGCGATCCTGCATCGCTTTCCGGCGATACGTGTGATTCTGATTTTGGCGAAAAAAGAGGCCAAATGTGCTGAGCAGCTGCGGCAGCGAAACGTCATGGCCATTGTTCCCCGAAACGCCAATCCCGAACGGTTTTCCGCCGTACTGGATTCGGTATCCAGAGGGATGGTCTGTTTTCCCGGAGAGTGGGTCAGAGAGCGAACGTCGCCTCAGGCATTATTATCCTTGAGCGAGCGCCAGCGCGAAGTCTTGAAATTGCTGGCGGCGGGGGAGTCGAATAAAGAGATTGGCCGCAATCTGAACATCAGTGCGGCCACGGTAAAAGCGCACCTCGAGGCGCTTTTCCGGCGGCTGGACGTGAAAAACAGAACGCAGGCAGCCATGTATTATACCCGGGCGACGGCCTGAAAAAGCGCGTTTGGGAGCGACGTTATCTCTCCGAAACTGAATATCATCATCACCAGCGCATCATGCTGCTGTTGGGTTAATGGACGTGTCATATTTTCCCGCAGCAGCGCTTCACACAACCGGATATCTTCGCGCAACAAAGTCTCAGCCTCCAGAGGTGTGACAGGGCCGTGAAAATGCTCCTGATCGCGGATAACGTGGCCATAGCCGATAACCCATAATCCTTTTTCGTCACGATATTTTTCCAGAGAAAGACCCTGATGTTTCTTTATTAACGCGATGGCGGCAGAAGATATTTTCAGCGCATGCTCTTTCATATTCATTTCCTCTTAATGGCGACACTGTAGAGGAAATGAGGTACGAGAAATATCCGCCAAATGGCTATTGATCAGGGATTGTTATTCAGATATTCCTGCCGCAATAAACCAAATAACCAGTCATTATGCCAACGTCCCGCAAGGTAATAGCTCTCGCGTAATTCGCCCTCCAGGCAAAAGCGGGCTTTTTCCAGCAGACGTCGTGAGGCGATATTCCCGGCGGTGACGGTGGCGGTAAGTCGACGTATACCGCCCTGATGAAAAGCGTAATCGCAAAGCGCTTTCAGGGATTCAAAGCCGTAACCTTTCCCCTGCGCCTCGGGAGCGAAAAGAAAACCGACCTCAGCGCAATCCTCCTCCCGATGAATATACCCGGTGACGCCCAACGGAGCCCTGGAAGCGGCGTCACGCACGACGAGGCACAGCCAGTGCGCGCTCCCTGGCGTCCAGGGCGTCAGGCGCGAATCAAACGCCTCGCGGATCGCCGCGACGGGGCGGTCTTCCGCCACAAAGCGCATGACGTCGGGATGCTGCTGTAGCGCCAGAAAAAAGGGCCAGTCTTCTTCTCGTAAAGGCGAGCAGTTCAGGCGAGGGGTAATTAAAACCGGCATTCAGATTCTCCTGAAACATTTTAAATGATTTTAGGGTTGTCACTTTATTTCAACAGAAAGTCAGGTATGGTTAACCGCGTATAAATAAAAAGAAAAAAGGCCGTTACGTGCCAATCCGGATGTCTTCGTTGTCGCTTAAGGAAAACAATGACTCTCAGCACATCACATCATATTCGCGAACAGTTCGAACACTGTCTGGCGGTCATTCGCCATGCGTCGGTGGAAATTTTGCTTCTTCTGAATGTACATGCTTCTGAGGGCAAAGATCCACGCTGGTTTCTGGAACAACTGGACAGCGCGCGATTAGCCCTGGGCGGCTGGGGAGCCGTGGCGAAAAAACTCAACCTGAATGATGCCGAGATGTCGGAATTTACGCTCCAGCTGCGCCTGCTGCAGCAGCGCGTGCCGCAGTATGAAAGCGGACAGGATGTGAGTGAAAACCAGCTGATTGCGGCGATGCGCTTTGTCACCGCGCTGGAGCACCTTCGCCTGCAGCAGCCGCTGTTGACCTACAGCACGGAGCTGGCTCCGGGCAGCGAACTTCAGCAGCAGCAGGCGCATAAGCAGGTGCGGGCGATAGAGCTCATGATAAAAGGGCTCATCCAGCAGGCCTGGCCCGATCAGGTAAGGCTGAATAACCATCTCAAGACTTTGTTTAACGCCGACCGCGTACGGCGCTGGCTGAAGTTGGGCGAGATCAACGATGTCCTGAGCGGCATGATGTTCAGCGAACTGGCGCAAATGCTGGTGGATAAAAAAGAGTTCAGCCGCTATTACGCTTCGCTGTTCAGCGACCCGTCCATGCTGACGCTGCTGGTTGAACCGCGTAAAACGCTGCAAACCTTCCTCGATGACATTCGGCAAATTCGCAACAACATCACCGTCCAGAAAACGTTAAGCTCGGCGCAAATCCAGCTGCTGGATAACTACTACGCGCAGATCGCGCGGCCCGTTCAACGCGCGTTTGAAGAGGGGAGAACGCGCGTCAATCCGGCGGGATTCATGGCGGTAGATGCCAGCGAACTGCATACCTTCTGGGAAAAGGCGCAGAAAATGGATCGGGTCACCGGTGGGGATCTGTTTGAAGTCCGTGACACCATTGAAAAGCCGACCCAGCGCGCGCCGCGCACCCCCGAACAACGCGAGCAGCTCATTTCCGGTGCGTTATGGGGGGCGGTTGGCGTTATGGTGATTGCCATCGTGGCGGGAGGCTTCTGGCTGGTGACCAGCAGTAAACCGCAGCCTGCGGCCGTCAGCGCAGCTGAAGCGGCGCCGCCACAGGAAATGCGTGAGACGCCTTCCTCGCGCGAAACGCTCACGCGCATGGGAGTGACCTGGGACGAGAATAATTTCCGCTCGGCCATTAACCGCAACGACACCCGCGTGACCCAGCTCTTTTTGCAGGGCGGTATGGACTGGAAGCTGTCCTGGACCGAAGAGGCGATGTCGGCAGGCTATGACGACGTGCTGGAGCTGATGCTACGCTACCGGCAAAACATGGTGGAGGAGAAGCCGTGTCGGCGCTTCATCAACACGCTCAGCCACGCGATGTCGAACGGCGAGTCTCTGACCTCGGTACGTAAAGAGTACCTCAAAGCTTTCTGCACCGTGCCAGCGGTGGTGAAACGCCAGCAGCACGATCTCGACATGGCCACACGCCGTGCGAAGTCACAGCCGGATGCCACCACCAAAAAATGGCAGTCTATTCAGAGCGCCATTTATGAGGTGATTCGCTGATTTCTCCTCCCTCTCCCCGTGGGAGAGGGCACCAGACCGCACCCTATTCAAGGCTCCCCATACAACCCAATCAGCCGCCGCACCACGCCGTTCGTCCAGCCGAAACCATCCTGCAGCGGATACTCACCCCCGCCCCCTTCGCGCGGCGTGCTGCTGGCGATGTGGTACTTCTCAATCAGCTTATGATGCGTCTGATAAAAATGGTTCACCGTATGCAGCCAGCTCCAGGCGATTTCATCCCCCAGCGAGTCGTTGCCATACTGCTTGAACCCCTGGATCGCCATCCACTGCAGCGGCGCCCAGCCGTTGGGTTTATCCCACTGCTCGCCGGTTTCGTACTCGGTCGCCAGAATCCCGCCCGGCGTCAGCAGTCGCGCCTTGACCGCATCCGACAGGCGCTCGGCCTGCTCATGGGTCGCCATGCCGACATACAGCGGCACAATGCTGGCGGCAGAAAACAGCGCCAGCTCTTCGCGTCGCCAGTCGTAGTCGCGGTAACAGCCGCTCTCCTCGTCCCACAGATAGCGGTTCACCGCCTCGCGGCGATCGCTGGCTTTCTGGCGGAACAGGTCGGCCGTCTCTTTATCCCCTTTCGACGCCGAGATGTTGGCGATGGCGCTTTCCAGCTTGTACAGGAAGGCGTTCAGATCGATGGGGATAAACTGCGTCGTGCGGATGCTGGCGAGCCGCGACGGATCGCGCAGCCAGCGGGACGAATAGTCCCAGCCGGACGCCGCCCCGGCGCGCAGGTCGCGATACACCTCGTTTGGCGGACGGCCCGAATGGCGGGCAGTTTCCACGTCCTCAATCCACGATTCATCGCGCGGGGTATCACGGTCATCCCAGTAGCGGTTGAGCAACGAGCCGTCCGGCATACGCACGGCGCTGCGGTAGGCCTGGTTAAGCAGGAGCGACTCCGCGCCGTCCATCCAGAAGGCGTACTCCATTTTGAGGTGTTCCAGATAGCGTTTCGCACCGCGCACGCCGTCCTCCTCAAACAATTCCACCATCAGCGCAAAGACCGGCGGCTGGGAGCGGCTGAGATAATAGGTACGGTTGCCGTTGGGAATATGCCCGTAGCGTTCAATCAGCCAGGCGAAGTTATCCGCCATACATTTCAGCAGATCGTTACGACCGCTCTCCGCCAGCCCCAGCATGGAGAAATAGGAATCCCAGTAGTAGGTCTCGCTGAATCGTCCGCCGGGAACGATATAGGCTTGGGGCAGCGCCAGCAGGGAAGACCAGGGAATATGATCCTGCGGCTCGCGCGTCAGCACCGGCCACAGGCTGTCAATGTGCTCTTTGAGGGACAGACCGGGGTCGGAGACATATTCCGTACTGTAGGTCTCCGGCAGCCAGAAGTGGTTTTCCACAAACTGGCGCAGGTCGAAATCCCGGTGGCGTCTGACCTTGCGGTAGCGGATCAGGATATCCAGCGGATCCATCTTCGGCGCGCAGTCGGGAAAGGTTTTGCTGTCCGTGAACAGGCGCGAGGACTGCACGTGCTCAAACAGTTCAAGATAGCGGTCTGCGGGCGTCAGTGCATCGGAGGCGGGTAGCCCCTCGATCATCTCGGGTTCCGGCTCCGCCTCAATCATTTCATCCAGTTTCAACTCGCAGGGATCGGTCTCGTAGCGCAGCTCTTCTGCAATCTCGAATTCGATGTTCTCGGTAGCCTGTAGTTTCTGGTTGAACATGGTGATAGGGACCTCCGGTTGTGTGTTCAAAAGACAGGTTTATCCGGGCGTCTTATAAGCGTAGACATTCGCTTCGGTAGATGTGGAGGGATATGTGCGGTAGATCACTCTTTTCGGAGCATTCGTTTTGCAACGATTTATGAATGTGAATAAAAAAAGCCCCTCCGGAGAGGGGCTTATGCATTAACGCATGGTGACAAACTCTTCCGCCGCCGTAGGGTGGATCGCCACGGTGTTGTCGAAGTCTTTCTTGGTCGCGCCCATCTTCAGCGCTACCGCAAAGCCCTGCAGGATTTCATCCATGCCGAAGCCAATGCCGTGGATACCGACAATCTTCTCGTCCGGGCCGACGCAGACCAGCTTCATGCGGCACGGCTGACGGTGGGAGGTAACGGCGGTATACATCGCGGTAAACGCGGATTTATACACTTTCACCTGGTCGTCGCCATACTGCTCGCGCGCCTGCGGCTCGGTTAAGCCGACGGTGCCGATTGGCGGGTGGCTGAAGACCACGGTCGGGATGTTGCTGTAGTCCAGATGCTCGTCCGGCTTGTTATTGAACAGGCGCTCGGAGAGACGGCGGCCCGCCGCAACGGCCACCGGGGTAAGCTCAACGGCACCGGTGTTATCGCCGACCGCATAAATGCCCGGTACGCTGGTGTTCTGGAATTTATCGACGACGATATAGCCTTTTTCGTCGATTTTCACGCCGGTCACGCCCAGGTTGAAGTTATCGTTCGCCGGTTCACGGCCAATCGCCCAGATCAGGCAATCGACGGTCTGGCTGCGTCCATCCTCCAGCTCCAGCGTCAGGCTGCCGTCTGCATTTTTCACGACCGCTTTTGGCACGGCGTTGGTATGCAGGGTTGGGCCTTCGGTGTTCATCACTTCAACCAGCGTATCAACGATCAGCGGATCGAAGCTGCGCAGCGGCGCGTGTTTGCGCACGAACAGGTGCGCCTCAGCGCCCAGACCGTTAATCACGCCAGCCAGCTCCACTGCGATGTAACCCGCGCCCACCACGGCAACGCGCTTAGGCAGGGCAGGCAGTTCGAAGAAACCGTCGGAGTCGATGCCGTATTCCACGCCCGGGATGTTCGGGTGGCTCGGACGGCCGCCGGTGGCGATCAGGATGTGATCGGCGGTGATCGTCTCACCGTTCACTTCGATCGTTTTCGCGTCCACAAAGCGGGCGAAACCGTGGATAACGTCGACGTTATTTTTGCCCAGCACGTTGTCGTACGAGGTGTGAATACGGTCGATGTAGGCGGTACGGCTGGCGATCAGTTTGTCCCAGTCGAAGTGGTTGATGGTGGTGTCAAAGCCGTAGTCCGGGCCATACATATGGATAGCTTCACGGATTTGCGCCGCATGCCACATCACCTTTTTCGGTACACAACCCACGTTCACGCAGGTGCCGCCCAGCGCTTTGGCTTCAATCAGCGCACACTTCTGGCCGTACATGGCCGCGCGGTTGATGGAGGCGATGCCGCCGCTGCCACCGCCGATGGCGATGTAGTCATAATGCTTAGTCATAGCTTTTGTCCTTAATCGTGAATTGCCGCGATTGTATACCTGAAATCAATAGTTTCCACCGATGGCTGCGATTACTCCGGCACGATCCAACTGACGGAGGTATGACCCGTACCGGCTGGCACCAGCGTTTTGTGCAGCCACGGCAGCACGTTGTTCATCTGCGCTTCGAGCTTCCACGGCGGGTTAATGACGATCATGCCCGAGGCGGTCATGCCGCGCTGGTCACTGTCCGGACGCACGGCCAGCTCGATCTGCAGGATTTTGCGGATGCCGGTGGCTTCCAGGTCTTTGATCATGCGCTTGATTTGCGCGCGCAGCACCACCGGATACCACAGGGCGTATGTCCCGGTGGCGAAGCGTTTGTAGCCTTCGTGAATACCCGTCACCACCGCCTGATAGTCGGTTTTGATTTCGTACGGCGGGTCGATCAGTATCAGGCCACGACGGGAAACCGGCGGCAGCTTGGCTTTCAGCTGCTGATAGCCGTCGGCTTTTTCCACGCGGGCGCGGCCGTCTTTCTGGAATTCAGAACGCAGCAGCGGGAAGTCGCTCGGGTGCAGCTCGGTCAGCTGGATGCTGTCCTGCTCGCGCAGCAGCTGGCGGGCAATCAGCGGGGATCCCGGGTAGTAACGCAGCTGGCCGTTGCGGTTGAAGTGGTTCACCACGCCGATGTACGGCTCCAGCTCGGCAGGCAGGTCGTCCTGCTGCCAGATGCGGGCGATCCCTTCCAGATATTCACCGGTACGCTCGGCATGCTCGCCGCTCAGCTGATAACGGCCCGCGCCCGCGTGCGTGTCCAGATAGAGAAACGGCTTTTCTTTCTCTTTGAGCGATTCGATGATCAGGCTCTGAACGGTGTGTTTAAGGACGTCGGCGTGGTTGCCTGCGTGGAAGCTGTGGCGATAACTGAGCATGGGTAATGATATTCCGCTGAATTGACGATTTGCCACAGTTTACAGCAGAACGGCGCAGATTACC
Organism: Enterobacter sp. HMSC16D10; assembly: GCF_001807145.1. NCBI lineage: Bacteria > Pseudomonadati > Pseudomonadota > Gammaproteobacteria > Enterobacterales > Enterobacteriaceae > Enterobacter > Enterobacter sp. HMSC16D10. The sequence goes on from NZ_KV787833.1 coordinate 38,904, forward strand.
CGCAGGCCCGGTAAGCGCAGCGCCACCGGGCTCTTTTCCGCCACGTCTGGCATTGAAATCCTCTACACTTAACCCCATTCTAGATCGCATATGCACAGCGCCGGATGCGCGCTTCATTCACCTCTTTCAACAGGACAGCGTTTATGACCAATCCATTACTGACGCCTTTTTCGTTGCCACCGTTTTCTAAAATCCTCCCCGAGCATGTGGTTCCAGCGGTTACACAATCGCTGGACAACTGCCGCGCGGCGGTAGAAAGCGTGGTCGCGCAGGGCGGGCCGTACACCTGGGAAAATCTGTGTCAGCCGCTGGCCGAAGTGGACGACGTGCTGGGGCGCATCTTCTCCCCGGTGAGCCACCTGAACTCGGTAAAAAACAGCCCGGAGCTGCGTGAAGCCTACGAGCAAACCCTGCCGCTGCTCTCTGAGTACAGCACCTGGGTCGGCCAGCACGAAGGGCTCTACAAAGCCTACCGCGACCTGCGCGACGGCGATCACTACGCCGAGCTGAATACCGCGCAGAAAAAATCGGTCGATAACGCCCTGCGTGATTTTGAGCTGTCCGGGATTGGCCTGCCAAAAGAGAAGCAGACCCGCTACGGTGAAATCGCCGCGCGCCTGTCCGAGCTGGGCAACCAGTACAGCAACAACGTCCTTGACGCCACCATGGGCTGGACGAAGCTGATTACCGACGAAGCAGAGCTGGCGGGTATGCCGGAAAGCGCGCTGGCGGCGGCAAAAGCGCAGGCCGAAGCGAAAGAGCAGGACGGCTACCTGTTAACCCTGGATATCCCAAGCTATCTGCCGGTGATGACCTACTGCGACAACCAGGCGCTTCGCGAAGAGATGTACCGCGCCTACAGCACCCGCGCTTCCGATCAGGGGCCGAATGCCGGTAAGTGGGACAACAGCCCGGTGATGGCGGAAATCCTCGCCCTGCGCCACGAGCTGGCCCAGCTGCTGGGCTTTGAAAACTACGCCGACAAATCTCTCGCCACCAAAATGGCGGAAAACCCGCAGCAGGTGCTCGACTTCCTGACCGATCTGGCGAAACGCGCCCGTCCGCAGGGTGAAAAAGAGCTGGCCCAGCTGCGCGCCTTCGCGAAAGCGGAGTTCGGCGTGGACGAGCTGCAGCCGTGGGACATTGCTTACTACAGCGAAAAACAGAAGCAGCACCTCTACAGCATCAGCGACGAGCAGCTGCGCCCGTACTTCCCGGAAAACAAAGCCGTTAACGGCCTGTTTGAAGTGGTGAAGCGCATCTATGGCATCACTGCCAAAGAGCGTACCGATATCGACGTCTGGCATCCGGACGTGCGCTTCTTCGAGCTGTATGACGAGAAAAACGAACTGCGCGGCAGCTTCTACCTCGATCTCTACGCGCGTGAGAACAAGCGCGGCGGGGCGTGGATGGACGACTGCGTGGGCCAGATGCGTAAAGCAGACGGTTCCCTGCAGAAGCCGGTCGCCTACCTGACCTGTAACTTCAACCGTCCGGTGAACGGCAAACCTGCGCTCTTTACCCACGACGAAGTGATCACCCTGTTCCACGAGTTCGGTCACGGTCTGCACCATATGCTGACCCGCATCGAAACCGCAGGCGTGGCAGGCATCAGCGGTGTACCGTGGGATGCGGTCGAGCTGCCAAGCCAGTTTATGGAAAACTGGTGCTGGGAGCCGGACGCGCTGGCGTTTATCTCCGGCCACTACGAGACCGGTGAACCGCTGCCGAAAGAACTGCTGGATAAAATGCTGGCGGCGAAGAACTACCAGGCGGCGATGTTTATCCTGCGCCAGCTGGAGTTCGGCCTGTTCGACTTCCGCCTGCACGCCGAGTTCAGCCCGGAGCAGGGAGCGAAAATCCTTGAAACCCTGGCCGAGATTAAAAAGCAGGTCGCGGTTATTCCAGGGCCAACCTGGGGTCGTTTCCCGCACGCGTTCAGCCACATCTTCGCGGGCGGCTATGCGGCGGGGTACTACAGCTACCTGTGGGCCGACGTGCTGGCGGCGGATGCCTTCTCTCGTTTCGAAGAAGAGGGGATTTTTAACCGCGAAACCGGCCAGTCGTTCCTCGATAACATCCTGACCCGCGGCGGTTCCGAAGAGCCAATGGTGCTGTTCAAACGCTTCCGCGGGCGCGAGCCGCAGCTGGACGCGATGCTTGAGCATTACGGAATCAAAGGCTGATTGTTACGTGAAGATCTGCTTAGTGGATGAAACAGGCGCCGGAGACGGCGCCTTATCTGTTCTGGCCGCCCGCTGGGGGCTGGAACATGATGAAGATAACCTGATGGCGCTGGTGATGACACCAGAACATCTCGAATTACGTAAGCGCGACGAACCGAAGCTCGGCGGGATTTTTGTCGATTTTGTCGGCGGGGCAATGGCGCACCGGCGCAAGTTCGGCGGCGGTCGCGGCGAAGCGGTGGCGAAAGCGGTTGGGATTAAAGGAAGCTATCTGCCGGACGTGGTGGATGCCACGGCGGGGCTGGGGCGCGATGCGTTTGTGCTGGCGTCTGTCGGCTGTCATGTGCGGATGCTGGAGCGTAATCCGGTGGTGGCCGCGTTGCTGGATGATGGTCTGACGCGTGGCTACGCGGATCCGGAAATCGGCCCGTGGTTGCAGGAGCGTTTGCAGCTGATTCATGCCTCGAGCCTGACGGCGCTGACCGATATCACCCCGCGCCCGCAGGTCGTCTATCTCGACCCGATGTTCCCGCACAAGCAGAAAAGCGCGCTGGTGAAGAAAGAGATGCGGGTGTTTCAGTCTCTGGTGGGGCCTGATCTGGATGCGGATGGCCTGCTGGAACCGGCTCGTCAGCTGGCGACGAAGCGGGTGGTGGTGAAGCGCCCTGACTATGCGCCGCCCCTGGCGGACGTTGCCACGACCAACGCGGTGACCACCAAAGGGCACCGGTTTGATATTTATTCGGGGACACCGGAATAAAAAAAGCCGGGTGGCGGCTTCGCCTTACCC
>NZ_KV787833.1:41899-79006 GCF_001807145.1 Enterobacter sp. HMSC16D10
TAGGCCCGGTAAGCGTTAGCGCCACCGGGCTTTTTTGCACTTACTCGTCTTCTTCGTCACGCAGTGGAACAATCAGCATATCCACGTGAACGGTATTAATCAGCTGGCGCGCGGAAGACATCAGCTTGCTCCAGAAGTCCTGATGGTGACCGCACACCACCAGGTCCATGTCGTATTTCTTGATCGCATCAACCAATACCTGGCCCAGGTCGCCGCTGCCGCTCAGGGTTTCGGTAATCGGGTAGCCCGCGTTGGTGGACAGTTCGCTCAGGGCGTGGTGCGTCTCTTCGGAGATACGCTTCTGCATATCGCCCAGATTGACGTCGATCAGACCGGTGTAGAGGTCGGAGTAATTCACATCAACGTGAATCAGCGAAACTTTCGCGTTGTAGGGACGTGCCATGGATACCGCTTTATCAACCAGCACTTTGCTCTCCGGGGAGAGGTCTACCGCGATGAGAATGTGTTTGTAAGCCATAGTGTTACTCCTTCCTTAAGTTATCGATGACTAAATGGGAAAGCCGTCGTCTGATGCTTTCATTACGGCCCAGTTAAACATATTTTTCAAGCTTTGGTGTTGATAACGATTAACCTTGTGGCAAAAAAATTAACGGATCTCCTACACTATTAAATGAGCCGTTCGGATATTAAAACGCGAACCGGATCGACTTTTGGTCATTCTTTCACTGAACTGTCTGTCAGGGCATTGGGGTGCGGTAGCTCAGAAGCCTTGCTTCGTGGGCGGACGCCGGGGAGGATGTATGATTAGCACCGTCGCATTGTTTTGGGCGTTATGCGTAGTTTGCATAGTGAATATGGCGCGCTACTTCTCATCGTTACGTGCGCTGTTAGTGGTACTTCGTGGTTGCGATCCGTTGCTTTATCAGTATGTGGACGGTGGAGGGTTCTTCACCTCGCATGGACAGCCCAGCAAACAGATGCGTCTGGTGGGATATATCTACTACCAGCGCTACCGCGATCATCACGATGAAGAATTTATCCGTCGCTGCGAGCGCCTGCGTCGTCAGTTCATTTTGACCAGTGCCCTGTGCGGGCTGGTCGTCGTCAGTATGATTGCATTGATGATTTGGCACTGAGCATCACAGCAGGCGGGGTCAACCCCGCCTTCTTTTCGCTGGTTCAAGGCTTAACTGAGAACCTCAGATTGGAGAGATTGGTCTCAATCGAAGTAACCTTCCCGCTATAGGCGATGTTAACGTTTCCGTTTGTATCAATGCTGGCCGCAGTAATTGTACCCGTACCTTCAATGACAGGATGCTTCTTAGCCAACTGATGGATAATGTCGGTGTCTTTCCCTGTTATCTTTTCCGAGAGATAGTAACGGTAGATTGTGGGTACGGTTGCGTCACCCTGATTGTTCACGGTCATATAGAGCCAGACGCTGTCAGATAATTTATAAACGTGTTGTAATTCATCGCTCTCTTGCCGGTTGGGCTGGTGGTTGAGCCACAAAAATCCAATGACCAGCGCCAGAAGCGAAACGGTAACAAGGCGATGAATCCATTTAGTAGCCGTTTTGAATGGCATACTCTATTCCTTCTCTGATATTGCGTTGGTCCGTTGGATCGTCCCCGTAAGGCGGCTTTTCGTACCATTTTCCCCATTCAGGTTTTGACGTGCCAGCACGGCCTTGAGCCCAGCCAGCGCCCATAAGCAGGATGTTTGCAGGAATTCCTGCTGCAGTCCCGGCGGCTCCGAAGTTGAAATTTCCAAATGCAGCAAAATAAGGGTCGAATTTCTTGTAATCCCAGGGACCACCATTTCGTACTTTTTGGTAGAACCAGTAATACGTTGAAGGCGTGGCCATATTACGCGACATGCCATGAAGGCGTGCTTCACGCATGTTGTTTGCTATAACCATTGAACCTGGTCCTGAAAGAGGGACAGAAGCCATACATTCTCCTTTGTCTGGTTTTTCTTCCGATCGCCATCATAGTATTACCTGCGCAATTTCGTTGGGCAAAAAATGTTCAGGGAAATCCTGATGTTATACACTTTCCGATTGCAACTAACAGCCATAAAAAAAGCGGGTCAGTTTCCTGACCCGCTTTTTTGTCGCCTTTAACCGATTAAATCAGCTTCAGCGAAATCCAGTACAACCCGCCAGACAGCAGGATGGACGCCGGAAGGGTGAACACCCAGGCCATCAGAATGTTGGTCACGGTTTTGCGCTGCAGGCCGCCACCGTCAACAATCATGGTACCTGCCACGGACGAGGAGAGTACGTGGGTGGTGGATACCGGCATACCGGTGTAGCTCGCCAGACCGATAGACACTGCCGCCGTCATCTGCGCGGACATACCCTGCGCATAGGTCATGCCTTTCTTACCGATCTTCTCGCCGATGGTGGTCGCCACGCGGCGCCAGCCAATCATCGTACCGATACCGAGTGCCAGTGCGACCGCCATGATGATCCAGATTGGCGCGTACTCAATGGTATTGAGCATATCGCCTTTCAGTTTCTTCAGGAGACGCTGGTCGTCAGCATTCACGTCTGGCAGCTTCGCCACTTTATCCGTCACATCAGAGATGCACAGCATAATGCGACGCAGCTGACCACGCTGCTCAACGGTCAGTTTGTCATAGCTTTCGATATTGCCCAGCATGCCTTTCGCACGTTCCAGCGCGTTAATCGCGTTTGCCGGATGGCAGTGGAACTCGCCTGGCGCAGTCGTGGCACCCGCTTCCGGAGACGGGATTAACTGGTCAACGCCGGTCGCTTTTTTCAGCAGTTCAGGGTGCTGCTGGAAATAAGTTTCAACGTTGTTGACCGCATCGCGGGTACGGGTGATTTCGTAGCCGGAGGCGTTCATGTTAACCACGAAGCCTGCCGGAGCAACACCGATCAGTACCAGCATCACCAGACCAATTCCTTTCTGACCATCGTTCGCGCCGTGTGAGAAAGCCACGCCGATAGCGGAAATGATCAGGGCAATACGCGTCCAGAATGGCGGCTTTTTCTTGCCGTCTTTCTTTTCACGCTCTGCCGGCGTCAGGTGAATACGGGAGCGTTTTTTGGTATTGCTCCAGTAACGACGCAGGATGAAGATCAGCCCGCCCGCCACCACCAGACCCACGATAGGGGAGACGATGAGAGAGGCAAAGATCCCCAGTACTTTCGGGATATTTAACGCATCAACAACCGATGTACCGGTCATGAGGGCGTTGGTTAACCCGATACCGATAATCGCGCCGATGAGGGTGTGAGAACTGGATGCAGGCAGGCCGAAATACCAGGTACCGAGGTTCCAGATAATTGCAGCAAGCAGCATTGAGAACACCATAGCGAGGCCATGGCCAGAACTTACGTTAAGCAGCAGATCTGTTGGCAGCATATGCACAATCGCATACGCAACGCTCAGTCCGCCCAGGAGGACACCAAAAAAGTTAAATACCGCCGCCATAACAACCGCAAGCTGCGATCGCATTGCGCGAGTGTAGATAACCGTCGCTACTGCGTTTGCAGTGTCGTGGAAGCCGTTGATCGCTTCGTAAAACAGTACAAAAACCAGAGCAAGCAAGAGTAAAAGCCCGGTATGTAAATCCAGGCCGGCAAACAAATGTAGCATAGGACGTTACGCCATTTTGAGGACATGAACGCGGCGCATTATCCAGGACAAATGCGCAACGGGCAAAGTGAAATATAGACTTTTTTTGACATACCACCTGAATTGAGAAAAGTGCCTGAAAGGATATTCTTTAAATTTCAATGGAATGGCTTTGTAATGTCTTTTTACGCTGGTGTGACCACAGAGGAAACTTTACAATCCGCGGCAGTTAACAAAGAGGGTTTTGACGTGGAAAGGTTTGATGCCGTGGTAATTGGCGCCGGTGCGGCGGGTATGTTTTGTGCGGCAATGGCCGGACAGGCGGGTCGTCGCGTGCTGCTGCTGGATAACGGTAAAAAGCCAGGCCGCAAGATCCTGATGTCCGGCGGCGGGCGCTGCAACTTTACTAACCTGTATGTTGAACCCGCGGCCTATTTGAGCCAAAACCGTCATTTTTGTAAATCTGCGCTGGCGCGTTACACCCAGTGGGACTTTATCGACCTGGTGGGTAAGCACGGTATCGCATGGCATGAGAAGACGCTGGGCCAGCTGTTCTGCGACGACTCCGCCCAGCAGATTGTCGATATGCTGGTGGCCGAGTGCGAGAAGGGCGGCGTGGTCATGCGCCTGCGCACCGAAGTGCTGGACGTTTCCCGCGATGACCAGGGCTACACGCTGCAGCTCAACGGTGAAACCGTCAGCGCCGATAATCTGGTGATTGCCAGCGGCGGCCTGTCTATGCCGGGGCTGGGCGCTTCCCCGTTCGGCTATAAAATCGCCGAGCAGTTTGGCCTGAAAGTCCTGCCTACGCGCGCCGGGCTGGTGCCGTTCACGCTGCATAAACCGCTTCTGGAACAGCTTCAGACGCTGTCTGGCGTGTCTGTTCCCTCTGTTATCACCGCCGAAGACGGCACGGTGTTTCGCGAAAACCTGCTCTTTACCCATCGCGGCCTCTCCGGCCCGGCGGTACTGCAAATCTCCAGCTACTGGCAGCCGGGGGAGTTTGTCACGGTTAACCTGCTCCCGGACTGCGATCTCGATGCGTTCCTCAACGAGCAGCGTACCGCACACCCGAATCAAAGCCTGAAAAACACGCTGGCAATGCAGCTGCCGAAGCGTCTGGTGGAGTGTTTGCAGGTGCTGGGGCAGATCCCCGACGTGTCGCTTAAGCAGCTTAACAGCCGCGAGCAGGAGACGCTGGTGGAGACCCTGACAAACTGGCGCGTGCAGCCAAACGGCACGGAAGGTTACCGCACCGCGGAAGTCACGCTGGGCGGGGTCGACACGAACGAGCTCTCTTCCCGCACCATGGAAGCGCGCAACGTGCCGGGGCTCTATTTTATTGGCGAAGTGATGGATGTGACCGGCTGGCTCGGCGGATACAACTTCCAGTGGGCTTGGGCAAGTGCCTGGGCATGTGCTCAGGCGCTGGCAGATGTCCGAGGACAATAAAGTTGTACACAAAGCACTAAAGTTGTAACCATTCTCAAAAAACGACGCTAATGTTGTATACTTACTGAATGTGTGGTTATAGGGTTGGAGACTATAAAATGCACATATAGGTACGTATCAATGTCGTTTTTAGGGTACGATCATGGCTAGGGGTAGGCGTCTCAAATCCTATTTGGATTATGAAAATGCGCTAGGTGACGGCATAGGAGTGGGCTATGGCCAAAGTTATCAGCCCTGGCTTAGAGCTCAGGACGTTAAATCCCGTGGAAACCGTTCGATAGTCTTTGGCCTTAAGACGTTTCGAAACCATCATCTCCTTTCTTCTGTCGAAAGTAACTTTTTCTATCTGGCTGAGTTTAATGACTCGGTGATTGATATCCGGGAACAATTCCCACTCTTTCCTCTCCGGCTTACCCAACAAATAGCAAATCATCTACATTTTCAACATCCTATGGTGAGGGGAGTAAGAGGAGTACCTGTCGAAGTTCTGAATGTTATGACAACCGATTTTTTACTGACCTTGAGAACTCCTGAAGGCGGACTTCGATACAAAGCTATAGCAGTAAAACATAACGAGAGCATACCTGAACGCGAAGCCCAAAAACTTGAAATAGAGAGGATGTTTTGGCAGTTGATTGATGTTGAGTTTCAAATTTATGTTGGCTCGGAACTCAATAACGTCGTCGGTAAAAACATTTGCTGGGCTACTTCTGTATTAAGAGATGGTTCTGAATTTTATGATAAATATCCTCTTGATAAAATCCTATGGAAGCTTAAACCAGATGTTTATCCCATAGTAGGACTACGTGCAATGATTTCATCAATCTTTGGGGTAGATGCACAAGAAGCGATGATGTTATTGCAGGCAATGATTGGATTAAAAATGATAAATGTTGATTTATCATATCCAATACTCGAAACCGGTCTGATAAAGATAATTTCCAATGACCACTATATAGGACTGAACGCAAATGGATATTATTAGGAATTCAGTCTGGCTCTCTCAAGGCACTGATTTGCTTGCAGAGGGACTTTACCGTGTTTTGGATTTTGACAGAAAGGTCGATTTGTTAATTTTGTTTAAAATAAAATCAGAAAGAACGGGTAAGCCAATCCCTTTCTCATTTTCAATGTTTAAATATTATATTGAATCAAATAGCATAACTTGTAAAGATTATATATATCCTTCATATATGTTAGTAGATGAGAAAGAATTAACAGATAAAGACAGAGGAAGGCGAGATGAAAATTACAATATCATTAAAGATCTTGTAGATGACAGAATGTTTCTGTTCGACTATGCATTACATAAAAAGTCGCACCTTTTAATGGATTACTCAAGAAATAAAAAAATATCACAATATACTATCAGAACGCTTCTGGCGTTGTATTGGCGACATGGGCAGGATATTTATGCATTGCTACCCGCATTCTCGAACTGTGGCGCCGCTGGGAAAAGTAGAATCAAACATGAAATTAAACTTGGGAATTCCAAAAAAAACAGAGCATTACCTAATGAACGATCACGTGTTTTCATTCTTAATGAAAGAGATATAAATAATATTAGAAAATCTCTCATTACGTATCATTATAAAGTTAACGGAGATACGATAAAGAAAACATTAGAGAGACATATTGATTTGTATTTTAGGGATGAAATTAAAACAGCAAACCTAGAAAATAGAGCTCCATATGTTCCTTCTTTAAAACAATTTTCATACTGGAATAAAAAACTCTTCACTAAAGATTTCTCGATAAATAAGAAGAACACGAAAAAAGAAATAGACCTCAAAATGCGGGCGCTTTTAGGTAGTGTGGCTAATACAACTGTTTTGCCGGGTGATGTTTTCGAAATAGACTCAACTGTCGCTGATGTACATCTTATTTCGAGTTTAAACAGACGAAAAGTCATTGGGCGTCCTACTATTTATACAGTGGTGGATCGTGCAACAAGAATGATTGTTGGCCTTCATGTTTCTTTATACCATGCTTCATGGCGAGCCGCCCGACAAGCGTTAGCAAATTGCTTTATGCCAAAAAAAGAATATTGTAGATTATTTGGAATCTCTATTACTGATGATGATTGGCCTTGTTCTCACATTCCATTAACATTGATGTGTGACAACGGGGAGATGATTGGTCTTAAACCTCAGGAAGAGATGACCCCCCTGACAAAACTTGAGTTTGCGCCAGTCGGTAGAGGCGACAGAAAAAGCATTGTTGAACGCTGTTTCGGCATTCTGAATGATGAGGTTATTCATAGGCTTATTGGAACAACACGAAGGGGAAAGATTGTTAAAGGAGAGCCAATACCGCAATCCAGGGCTTGTTTAACGATTCAGGAGGTCACGTCTTTACTGATTCGGGAGATACTTGCACATAATCAGAGAACGTATGAGGAACTGGCTTATATCAATCCCTTACTGATTGAAAATGATCTCGTAATATCACCAAAAAATAGTTGGATGATAAGCTTAAAGCACGGGAGATTCAGCGCAAGAGCCGTTGGGGCCGACGAAGTGATCGCACGATTGTTAATCCCTGTGAACGCTAACATTACCGCCGGTGGGATTCAGTACAATAATCTTTTTTATGAATGTGATCCTGAAATTGCATCAGGTGTCAGAGTATTTGGAAGAACCACTTGTGAAGCAAGAATAGATGACAATTGCGTAGATTATATATATGTAAGATTTGACAAAAATAGCATTTTCAAAAAACATTACCTACTTAAGAAAAGAGATGTATTTAAAGGGAAAGCTCATCTTGATACAGATGTAATGGCTGATTGGGTAGATACTCAAAAAGAAATTAATTTATTTACTCTGGATTCGCTCAGCAATATCAATAATAAAGATGAATTTAACAGGAAAGGTAACGAAAGATTAAATGAAATATACGAATCTCGCCGGGTACATGGTAAAGATATTAAAAAGAACAGGAAAAATGAACTTGATTCATTAGGGCGAACTCATGTTGCTAATGGAAGATCTGAACCCCTACTTCCTTCATCCAGTAATGTTCTGCTTTTGCCTGGCCGGGAGGAGAAACAAAGATGGTTAAAAGGTAAGAAGAAGACTGAGGACGCAGAATAATGAATCTTATACGGCGCGTTTCAGCGATATATAAAGAACAGGAGTTACCTGAGTATCGTGGCAATCCCTTAATTGAAGCACTTCCTGAAGCGCTTACGGAAGATGAAGTACTTCTGGAAATGAGTTATTTCCCCGAAATTGACGAAAAAATCCGCTGGACTGCCCCGGCGAATGTTAGAGAGCAGTATGTCGAACGTATAAAGAAATTCCGTTGCCCTCAAACCAATCTTATCCAGGCTTATAAGATGATCTTACGGGCACTTAGGGAAAGCTATGCAGCTCGTAATCCTTTAAAAAGCGGAACAATTCAATATCTTCATTACTATGGAAATGAGCGTCCTGATATTGAGCCAGAAAGTGGATATTTTAAATCCCAGGCTGAAACTATTACGATAGTTGGAATGAGTGGTTCTGGAAAAACTACCATGATTGAGCAAGTCATGGATCATTTCCCTCAGATTATAGAACACAGCAGCTATAAAGGAGTTTTTCCCGGCTTCAGTAAGCAAATTGTATGGGTAAAGATTAATTGTCCATACAATTCAAGTGTGAGAGACCTTTGTGAAGAGATTTTACAAAAATTAGATGATGCAATTGGTATTGAACGAACTACACCTGAGATTAGAAATGGTGCTCTGGCTCGCCAGATTGCACAAAGAATTAAATCATCATTTTTGGGTATCCTTGTTATTGATGAAATGCAGAGGCTTAAATTTTCAAGAACCGGGGGTGAGAGTAAGTTGATTGATTTTTTACATGAAATTGTAGATTCCATGGGGGTATCTATGGTTTTTTGTGGAAATCATCCTTTTGACGAGACGCTGACAAAGAAAATGAGAATTGCCAGGCGGGCAGAGTCTGGTGGTTACATGAAAATTAAGAATGTTAGATACGATTCACAAGACTGGCAATCGTTTATTCATTATTTATGGCCATTACAATGGACAAATGTTGAAACTCCATTAAATGATGAGTTAAACGAAAAATTATTCATTTTATCTAAAGGCAATATTGGATTGGCTCAGATGATTTATCGGGGGGCACAATTAAAGGTTATCGGTAGCGGCAATGAAATCATCACTGGCGCAGTCTTGTCGGCCTCTGTACCGGTACTCGTGAGTCATACGGAGGAATATAAGGATACTCCACTCCCGGGGGCCGCGACTGAAGATGAGGAAGCTAAATGGCTCTCTGCATCTAATGAGGGTGATGCTTCGGCTAAAATCATGGCAGAGAAGTCCCTAAAGTCTTTGATCCCTGGGGATATAGACAGGCCACAGCACAAGGAATTCGTAGGAAAAATAGACGAGGTTTTGCGCAATTTCGACGAGAAAATACTGTCTCTTGACCACGATCTTGTTATCAACAGAACAGCTGAAAAGAAAAATACCTACGATGCTCTTCAGCGTTGCGGGCTTATAAATATAGATCCACTTAATAAATTGTAATGAGGTAACAGTTCGTAACGGTCAAAGAGAGGTGTGGGAAATGAGAATGTTGCCTGTTTTGCCTGATGAATCCTTGTTCAGCCGGTTTTGTCGGACAACTACCGTGTACGGTATGTCCCCATCTTCTCTGTTAACGATCATTTTCAACAAACCTGATATGAACGTCCATCCAATTCTCAATTCAGGATTAAAGGCTATTTCTCTTCATACATCCGAAAGTGCAGATCAGCTCTGGCATGAACAGACTTTACTCCCTCTTTTTGCCTGGGCACTACCAATCAGTCGTAATGAAATTATGGATTTCAACACGACCCCTGCCAGGCTTAATCGATTGTGCCGCCTTAGTAATTTTTCACTAGGGCAGCGCACACTATTGAAGTTTTGCCCGGTTTGCGCTCGTGAAGATACTTTTCATTATGGTGTTACTTATTGGCATCTGGCGCATCAGCTTCATGGGGTTACAACCTGCCATCGGCATCCGGTAGCGCTTGAAAGCATCCATGTCCCTTCTTCACCGCACATACGTATTGGACTGATGCCTCCTGTTTCGTATACAGAACAACTTAGCAATGAGATAGACTTCGATTTTGCTAAGTTTTGTTATGAGTCCCTAAATATAATCAGAAGAAAAGATATTACACACCCCAATTACATGGATGTACTTAAAAAGTTGAATTTATTATCATTGGATGGAAATTTAAAGAAAAATGTATTCTACGCACATGTTTATGCTAAGTGCCAGTTATTTGGGGAGGGTTCATCGGGACTTATACCAACATCCCTAACTGATTATCATTACTGGGAGCCTATACTCAAAGACAAATGTTGTCAGCATCCCACAAAGCATCTTTTGCTTTGTTATTGTTTGTTAAATACTTGCTGGCCAACGTATGCAGGAAGTCGTACTAATAAAAAGAAAGAAATCTTTAAAAGTCATAAGAAATACAGTTTTCATATAGTTGAAAATAATACTAGTGTTAGCAACCTTGGGAAGGAATTTAGTCGCAGCAGATGTTACATTAAAACACTTATTTATAAAAAATACCTGAGGGCGTTTAAGCGAAACACAAAAATTAATATATTCACTGAATTGCTTATCAAGTCTATGGCTGTAAGGGGGTTTAGTCTGGCATCCATAGCTGAGAAAAACTCATTATCGGAAGGAGCTGTATCCTCTGTAATTTCATCTTGTTACGGTTTATGCTCATGGCGTAAAAAATGTAAAAAAGATTCTTTAAGACGGCGTCATAAGCAGAAAATATTAAGATTTATACATAATCAATCCGTTTCTATAACACGAAAGTTAGTCAAAGAAAGTTGTTATGCAAGTTTCTATTGGCTAAATAAACATGAATGTGACTGGCTTAATTCCTGTCTTCCTAAAACAATACGATGCTATAAAAATAAAAGAGTAGACTGGAGCGAGAGAGATATTATCTCATCATCATTAATAAATGATGTTTTATCTCAGGGGCAGTACTCGATGTCACTTACAAGTCTAGATGCTTTACTGGGAGGGCATGGCTGGCTTTTGAAATACAGAGATAAACTACCAATGACAATGATACTTCTCAGAAAAATGGAACTAATTAAATAAGAGGGAGTTATATGGTTTACGAAAATGAATTGTGGCACAGTTTTCTTCTGCGTTCACAGATAATGTATAACTTATCCAATTGCAGGAACATAATATCAAAGCATGGCGCACTAAGGTACGATGCCTTTCCTCGTTTCGAACTGATTGATATGTACAAATTGCATAGCTTGCAGGATATATATGACATTCTTGCCACTAGAAATGGTTATATACTAACTTCCAATATAGTGTCGTTATCTTCTGGTGTTTACGGGTATTTTAACGCTGTTGAAGATGCCTGTCGGAAAAATTTTCACATAACTAATTCATATCCATTGGTAAACATCTCAAACATTCGTTACTGTCACAAATGTATTGTTGAAGATATACACTCTAAAGGCATTGGTTATCTGCGTCATAGATGGTTGTTTGAATCTAAATGTGCAGTTCATAGTACCAGTTTATATGAGGTTTGTTTTGATAACTATTTGAATGCAGTGAAAGGACTTAGTGACTTAATTATAAGTGGAATAAATCCTCATGGTTATTGTTCCCTTGTGGTTGACGTTTCAAACCCTTTCAAAAATCCAGTGTATATATTACCATGTGCACGTAATAAAATTTTAAAATGGATTTCGGACAATAAAAATATGCTGATTTACTTTCTCTTTGATCTCTTCAAATGTAAGTCGCATTCAAGTTTATCTAAGGTTATCGAAGTCAAGATAATGCATGATAGATATATTTCTGCGGTGTTCAAGATGTTAAGTGAAGTTAATTTTTGTAATTTCAACTCATTTATTTCTGATATTTTTGAGGACGTAAGTTATGCCTCTATCGGACTTGATGATTATTCTGTTAATGTGCATTTTCTCAGGCTAAGGGCTGCAGATTGTAAATTTTGCCAGTTGAATGGTAAATATTTTTGCTCACTTTACAATGTAAAACTTCTTCGCTAATTTCACTTCATTTATAAAATACTAAGAAAGCTAGTTAGATAAGGTTTTATATTTTGACTGGGGCAGGAATAAATTATCACTCATAGAGTTTCCCTGGGGGTTACCACCTGTGTATGATGCCGGTTAGCAACAACGTCTAAAAGACCTGCGATCACGTGGGTCCCTCTCCAGCAAAGGGGCAAGGGGTGCTATATAACGGTGTACTGCTTACCCAATACGGCCTTGTATTTGAAAGATGCCGCATCTTGGCAGGATTCGTATTACAGCCTATAGTCTGTTAATGAGCATTACAGCCTATATGCTGTAAATCCCTGCGTTATGCTTGTTAACTCGTCGATACGGAAGGTCACTTATGAACACTCAATACGCTTTGAAGACTTTGAATCAGTTACGTCCTGTTTTAATCGGCTTTCGCAAAGCCAATGGACTGACGCAAAAAGATGTTTCTGAACGTTTGGGTATAACACAGCAAACTTATGCCCGACTAGAGGCCAACCCTGCAAGTGCGGGTTTTGAGCGTTTGTTTAGGGTGTTCAGCGTCCTTGGAGTGGAGATCGTACTTTCATCCAGGGAACCATTGTCAGATGCAAAGCCCGAATACGGAGCTATGCACAATTATTCTTCACTTCCAGCCAGGCGGGAGAAATGGTGACGCCTGGCGCTTCCCGGTCTAATTTTTCTTCAACAAGATTAACCCCTTAGCGGCCTGAAGTATCAGGTTGCGATAGAGCCTTTCATTTCTTCTGTTATGTTAAATACACCATTTTGAGCTATTTCGCTCGGCCTTAAATTATCTCTTCATTCTTCAGTGAAAATTTTATGTCGATCACATTATCGATGAATTTAGGAAATAATCCGTAAATGAAAATCTATCTTCTTTTAAATTCATCAGTGTCAGTAGCAAATATTACGCATAAAAGAATGGTTATTATTATCATTTAAATTATAAAGCTCATGAGTCAATTCCAAAAAATATAATAAGCATTGAAATCATTACCCGTGATTCTGGAGTTTTAACTTTGCCATGTAACCAACCACAAGTTAGTTTCCGGTGTTTTGAGGGGCAGTAAAGTTCTGAAAGCGCGACCAGATCATAATCCCGAAATGTCGTTAAGATATTCTGAATAACGGTTATCCCTGCTTGTTGGCAGGCATTTGAAAATATATTTTGTATTCAGGTTGCAGCAAAACGCTTTCTTACACACAGGACTTCATATGCGGCTCAGAAAATTAAAACTGAAAAACTTCAGAGGCTACAGAAACTCTACTGAAATCATTATTGATGAAAGCATGACGGGTATTGTCGGTCGTAATGACTTTGGGAAATCAACGCTTCTGGAAGCGCTGGCTATTTTTTTTGAAACAGAAGGAATGAAGGCTGACAAGAATGACATGAACTGTTTCAGCCTAAGAGAAGGGGACGGCCGTTTTGAAATAGCCTGTGAATTTGATGACCTGCCCGATTTTATCATGATCGACGACAGGGTGCAGACCACGCTCGCCTCAGAACATCTGCTGAATGAGGACGGCAATTTTGAAATCGTCAAAACGTTTAAAGCAACGACCTCAGGAAAACCGGAGCAGACCTGCATCCGCTGCATCCACCCGGATGAGGAGCCCCTGAGAAATTTACTGGGCATGAAAATTTCTGAGCTCAAGGCGGTGGGAAAAGAAGTTGAAAAAAATGTGGCGGATAAACGCACTGCATCGTTATGGCGTCAGGCCATCAGGGAAGCCGCAGCCCCCTATACCTGTTCGGAAATTATGCTGGATGTCGATAAAGAGTTCGGAACCGACACAAAATCATTATGGGGTAAGATCCTCGATTTGCTGCCCACGTATGCGATTTTCAAAGCCGACAGGGAAAGCAGCGACGGGGATTCCGAAGCTAAAAACCCCTTACAGCAGGCCGTAAAAGACGCTCAGGCTGCGCTGCAGGACAAAATTACAGCGCTGGAAAATGAGATTCAGGACAGCGTCCTGGATGTCGCACAGAGAACGCTGGATAAATTACGTGAAATGGCCCCCGAACTCGCCAGTGAACTGACTCCACGATTTAAGGAGAAACCCAAGTGGACCTTCAATTTCACCCTGGACGGGGAAAATGGCATCCCCATCAATAAGCGCGGCAGCGGGATAAGGAGGCTTATCCTGTTGAATTTTTTTCGGGCTGAGGCTGAAAAGAATGTCGCGGGGACGCCCAGAAATGTGATTTATGCCATAGAGGAGCCTGAAACGTCACAGCATCCGAACTATCAGATGATGCTGATGAAAGCGTTACTGGCACTGGCAGGCCAGCCGCACCGTCAGATTATCGTCACCACCCATGTCCCGGCGCTGGCCGGATTAATCCCTGTCGAAGGCGTACGTTATGTTACCCGAAATGAGGCGGGTGAACCCGTAGTAAAAATGCCGGATGACGCAGTGCTGAAGGAAGCCACTGAAAGCCTGGGGGTGCTGCCAGAGACCGGTATGGAAAGGGCGCAGGGGATTGTTCTGGTAGAGGGAAAGTCGGATGTTACTTTCCTGAGGCATGCGGCCAGTTCATTAAAACAGTCAGGTGCGCTGCCAGCCTCTCTGGAGGACGTGAAAATAGTGCCAGTCCTCATAGGAGGGTGTGGTAGCGTCAAACACTGGGTTACATTGAATCTGGCCAAAGATCTGGGGCTTCCCTGGTGCGTATTTCTGGACTCCGATATTGGGGGAGACCCTGCACAGGTTCTGTCCATCCAGAAGCGTAAAAAAGAAGTAGAGGAGGCCGGTAAGGTATTTTTCGCTACGCGCAAACGTGAGATAGAAAACTATCTGTGCCCGGATCTTATCGAGGAAATTACTGGTGTAGCCGTCACGTTTACGGACACCTGTGACGCTAAAAAAATAATCGGCCGGGCTGTGGGAATGAAACCCGATAATGTACTAGATAAATTCTGGCCTCAGATGACATCAGAAAGAATCATCTCAAGATCAACCTATCATGACGGAACGCAGGAGAGAAGCGAGCTGGTTGAGATCCTGAGCGACATTGTATCCATGACGAGATAATGTATTAAATAAGCATCTCAGGTGCATATATTCCGGTCCTCAACAAAGGACCGGAGTACAGAGTAGTAAAAACCCGAAATTAATCGGGTTTGAATTATATAAAGATTAACCGACTCCCGCGCCCAGGAACGATGTAAAATCACGCTTGTCGTGACATTTCTACAATGTTTACTTTTGACTATCAAGCCATTTATTCATCTGCTCAATTTCACCTTTTTGAGCTTTAATGATGTCCTGCGCGAGCTTTCTCATTTTCGGATCTTTTCCGTATTTGAGCTCGGTCTCAGCCATTGCTATTGCCCCTTCATGGTGCGCTACCATGCCTTTCGCAAAAGCCTTGTCGGGATCGGACTCATTTACGGCAGCCATCATTTTGTCATGCATGTCTTTCATGCCAGCCATATATTCCTGTGACGAAGCCGAGGTAGACATATCAGTCATTTTCATTTCTGAATGTTCTGCTGAAATCGCTGGCAGGGATAACATTAATACTGCAAATAAAGTGTTTCTGGCTTTCATAAAAAATATCCTTTTAGCGTTGATGCCCGTTAACTGTAGCAGAATCTGATAAAAATGCCCCCTGTAGGGGGCAAAGATGTTGCCATATATCCGGTTACGGAAAAATCTATCAAGGAAATAAGGACAGCACAGATACTTCCCTCGCCGTCAGCCTGCACTGAGCATGCGACGATGCGCTTCGGCCATGGCCTGATGTGGGCCAGACTGACCGTTATTCATAAATTCATGGGCAACTGCAGCTCTTTCATGCTCATTCATTGCCGCTAATGACTTCGACGGCCCGGTAGGGGAAACGGTCTGACTTCCCATCATCCTCTGATGACTTTCCACCATTTTCTGGTGCGCATCCGCCGACCCGTTCGTCATGGTTTCATGAGCAATAATGGCCTGTTCATGCTGGTCCATACCGGCCATACGAGGTGCAGTCCCCTGGATCCCGACAGGAGCCGCAGCAGACTGCATCTGGTGAGCAGGTGCCTGTGCATTGTTGACCCGCTCATGGATATTCACGGTTTCAGTGGCCCAGGCCGAAGAAATTAAGCCAAAGCCCAGCAAGGATGCTAATACGATATTTTTCATGATAACTCTCCATTTCTTAATTAGTGATGTCCGGGGGAGTACAACCGGTGTTTTCAGTTCCATAACTGAAACAGGTTCGGAAGTGTTTATTTCTCCGGGAGGGGACTGGATATTCATTTCCTGGCGTCCACTGACGCCGGATATTGATAAAGCAATCCAGCCTTCCTGATAAGTTGCACTAATTATATCGAATGGCTTCTGTTTGCTGCATGACAGGCTAATGACATCTTTGTCATTTAAATCTTTATTCCCAGCACTGGGTGTCCGGAATCATTTTCTCCAGTCTGGGCACGGATAAGATAAAACGCGTTGAGTGTACGTCCGATTCCACCTGCACTCTTCCGTGATGTGCTTCCACGATTGACTTCACAATCGCAAGGCCGATGCCGCTGCCTTCTCCTTTTCGTTGTCTGGACGGATCCACCCGATAAAAACGGTCAAACAACCTTGATAAATGCTCTTCAGGGATTGGTTTCCCCGGATTTTCAATCACAAGGTCAAAAAAGCTCTCCTGCTCTCTTATTGAGACGGTGATTGCCTGTCCCTCCGGGGTATAACGCAGGGCATTGGATAACAGATTATTGATCGCCCTTCTGAACATTTGTGGATCTCCCTCAACCAGGCAGGGCATCCCGTTAAATTTGAGCGTGATATTGCGTTCTTCGGCCCAGGCTTCGAAAAACTCGAAGACTTTCATGACTTCCGCTCTGAGGTCAAACATGACCCTGTCAGGTATCAGCTGATTATTATCTGCCTGTGCCAGGAACAGCATATCGCTGACCATTTTGGTCATCCGGTTATACTCTTCAAGACTGGAATAGAGGACATCCTCAAGTTCCCTCTGTGTTCGATCCTGACTCAGTGCGATTTCAGTCTGCGTCACCAGATTGGTGATGGGCGTTCTGATCTCATGCGCGATATCGGCAGAGAAATTGGCCTGGCGGGTAAAGACATCCTCAATCTTTCCAATCATATGATTGAACGAGATAACCAGTTGCTCCAGCTCAATGGGAACGCGTGTCGGTTCCAGTCGCGCATCAAGATTCTCGGAGGTGATGTTTTTAATGGCATTGCTGACATTACGAAGGGGCAGGTGCCCCTGACGGACAGCGATTCGAATGATCAGAACAATCAACAGGCTTATCACGACGGCAATCGCAATCAGGTTCTTTTTCAGCGCATCGAGGTAATGGAGATGGAAATTAATGGATAGGCCAGTCAGCATGACATAGTTCTGCTGTTTGCCCTGAAATATCGCCTGACCAGAGGAGGCGATAATCCTGTATGTTTCCATCTTCATTTCGGACCCGGTATCCATCGGTCCCGCAGGATCCTCCACCGTCCAGAGAAAGACATCCCGTGCGCGGCTGTGCTCGCTAAAATCTGCTGAATTCACTGCCGGGCGTAGTGCCGCCCCCTGAGCTGAGCTAAAGAGCACTTCCCCCCTGGGATTGAGGAGCAAAAGGGCAACGTTGCGGTAGCTGGCAATTGATTCCTTTATTTTGCTTATTTTTTTATCATCCGGATCCACCGGGGACTGCAGTATACGGTTCAGTGTGGTGCTGATTTGTTGAAGATCGCTGACATCCTGCTCGGCAAAATGATTTTCAACAGAATGCAGCATAAACCAGGTGAATGCGATAAAAGCCAGTATCGTGGACAGGCTGATAAAAAAGGTCAGCCGCAGAGCGAGTGAGAAAGGGCGTCTGGAAGGTTTGCTATGCATCCGGGACCTCCAGCATGTAGCCCACGCCCCGGACTGTCTGGATCAGCTTTGTCTCGTAATCGTTGTCTATTTTAGCGCGGAGTCGCTTTACTGCGACATCGATCGCATTAGTGTCGCTGTCAAAATTCATGTCCCAGACCTGAGAGGCAATCAGGGAGCGGGGAAGAACCTCTCCCTGATGGCGAATGAAGAATTCCAGCAGGCTGAACTCTTTACTGGTGAGCACAATGCGGTTTCCGGCGCGACTGACTTTTCTGGATACGAGATCAATCGAGAGGTCAGCCACCTTAAACTGGCTTTCCGTGATCATCGTGTTTCCCCGCCTCAGAAGGGTTCTCACCCGGGCGAGCAGTTCGGCAAACGCAAAGGGTTTAACCAGATAATCGTCCGCACCCAGTTCCAGTCCTTTGACCCTATGTTCGATCGTGCCGAGGGCTGTCAGCAGTAAGACCGGCATACCCTTTCCGGCAGTGCGCAGCATGCGGATGATATCCCAGCCGTTCACATCAGGTAGCATGATATCCAGAATGACTAAATCATACTCGGCTGTCATGGCGAGATGATATCCGGTAAGACCATTATCAGCGTGATCCACTACGAACCCTGCCTCTGTAAGCCCTTTGCTGAGATATTCACCTGTTTTAATTTCGTCTTCGACGATCAATATTTTCATCTTGCTCCCCGGCTGGCTGCTAATGTCATTCTATTGCGCCCACGATCGTTATCAACGGATTACAGCAAAAATGACAACATTGTCATTATCCTGTCACCCGGCAAACAGAGAGCGTTAGGTAAAGTACCCCTATCAATACTCTGGACTTCATTTGAACCATTTACCAGGTCTGCCTGGACGAGAAGCGTTATGTTCAAATTAAAATTACTCAGCATTAGCACGATATTCATCCTGGCAGGCTGCGTGTCGCTTGCGCCTGAATATCAGCGGCCCGCAGCACCGGTACCCCAGCAGTTTTCACTGTCCCATAACAGCCTGACGCCAGCGGTAAATGGCTATCAGGATACGGGCTGGCGTAACTTTTTTGTCGATCCCCAGGTTACCCGGTTGATCGGTGAAGCTCTGACTAATAACCGTGATTTGAGAATGGCTGCCCTGAAGGTTGAAGAGGCCCGAGCCCAGTTCAACGTCACGGATGCAGATCGTTATCCCCAGCTGAATGCCTCATCCGGGATAACATACAGCGGTGGTCTGAAAGGTGACAAGCCGACCACACAGGAGTACGACGCGAGACTGGAGCTCAGCTATGAGCTCGATTTTTTCGGCAAACTTAAGAACATGAGTGAGGCTGATCGCCAGAACTACTTTGCCAGCGAAGAAGCCCGTCGGGCCGTACACATCCTGCTGGTATCCAACGTTTCACAAAGCTATTTCAGCCAGCAACTGGCGTACGAACAACTTCGTATTGCGCGGGAAACGCTGAAAAATTATCAACAGTCCTATGCTTTCGTTGAGCAGCAGCTCGTGACCGGGAGTACGAACGTTCTGGCACTTGAACAGGCGCGAGGACAAATCGAAAGTACCCGCGCCGAAATAGCCAAACGAGAAGGCGATCTGGCTCAGGCAAACAATGCCCTGCAACTGGTGCTGGGAACGTACCGCGCACTTCCGTCAGAAAAAGGGATGAAAGGCGGGGAGATAGCCCCAGTAAAATTGCCACCAAATCTGTCTTCACAAATTTTGCTGCAGCGACCGGATATTATGGAAGCGGAATATCAGCTGAAAGCGGCTGATGCCAATATTGGCGCAGCGCGAGCGGCCTTTTTCCCCTCAATTACCCTGACCAGTGGTCTTTCCGCAAGCAGTACGGAGCTGTCCAGCCTGTTTACGTCAGGAAGTGGAATGTGGAATTTTATCCCTAAAATTGAAATTCCTATATTTAATGCTGGCAGGAATAAAGCCAATCTGAAGCTGGCTGAAATTCGCCAGCAACAGTCGGTGGTTAATTACGAACAAAAAATTCAGTCAGCCTTTAAGGATGTTTCCGACACGCTTGCGCTGCGCGACAGCCTTAGCCAGCAACTTGAGTCACAGCAGCGTTATCTTGATTCACTTCAGATAACTCTCCAGCGTGCCAGAGGATTGTATGCAAGTGGTGCTGTCAGTTACATCGAAGTGCTGGATGCAGAACGTTCCCTCTTCGCTACCCAGCAAACCATTCTCGATCTTACCTATTCCCGGCAGGTTAACGAAATTAATCTGTTTACCGCGCTGGGTGGCGGTTGGGTAGAGTAAATTTATTTAATTAATCAGGAAATTAAAATGCGTAATTCACTTAAAGCCGTTTTATTTGGTGCCTTCTCTGTCATGTTTTCTGCCGGTCTTCATGCTGAAACACATCAGCATGGCGATATGAATACTGCCAGTGATGCTTCGGTACAGCAAGTTATCAAGGGCACCGGTGTCGTTAAAGACATTGATATGAATACTAAGAAAATCACCATTTCGCATGAAGCAATTCCAGCGGTGGGCTGGCCTGCAATGACCATGCGCTTTACTTTTGTTAATGCAGACGATGCTATTAATGCCCTGAAAACAGGCAACCATGTCGATTTCTCGTTTATTCAGCAGGGCAATATCTCCTTACTCAAAAGCATTAACGTGACGCAGTCCTGATTGGCTGTCCGGAGCGATTACATCCTGTGCGCCTGTACATTCACATAGGTATATGTGTGAGTTAACCGTCAGGCGCATATGCCAGGTGTTTTGATTTTTTAGCGGAAAATTGTATGGCTTCTTTAAAGATAAAATATGCTGCAATAATTATCAGCAGCCTCATAGCAGGGGGGCTGATATCGGTTACTGCCTGGCAGTATGTAAACTCAGCACAAAAGACAGAAAAAACAGAACAAAAGGCACCGGAACGAAAGGTGCTTTTCTGGTATGACCCAATGAAACCGGATACCAAATTTGATAAACCCGGAAAATCGCCCTTTATGGATATGGACCTGGTGCCAAAATATGCTGATGACAGTGGCGATAAAAGCAGTGGCGGGATCCGTATCGACCCAACCCAGGTTCAGAATCTGGGATTAAAAACGCAAAAAGTCACGCGAGGAATGCTGAATTATTCTCAGACAATCCCGGCTAATGTCAGCTATAACGAGTATCAGTTTGTTATTGTGCAGGCGCGTTCTGACGGGTTTGTCGAAAAAGTCTACCCCATGACGATTGGCGATCATGTGAAGAAGGGGACGCCACTTATCGATATTACCATTCCGGACTGGGTGGAAGCACAGAGTGAATTCCTTCTGTTATCCAGCACCGGTGGTACTTCCACGCAAATTAAAGGCGTTCTGGAACGGCTTCGCCTGGCAGGTATGCCGGAAGAGGATATTCAGAGACTGCGTTCTACCCGGAGCATTCAGACCCGTTTTACCATTAAAGCACCTATTGATGGTGTCATTACTGCATTTGACCTGCGCACCGGCATGAATATTTCGAAAGATAAGGTGGTGGCTCAGATTCAGGGAATGGACCCGGTCTGGATCAGCGCTGCAGTGCCAGAATCTATCGCCTATCTGCTGAAAGATACGTCGCAGTTTGAAATTTCGGTACCGGCTTATCCGGATAAAACATTCCATGTCGAAAAATGGAATATTCTTCCCAGCGTGGATCAGACAACCCGTACGCTTCAGGTCCGTCTCCAGGTTTCTAATAAGGATGAGTTTCTCAAGCCGGGCATGAATGCCTATCTGAAACTGAATACCAGAAGCCAGGAGATGCTGCTGATACCAAGCCAGGCCGTTATCGATACCGGCAAAGAACAGCGCGTGATTACTGTTGATGATGAAGGCAAGTTTGTGCCGAAACAGATCCACGTTCTGCATGAGTCACAGCAACAGTCCGGCATCGGCTCCGGCCTGAATGAAGGCGATACCGTGGTGGTCAGTGGCCTGTTCCTCATTGACTCTGAAGCCAATATTACGGGCGCACTGGAACGTATGCGCCACCCTGAAAAAACAGAAAGCAGTATGCCAGCAATGTCTGACCAGCCTGTAAATATGCATTCAGGGCACTGAGGAGACGACGATGATTGAATGGATTATCCGGCGCTCTGTCGCCAACCGTTTCCTGGTCATGATGGGGGCCCTGTTTCTCAGCATCTGGGGCACATGGACGATTATTAACACGCCTGTCGATGCCTTGCCTGACCTGTCAGATGTGCAGGTCATTATCAAAACCAGCTATCCCGGCCAGGCCCCGCAGATTGTAGAAAACCAGGTCACCTATCCACTTACCACCACCATGCTGTCCGTGCCTGGCGCAAAAACCGTGCGTGGTTTTTCACAGTTCGGTGATTCGTATGTGTATGTCATTTTTGAAGACGGCACCGATCTGTACTGGGCCCGTTCCCGCGTGCTGGAGTACCTGAACCAGGTACAGGGAAAACTGCCCGCCGGTGTGAGTTCTGAAATCGGTCCGGACGCCACGGGGGTGGGCTGGATATTTGAATATGCCCTTGTCGATCGCAGCGGAAAACACGACCTTTCAGAACTGCGTTCTCTGCAGGACTGGTTCCTGAAATTTGAGCTGAAAACCATCCCGAACGTGGCTGAGGTCGCTTCGGTTGGCGGCGTGGTGAAACAGTACCAGATTCAGGTCAATCCGGTAAAATTGTCTCAGTATGGTATCAGCCTGCCCGAAGTGAAACAGGCCCTTGAATCGTCTAACCAGGAGGCCGGTGGCTCATCCGTTGAAATGGCCGAAGCTGAGTATATGGTCCGTGCCAGCGGTTATCTTCAGAGCATTGATGATTTTAATAACATCGTCCTGAAAACAGGCGAGAACGGCGTGCCGGTTTATCTGCGGGATGTTGCCCGCGTGCAGACCGGGCCTGAAATGCGGCGTGGTATTGCCGAGCTGAACGGCCAGGGCGAAGTCGCTGGCGGCGTGGTGATCCTGCGGTCGGGTAAAAATGCACGCGACGTTATCACGGCAGTGAGGGATAAACTTGAGACGCTGAAGGCCAGCCTGCCGGAAGGCGTTGAAATCGTGACCACCTACGATCGCAGCCAGCTCATCGACCGGGCGATTGATAACCTCAGTTCCAAACTTCTGGAAGAGTTTATCGTGGTGGCCATCGTCTGTGCCCTGTTCCTGTGGCACGTACGTTCTGCCCTGGTGGCGATTATCTCTCTGCCGCTTGGTCTGTGTATCGCCTTTATCGTCATGCACTTCCAGGGACTGAACGCCAATATCATGTCGCTGGGAGGGATAGCGATTGCCGTCGGTGCGATGGTGGATGCCGCCATTGTGATGATTGAGAATGCGCATAAGCGGCTTGAGGAGTGGGATCATCAGCATCCGGGTGAGCAGATTGACAACGCCACCCGCTGGAAGGTGATTACCGATGCCTCCGTTGAAGTGGGACCCGCACTGTTTATCAGCCTGCTGATCATCACCCTGTCCTTTATTCCTATCTTTACCCTGGAAGGTCAGGAAGGACGTCTGTTTGGCCCGCTGGCATTCACGAAAACGTACTCCATGGCGGGCGCGGCCGCGCTGGCCATCATCGTCATTCCGATTCTGATGGGATTCTGGATCCGGGGGAAAATTCCTGCAGAGACCAGTAACCCCCTGAACCGGGTACTGATCAAAGCGTATCATCCATTGCTGTTGCGGGTTCTCCACTGGCCAAAAACAACCCTGCTGGTTGCGGCCTTGTCCATTTTCACCGTTATCTGGCCGCTGAGCCAGGTGGGCGGTGAGTTTCTGCCGAAGATTAACGAGGGCGACCTGTTGTATATGCCGTCGACCCTGCCGGGTGTCTCTCCGGCTGAAGCTGCAGCGCTCCTGCAGACGACGGACAAGTTAATCAAAAGCGTTCCTGAAGTGGCCTCTGTATTTGGCAAGACCGGTAAAGCAGAGACCGCCACGGATTCCGCACCGCTCGAAATGGTTGAAACCACGATCCAGCTCAAACCTGAGGATCAGTGGCGTCCAGGCATGACGATTGACAAGATTATTGAAGAACTCGACAGGACCGTCCGTTTACCGGGGCTGGCAAACCTCTGGGTGCCGCCAATCCGTAACCGTATTGATATGCTCTCAACCGGGATCAAAAGCCCGATAGGTATCAAGGTGTCCGGAACGGTTCTGTCCGATATCGATGCAACGGCGCAGAGTATCGAAGCGGTCGCCAAAACCGTACCCGGCGTAGTGTCTGCTCTCGCAGAGCGACTGGAAGGCGGGCGCTACATTGATGTGGATATCAACCGGGAAAAAGCCTCCCGCTACGGAATGACGGTGGGCGATGTGCAGCTGTTCATCTCATCAGCCATCGGCGGCGCGACGGTAGGGGAAACGGTTGAAGGCGTGGCCCGGTACCCGATTAATATCCGCTATCCGCAGGATTACCGGAACAGCCCGCAGGCCCTGAAACAGATGCCGATCCTGACCCCGATGAAGCAGCAGATCACGCTGGGCGATGTTGCGGATATTAAGGTCGTTTCCGGGCCGACTATGCTGAAAACGGAAAATGCCCGTCCAGCCAGCTGGATTTACATTGACGCGCGCGGCAGGGATATGGTGTCGGTGGTTAATGACATTAAAACGGCGATCAGTCAGAAAGTGAAACTGAGACCGGGTACCAGCGTGTCATTCTCCGGACAGTTTGAACTGCTTGAGCATGCCAACAAGAAACTGAAGCTGATGGTGCCGATGACGGTGATGATCATCTTCATCCTGTTGTATCTGGCATTCCGCCGGGTTGATGAAGCCCTGCTGATCCTGATGAGCCTGCCGTTCGCCCTGGTTGGCGGGATATGGTTCCTGTACTGGCAGGGCTTCCATATGTCTGTCGCAACCGGAACGGGGTTTATCGCTCTGGCCGGGGTGGCAGCAGAGTTTGGCGTGGTCATGCTGATGTATCTGCGTCATGCCATTGAAGCGCACCCGGAATTGTCCCGTAAAGAGACGTTCACACCGGAAGGCCTTGATGAAGCCCTCTATCATGGTGCCGTACTGCGTGTCCGGCCGAAAGCCATGACCGTGGCGGTGATCATTGCGGGTCTGCTGCCAATACTCTGGGGAACCGGTGCAGGTTCAGAAGTCATGAGCCGTATCGCGGCACCCATGATTGGTGGGATGATCACGGCTCCGCTGCTGTCCCTGTTCATTATTCCTGCCGCCTACAAATTAATCTGGCTGCGCAGACATAAAAAAAGCGTGTCCTGAACCTGAAAGGGCACCCCCTGTGGGTGTCCTTCTTTACTGATTCACCCTGACGTCAGGGTTTAAATCGATAATATACAGAGGTGAGTATGAAAAAAGTGGTTCTGATGGCGCTGGCTCTCGGCCTTTCACTGCCCGCGATGGCGAGTGAAAAAGTGATTGATATGTACAAATCTGAAAACTGTGGCTGTTGTTCCCTGTGGGGCAAGGCGATGGAAAAAGACGGGTTTGAAGTACGAACTCACGTCATGAATGATCAGGCGCTGTCAGCCCTGAAAGAAAAGCATGCTATTCCTGCAGGACTGCGAAGTTGTCATTCCGCGGTTGCCGGTAATTTGATCATTGAAGGCCATGTGCCTGCGACAACGATACATAAGGCAATGCAGTCTGGTTCAGGTATATACGGTCTCGCCACCCCCGGTATGCCAGCAGGAAGTCCTGGAATGGAGATGGGAGCCCGAAAAGAGGCTTACGATGTTATCGCATTCTCACCGGATGGAAGTAAAAAAGTCTTCCAGCGAATCGAATAGTCAGCGGAACGGCTGATAACGGGACGCCGGTAGCAGGCACTCCTGTGCCGGCGATATTCGTGGTAATCGCATCCATGACATACCCTGAAGACAGAAGATGCTTCGGTATGCATAAGGAGAGTTACTGTGAAAAATGACAATGCAGTGCAACACAACAACCAGACTGCTTCTGAGCAGACATTATCCCCGGACGAGGGCCACGTATTGCATAAGGTGAGAGATCCCGTGTGCGGGATGGCCATCCTGCCCGACAGGGCGCACAGCAGCATTCGATACCAGGACCATCAACTTTATTTCTGCTCCGCCAGCTGTGAGAGTAAATTTAAAGCCCATCCCGATCGTTATCTTACCGAAGATGCCAGTGAACATTCCCATCACCATCACCACGATCATCACGAAGTCAGCCCTGATCAGATAAAACAGCCTCACCACCAGGCGGAAAAAGAGAATTCTGAAGGTGTGTGGACATGTCCGATGCACCCGGAGATACGCCGCAGTGGTCCCGGAAGCTGTCCTGTCTGTGGAATGGCACTGGAGCCGCTCGTAGCTACGGCATCCACGGGGCCGAGTGATGAACTTCACGACATGACAAGACGCTTCTGGCTGGGGTTGTTGCTGGCGTTTCCGGTTCTGGTACTCGAAATGGGATCTCATCTGTTTCCCGAGTTGAGGAATACAGTACCGCCACAGTACAACACATGGCTGCAGCTGCTTCTGGCCTCCCCTGTCGTGTTGTGGTGTGGCTGGCCATTCTTCGCCCGGGCCGGAATGTCGTTACGTAACCGCTCCCTGAATATGTTTACCCTTGTTGCAATGGGGACCGGCGTAGCCTGGGTTTACAGCGTCATTGCAACCGTCTTCCCCTCCTGGTTTCCTGCATCGTTCAGAAACATGGATGGCCTGGTGGCCGTTTATTTTGAAGCCGCAGCAGTTATTACGGTGCTTGTTCTGCTGGGACAGGTTCTTGAGCTGCGGGCACGGGAACAAACCTCAGGCGCCATTACTGCGCTTCTGAACCTTGCCCCCAAAACCGCCAGACGGCTGGATCATGACGGTCATGAAACGGATATTAATGCGGAAGATGTCCTGCCTGGCGATAAGCTCCGCATCAGACCTGGAGAGAGTATTCCGGTCGACGGTATCGTGATCGAAGGCAAAACAACCGTTGATGAATCGATGGTGACCGGGGAATCTATGCCGGTTACCAAAACGGAGGGTGACCCTGTCATCGGGGGGACCATTAATCAGACAGGGAGTCTCATCATCCGTGCAGAGAAAGTCGGTGATGAAACAATGCTCTCACGAATTGTTCAGATGGTCGCTGATGCACAGCGTTCGCGTGCCCCCATCCAGAGAATGGCTGACAGCGTTTCAGGCTGGTTTGTTCCTCTGGTGATACTTATCGCGGTTGTTGCTTTCGTGATCTGGTCTGTCTGGGGGCCCGAGCCCAGGATGGCGCACGGTCTCATTGCGGCTGTGTCGGTCCTGATTATTGCCTGTCCCTGCGCGCTGGGGCTGGCCACGCCGATGTCGATAATGGTGGGGGTGGGCAAAGGAGCCCAGGCCGGGGTGTTAATCAGGAATGCCGAAGCCCTTGAGCGTCTTGAAAAAGTGGACACGCTGGTTGTCGACAAAACAGGCACGCTCACGGAAGGTTCGCCTACGGTGACAGGGATTATCAGTCTCAATCCGGGTGGGGAAACATCTCTTTTGCGTGTAACAGCCGCAGTGGAAAAAGGCTCGCAGCATCCGCTGGGTATGGCAGTAGTTAAAGCAGCACAGGAAAAGGGGATCGCAATACCCGCAGTCACTCATTTCGATGCACCGTCGGGTAAAGGTGTCTCAGGCGATGTCGAAGGTCAACGGGTTGTTATTGGTAATGAACTGGCTATGCAGGAAAACAGTATAGTTATTGATAATCAAAAGGCCGTTGCGGATACGTTGCGGATGGAAGGCGCTACCGTTATCTATGTGGCCACAGACGGGGACCTTGCAGGCCTGATAGCTATCTCGGATCCCGTGAAAACAACCACGCCGGATGCGCTTAAAGCTTTGCGTCAGGCGGGGATCCGCATCGTTATGCTCACCGGGGATAACCAGCTTACTGCTGAAGCAGTCGCACGGAAACTGGGAATAGATGAGGTTGAAGCCGGAATTCTGCCGGATGGCAAAAAAGCAGTGATAACCCGACTGAAAGAGTCTGGCCATGTGGTTGCGATGGCCGGAGACGGTGTGAATGATGCCCCGGCGCTGGCAGCGGCTGACGTGGGTATAGCCATGGGAACGGGTACAGATGTGGCAATTGAAAGTGCCGGAGTCACCCTTCTCAAAGGCGACTTGATGATACTGAACAGGGCCCGTCATCTGTCAGAGATCACCATGAAAAATATCCGTCAGAATCTGTTTTTTGCATTTATCTACAACGCACTTGGCGTGCCTGTGGCTGCAGGTCTGCTTTATCCTGTGTATGGAATACTGCTGTCGCCAGTTATTGCGGCGGCGGCCATGGCTCTTTCCTCCGTCAGCGTCATTGTGAATGCGTTGCGTCTGAAAAGTGTCAGGCTCGGGAAATAACACTGAGTGAAGGGTCAGTTACGAACAGAAGGAGTCCAGTATGAAAAGTACCACCTATGCGCTTATTGCTGTCGCCGCGATCGCGGCATTTGCCCTCCTGCGCGAACACTGGTCACATGTGGCAGGTTACTGGCCATATCTGTTATTGCTGGTCTGCCCGCTAATGCATCTTTTCCACGGCCACGGAGGGCATGGAGATCATCAACATCACGGAAGTGAAAACGATAAAAAAAATTAATCCGGCAGACGGGGCCGCGTCGCGGTCCCGTTATCAGTCCAGGTATCGTTCGTAGTCTCTGGCATGCGCAAAGGCATGCTGTTCGAGTTTGTTATCAGCGGGTGCCGCTGCCCGGAACGCCAGAGAGTTAACAGGGTTGTTATTGATGACCAGCTCGTAATGCAGATGAGGACCGGATGAACGTCCGCTGTTACCGGATAACGCAATAGCACCTCCCCGTGTAACCCTGGCCCCTTTAGTAACGAGTATTTTATTGAGGTGGAGATAGCGAGTTTTAACACCGGCTTTTCCCGTTACTTCAACAAAATATCCCATGGTACTGTTGTATTCGGCCCGTGTGATTTTTCCGTCGATGACGCTGACTATTTTCGTGTTCATGGGCATGGAATAATCAATGCCATTATGGGGACTCACTTTTCCCGATACCGGGTTAAGTCTTGCAGGATTGAAAGGCGAACTGAGTCTTGCTGTGGCCGGTAACGGATAATCGAGACTGCCTTTCCCGGAAGTATCGGAAAGGTTATAGAACTTTTTATCTGATATACGATACGCCGTGTAATTAAATGAACCGGACGTAAATTTATAGGCCACGACACGTGATTTTCCCGCTTTCTTTTGCAGTACGAGTTTTAATGATTCATTTTTTTTCAAATGCCGCAGATTAAACCGGGAAGGCAAGGAGCGCTGAAGAGTAGCGATCTCGTTCGATTCCAGCCCCGAGCGGGTGGCTGAAAGGTAGGCATTTTCTTTTACGACATCGGTAGAATACATTTACTGGAATTCGCCGTTAGCATGAACACTGCGGCGTATGCTAGGGGTTTTCAGGAGGCGTGTCATCTGTCAGTTAATCGGGAGCACCGTTGATGGTCGTCATTTTTGTAACATATCTTGTTTCCCGTTTGCTCCTGAAGCTCTGGGAACTGTATGACCAGCCCGACGGTGATGATTAACGGGACTGAAACAGGTTACGGCAGAGCAATATGGGGCTCATGTCCTGCTACGTAACCCGTCAGTAAAGCCCTGCTGCGCACCTGACGCTAAGCACTAACCCGCCTGCAGTTACCTGGTCGAATACAGCCCGCGAAGCTTTCTTGCCTGCGTCTGATGTGCTTCCGCACCGGCATTATTGACCTGCTCATGCACGAGAGCGGCTTTTTCTCCGGCATTCAGTTCGTTAAAAGAAGAAGACGAGGTCTTTGAATTTGCATCACTGCCGGACAGCATTTTTTTATGTTCCTCAATCATTTTCTGATGCGCATAGGACGCGCTGTTGTTCATAAATGAATGAGCAACAATGGCCCTTTCATGTTCATTCATTTCAGAGAATGAGGGCGTGTTGTTTTTATTAACCCTGTCCGGTAAGTTTTCATGCGTCGAGGAATTCACATGACTGACGGCTGAGGCATTATTAACAAATCGATGTGCTTCATGGGCAATATCACTGGACTGAGCAAAAGCTGCCCCACAAAATAAAGCTGTAAACGCAGTGGTCGTGATTAATATATTCATGTGTAATTACCTTCTGAGGTACATAAAAGATGTCCTTATGATCATATATAAAAATAATCAACCTGTGGGGAAGATGACGTAAATGTAATACAGCTATGTACATTACACGATTGTAATGAATTTG
Source organism: Enterobacter sp. HMSC16D10 (assembly GCF_001807145.1). Classification (NCBI taxonomy): domain Bacteria; kingdom Pseudomonadati; phylum Pseudomonadota; class Gammaproteobacteria; order Enterobacterales; family Enterobacteriaceae; genus Enterobacter; species Enterobacter sp. HMSC16D10. The sequence continues at coordinate 72,029 of NZ_KV787833.1, forward strand.
TTTCTTAAGGTGTGCTAGATTCATTTCATTGTAAGTGGATGAACCAGTAATTTAATTTAAATCGGTTCTCGAATTCTGTCAGTAACCATACTTTAAATAAGGGAATGCGCATGCTGTTGAAAACGTCTCGACGAACTTTCCTGAAGGGGTTAACCCTCTCTGGCGTAGCCGGAAGTCTTGGCGTATGGAGTTTCAATGCGCGTTCCAGTCTGAGCCTGCCAGTTGCCGCATCCCTGCAGGGTACTCAGTTTGACCTGACCATTGGTGAAACGGCCGTCAATATCACGGGCAGTGAGCGTCAGGCCAAAACAATCAATGGAGGCCTGCCGGGGCCCGTTCTTCGCTGGAAAGAAGGTGACACCATTACCCTGAAGGTCAAAAACCGTCTTAATGAACAGACGTCCATTCACTGGCACGGCATTATTCTTCCGGCCAATATGGATGGTGTTCCGGGGCTGAGTTTTATGGGCATAGAGCCTGATGATACCTACGTTTACACCTTTAAGGTTAAGCAGAACGGGACTTACTGGTACCACAGCCATTCCGGTCTGCAGGAACAGGAGGGGGTATACGGTGCCATTATCATCGATGCCGGGGAGCCAGAACCGTTTACTTACGATCGTGAGCATGTGGTCATGTTGTCTGACTGGACCGATGAAAATCCTCACAGCCTGCTGAAAAAATTAAAAAAACAGTCGGATTACTACAATTTCAATAAACCAACCGTTGGCTCTTTTTTCCGCGACGTGAATACCAGGGGGCTGTCAGCCACCATTGCCGATCGGAAAATGTGGGCTGAAATGAAAATGAATCCGACTGACCTCGCGGATGTCAGTGGCTACACCTACACCTATCTCATGAACGGGCAGGCCCCGCTGAAAAACTGGACCGGACTGTTCCGTCCCGGTGAAAAGATACGCTTACGGTTTATCAACGGCTCGGCAATGACCTATTTCGATATCCGTATCCCCGGGCTGAAAATGACGGTCGTGGCTGCAGATGGCCAGTATGTAAACCCGGTTACCGTTGACGAATTCAGGATTGCCGTTGCCGAAACCTATGATGTCATTGTGGAGCCTCAGGGTGAGGCCTATACCATCTTCGCACAATCCATGGACAGGACCGGTTACGCTCGAGGGACACTGGCCACGAGAGAGGGGTTAAGTGCTGCCGTTCCCCCCCTCGATCCCCGTCCTCTGTTGACCATGGAAGATATGGGTATGGGGGGAATGGGACATGATATGGCAGGAATGGACCACAGCCAGATGGGAGGCATGGATAACAGCGGAGAGATGATGTCTATGGACGGTGCTGACCTTCCGGATAGCGGGACATCCTCCGCGCCCATGGATCACAGCAGCATGGCCGGTATGGATCATTCCCGGATGGCCGGAATGCCGGGTATGCAAAGTCATCCTGCGTCAGAAACGGATAACCCACTGGTTGATATGCAGGCGATGAGCGTCTCTCCGAAGTTAAATGATCCGGGTATTGGTCTTCGAAATAACGGAAGAAAGGTTCTCACGTACGCGGATTTGAAAAGCCGCTTTGAGGATCCTGACGGACGTGAACCTGGCCGTACCATAGAACTGCATTTAACCGGCCACATGGAAAAGTTTGCCTGGTCATTTAACGGAATCAAGTTTTCAGATGCCGCACCGGTGCTGCTGAAATACGGTGAGCGGCTCAGGATCACGCTGATCAACGATACCATGATGACTCACCCCATTCACCTGCATGGTATGTGGAGCGATCTGGAAGATGAAAACGGTAATTTCATGGTTCGTAAACACACAATAGATGTTCCCCCTGGTACAAAACGCAGTTACAGAGTGACAGCAGATGCGCTTGGCCGCTGGGCGTATCACTGCCATTTGCTCTATCACATGGAAATGGGAATGTTTCGTGAAGTCCGGGTGGAGGAATGATGCGAATGAAGAGAAATTTGAAGGCCATACCTGTTCTGGTCGCCGGTTTGTTTACCTCACAGCTTTCTATTGCGGCGGGCTCCGTCTCTGCAGATCCCCACGCCGGGCACGACATGTCTGCCATGCAGATGCCAGCAGATGAGAATTTCACTGAGATGACGTCAATGGAGCCCATTGTAACTGAGAGCAGAACGCCAATTCCGCCTGTTACCGATGCCGACCGGAAGGCTGCATTCGGCAATTTACAGGGGCATGCGATTCACGACAGTGCGATTAATTATCTGGTTCTGCTGGATCAACTGGAATGGCAACGGTCGGATAACACCAACAATTTCAGCTGGAGTGTTAACAGCTGGATTGGAGGCGACACAGATCGGATTTGGCTAAAGAGTGAAGGTGAACGAAGCAATGGGGAAACGGAGGCGGCTGAAGCGCAGTTACTCTGGGGACATGCGGTTGGCCCATGGTGGGATTTGGTTGCGGGTGTCAGGCAGGATTTCAGACCTGCTTCTGCCCGGACCTGGGCTGCTGTCGGTTTTCAGGGGCTGGCACTCTATAATTTTGAGTCTGAAATTACGGGTTTTGTCAGTAATGGCGGAAAAGCAGCCCTTCGTCTGGGAGGAGAATACGACGTTTTACTGACTAACCGGCTCATACTCCAGCCATCCTATGAGGTGAATTTCTACAGTCAGGATGATGAATCGCGGGGTCGCGGCAGGGGACTGACTGACACAGAGCTGGGGCTCCGGCTGCGCTATGAAATACGCCGTGAGTTTGCACCCTATATAGGCGTTTCCTGGAATCAACTTTACGGGAAAACATCCGATATGGCGAAAAGAGAAGGTGAGAAAGACCATCAGGTAGTATTCCTGGCGGGAGCCAGAATCTGGTTTTAACGCACTGATATAAAACACTCAACTAAACAGGTAAATAAAATGTCGATTTTAAATAAAGCCATTCTTACAGGTGGCCTCGTTATGGGCGTTGCTTTCTCTGCTATGGCCCATCCGGAATTAAAAAGCTCTGTGCCACAGGCTGATTCAGCCGTAGCGGCCCCGGAAAAGATTCAGCTTAATTTCTCGGAAAATCTGACCGTGAAATTCTCAGGTGCAAAATTAACGATGACGGGTATGAAAGGCATGTCATCACATTCTCCGATGCCGGTCGCGGCAAAAGTGGCGCCAGGCGCTGACCCTAAATCGATGGTCATTATTCCGCGAGAGCCTTTACCCGCTGGCACTTATCGTGTTGACTGGCGCGCGGTTTCTTCAGATACGCACCCTATTACCGGTAATTACACCTTTACAGTGAAGTAATATTATGAACGACCTGATTATGATTGTTATTCGTTTTCTTCTTTATCTGGATTTGATGGTAATATTTGGATTGCCATTTTTTCAGATATATGGAATAAGCGGTGTCAGACATGAAACCTATAACCTGACTAATTTCAGGTCGTTTATAACTTTTGCTGTTGTTACAGGCATCATTCTTACTGGCATTAATATGCTCCTGGTATCTAATGCCATGAGTGGAGTAACTGACCTCAGAGAATTATCCATCCATGTTATCGAGATGGTGATAGAAGAAACTGATGTGGGTATTAGCTGGATTGTCAGGCTCTGTGCCCTGTTTACCACACTCGGTGCTTTGTTCCTTTACACTAATAAGAGAGTATTGTCCTGCCTGCTGATGACGATGAGTGGGGGCGTGGCGCTGGCTACACTTGCCTGGGGAGGACACGCCGTTATGCATGACGGTCTGCATTACTATCTCCATTTACTGAGCGATCTGACCCATCTCGGCGCTGCAGGTGCCTGGACAGGTGCTCTGGTTGCATTTGCTATCCTGCTGATGCGCAGAAACGAGCATAATGCACAGAGCGTCATTGTGATATCTGACTCCCTGGCAAAATTTGCCACGGCAGGAACGGTGATTGTTGTCGCCCTGATCCTGAGTGCGCTGGTCAACTATCTGTATATTGCTGAGGGTAACTTAACTCCCTTATTCAACAGTTCCTGGGGGAGGATATTGCTTGCCAAGACGGCTCTGTTTGTTCTGATGCTTCTTCTGGCTGCAGCAAACCGGTTTCACCTGGGTCCCCGGCTTGAAGTTATGGTCAGGGAAGGGAATTATGATCGCAGCGTTGCCCTGATGCGAAACAGCATCCTGACAGAATTCGTTGTTGCGATTATCATTCTGGGCGCCGTAGCGTGGCTCGGAATGCTTGCTCCGTCTCAGGTCAGCTAGGGGACAGCCAAAGCTTATGCGTGAGATTTTTACTTTCATATCAGCGAGTTGACCATGCAGCGTATTTTAATCGTTGAAGACGAACAAAAAACAGGTCGTTACCTGCAGCAGGGACTGGTTGAGGAAGGCTATCAGGCCGATCTCTTTAATAATGGCCGCGATGGTCTCGGGGCCGCGTCGAAGGGACAGTATGATTTGATAATACTGGACGTGATGCTGCCTTTCCTCGACGGGTGGCAAATCATCAGCGCACTGAGGGAGTCCGGGCACGAAGAACCGGTCCTGTTTTTAACCGCAAAGGACAACGTGCGGGACAAAGTGAAAGGACTGGAGCTTGGCGCAGATGACTACCTGATTAAGCCCTTTGATTTTACGGAGCTGGTTGCACGTGTAAGAACCCTACTGCGCCGGGCACGCTCGCAGGCCGCAACAGTCTGCACCATCGCCGATATGACCGTTGATATGGTGCGCCGGACCGTGATCCGTTCGGGGAAGAAGATCCATCTCACCGGTAAAGAATACGTTCTGCTTGAGTTGCTGCTGCAACGCACCGGAGAAGTGTTACCCAGGAGTCTTATCTCGTCCCTGGTCTGGAACATGAATTTTGACAGTGATACGAATGTGATTGATGTCGCCGTGAGACGTCTGAGAAGTAAAATTGATGATGACTTTGAGCCAAAACTGATCCATACCGTTCGCGGTGCCGGATATGTCCTGGAGATCAGAGAAGAGTGAGGTTCAAAATTTCCCTGACCACACGCCTGAGCCTGATTTTTTCTGCGGTGATGCTTACGGTATGGTGGTTATCAAGTTTTATCCTGATTAGCACCCTTAATGGCTATTTCGATAATCAGGACCGCGATTTTCTGACAGGTAAACTTCAGCTCACCGAAGAGTTTCTTAAAACAGAGACGTTCAGGAACAAAACGGATATTAAGTCATTATCAGAAAAAATAAACGATGCGATGGTGGGGCACAATGGCTTATTCATTTCTATAAAAAACATGGAAAATGAAAAAATTGTTGAACTCTATGCCAAAAATTCTGTTGTTCCAGCGGTCCTGCTTAATAAGTCGGGTGATATTCTCGACTATATGATCCAGACGGAAGAAAATAACACCGTGTACCGCAGTATCTCGCGGCGGGTTGCCGTGACGCCGGAACAGGGTAAAAGCAAACATGTCATCATTACGGTTGCCACGGATACTGGGTATCACACCCTGTTTATGGACAAACTCAGTACCTGGCTGTTCTGGTTCAATATCGGTCTGGTCTTTATTTCTGTTTTTCTGGGCTGGCTGACCACACGTATTGGTCTGAAACCGCTACGGGAAATGACCAGTCTGGCTTCCTCCATGACCGTACACAGCCTGGATCAGCGTCTAAATCCCGATCTGGCTCCGCCGGAAATCTCTGAGACCATGCAGGAGTTCAATAATATGTTTGATCGCCTGGAGGGGGCATTCCGGAAACTGTCAGATTTCTCGTCTGACATCGCGCATGAGCTGCGCACACCAGTCAGTAATCTGATGATGCAGACGCAGTTTGCACTGGCTAAGGAAAGGGATGTTTCGCATTACCGCGAAATTTTATTCGCTAACCTGGAAGAACTGAAAAGGTTGTCACGAATGACCAGTGACATGCTTTTTCTGGCACGTTCAGAGCATGGTCTGCTGCGGCTGGATAAACATGATGTGGATCTGGCAGCCGAACTGAATGAATTACGTGAGTTGTTCGAGCCCCTGGCAGACGAAACAGGAAAGACAATCACGGTTGAAGGAGAGGGCGTTGTTGCCGGAGACAGCGATATGCTCCGACGTGCTTTCAGTAACCTGCTTTCCAATGCAATCAAGTATTCTCCCGATAACACCTGTACAGCGATACACCTTGAGCGTGACAGTGACTGTGTGAACGTGATGATTACGAATACGATGTCCGGCCAGGTTCCCGCTAATCTGGAACGTTTGTTTGACCGGTTCTATCGCGCAGACTCATCAAGGTTCTACAACACGGAAGGCGCGGGGCTGGGATTATCAATTACAAGGTCGATCATTCATGCTCACGGCGGCGAGCTGTCAGCAGAACAGCAGGGGCGTGAAATTGTGTTCAAAGTGCGCCTGTTAATGGATTAATCCCGTTGTTCAGGAGAAACCTGGAAGGTGACAAAATTGTCATCATTCAGTCACGCGATAAACAGAGGCGGTTTTTTATAATTATTCATAAATCAGGAGCAGCGTGATAACACAATCACCTGGTTCCTGGAGTGATGATTAACCCGCCCTGAGATCAACTGCTTTCTCTGTTATAAGCCATTGATTGTTTGGGTATGTAAACACCGGAGACCCAACCATGAAAAAGATTCTCGTATCATTTGTTGCCATTATGGCTGCCGCTTCATCTGCCATGGCTGCAGAGACAATGAACATGCATGACCAGGTAAATAATGCACAGGCACCTGCCCACCAGATGCAGTCATCTGCTGAAAAAAGTGCAATTCAGGGAGACAGCATGACAATGATGGATATGAGCAGTCACGATCAGGCCGCAATGTCCCATGACATGATGCAAAACAGCAATTCTGCTGCCCACCAGGACATGGCTGAAATGCATAAAAAAATGATGAAAGCTAAACCCGGAGCTACCAACGAAACAGCAAAGTCATTTTCTGAAATGAGCGAGCATGAGAAGGCCGCAGCTGTACATGAGAAGGCGAATAATGGTCAGTCTTCCGTTGTTCACCAGCAGCAGGCTGATAAGCATCGCAGTCAGATCACCCAGAATTAACCCGCAGCTCCACTTG
>NZ_KV787833.1:79026-209332 GCF_001807145.1 Enterobacter sp. HMSC16D10
TGTCACGTAACGCCAGATAACTACAAAAACACCTTTTTCCTCCTGTAAATTGCAGTTCCTGCAAGAACATCAAGGCATAATGTTGGAACAGCGTGTGATACACACTTAGCATCATGTTTTGTATGTGTTTTTTTAAAACTTTACAACTTTAAAGTCTTTTTCAGGTTAAAGGATACAACTTTAATGTCTCTACACAGCAGAAGACAAGTGACATCAGCGCGCTGCCACTCGTCACGCTTGGTTTTACGGGCTGACGGTGGCGGCGTCCGTCACGGCCAGAATATTGCCCGCGGCCACGGTCCCCATCTTGATGTATGACGCGGCGGTCACGCCGCCGATATGCGGTGAAATCACCACGTTTTCTACGGACTGCCAGAGGTGCGGGGCCGTCAGCGGCTCCTGGGTAAAGCTGTCCAGCGCTGCGCTGTGCAGCGTGCCATCCCGAAGCGCAGCCAGTAACGATTCACTGTGGATCAGTCCACCGCGTGCCGTATTGACCAGAATGGCGTTCCGCTTGCAGTGTGCGAGCGCCTCGCTATTGATCATTCCCCGATTCTCATCGGTTAGCGGACAGTGCAAAGAGATGACATCGGAACGGGAAAGAAGTCCGGTCAGCGTCTCTGCGCGTTCGCACAGGGCAGGCATCGATTTAGCATAGGGATCGTAAGCCAGCACCTTCACGCCGAAGGCATGACCAATAGTTGCCACGCGCGAGCCGATAGCGCCCAATCCGATTAGCCCCAGGGTTAATCCCTCCAGCTCAATGGATTTATGCGTCGCCTTATCCCAGTGCCCGTCCCGCAGCCGCTTGTCCAGAGGCACCACGGACTTTGCGCAGGCGAGGATCAGCGCCCATGTATGCTCAGCCACTGCCGCCGCGTTTGCGCCTGGGGCCGCGCGGACGGCGATATTGCGCTCGGCCGCTGCCGTCTGGTCTATCACATCGATCCCGCTTCCGTGCTTGGAAATAACCTGCAGAGCCGGGGCGGCATCCATGACTTTCGCGGTGATCCGGCCGTAACGAACCAGAATCGCCACGGGATTGTGTCGTTCACACAGCGCGATCAGGTCATCTTCTGTCGGCTGGCGGCCCGCAAACACCACCTCAAAGCCCTGCAGCATCACCATGGCCTGCTCCGCCAGGTCGCTTCCGGTCACCAGAATTACGTCTTTGCCCCCCATCACAGCGTCTCCCCGTCGGCTAACATACCTGCCTTACGAAGCGCGTCATCAAGCCAGTGTGGACGCAAATCGCCTTCACGAATGGCGGCAAGACGCCGGGTCTCCATCTCCAGCTTTTCTTTTGCCAGCGCGATAACCTGCTGAACCTCATCGCGCGGGATGACGACCACGCCGTCGATATCCGCGACAACCAGATCCCCGGCCTGAACCGTCGCCCCGGCGACTGAAATGGGATGATTCACCCGGCCAGAAATTAACTTTGTCGGGCCGCAGGGGTTCAGACCGGCAGAAAAGACAGGGTAGTGACCTTTGCTCAGGGAATCGGCGTCACGTACAGCACCGTCAATAATGATGCCCGCAATGCCGCTCGCCTGAGCCTGAGTGGCCATGATTTCGCCCAGCAGCGCGCAGCTCAGGTCGCCTTTGCCATCGACGACCAGGACATCGCCGGGTTGCGCAACCGCCATCGCGGCATGAATCGCCAGATTATCACCCGGACGGACTTCCACGGTGATGGCCGGACCCGCAACGGACATGTGAGGAGCCAGCGGTTTGATGCGGCCGTGAAGCGTACCGCGGCGACCGGCCACGTCGGCCAGAATGGCGGCCTGATACTCGGCAGCCCGACGAACGTCCTCGGCAGAAACGCGTTCGAACTGGCGATTAATCGGTTTTTTTTCAGAAACGGACATGAATGCCTCCATATTTTTTTACTTGGTACAACGCAGGTGTACAGAACAAAACAACTATAGCGGTGTTGCTTTCCTTTTAGCCAGACCCGAGGTGGCGTTTGTGATGTAAACACGAAGTGACTCACAAAATTTGAGGTACACTCACTGCCGGGCTAACAAGGAGATAATGATGGGGAATGAAGGCGTTGTAGCGGTTGAAAAAGCGCTGGCTTTACTGGATTGCTTCCGTCCTGGGGATGAGAGCCTGACGCTGACCGCGCTGGCACAGCTGTCGGGTTATCACAAAACCACGGTTTACCGCTTGATGAATTCTCTTGAACGGATGAATTACGTCGTCAGGCATGAAGACGGCAATTATGCGCTTGGCCCACGTCTGCTTTACCTCGGCAAGCTGTATGAACAATCTTTCCATCTTTCGCGGGTGGTTCAGCCAGAGCTTCAGGCCTTATCCCTGGCGTCTCAGGAGAGCGCCAGCTGGTATGTGCTGGAGGGCGGGCAGCGCCTTTGCCTGTTTCGCGCGGAAGCGTCGCACGGCCTGCGACACAGCAATCTTCCCGGCAGCCAGTTCCCGCTCGATAATTCGGCCATCAGTAAGGTCTTGCGCCACTGGGGGCTCAATGAGAGCCTGCCGGAGGGAGACGCTGAACTCCCTTTCTACACGTCAGGCGCACGCGATCCCCACACCGCGGCGTTTGCGATGCCTGTCTTCGGCGTTCACGACAAGCTGGTTGCGGCGTTAGCCCTGACCGGCCCCATCTCACGGCTGACGGAAGATCGTCGTGAGAAGGAGATAGGCCCGTTGATGAAGGCGGCGGCCAGCCGTCTGTCGCAGAAAATGGGAGCCAGTAAGCCCTTCTGTCAGCAGTTCTTTGGTGAAACGAGCGACGCGGCGGAAGAAAATCTTTAAACGCAGAAGCGGGACATGTGTCCCGCTTCTGTCATCACGAATGTGTGACCTGTTTTTCGTGTAGCTGAGCGTTGCGTGCCTGCCGTCCCATAATGAGTACCGCGATACCCCCGGCCAGGCACAGCACGGCCAGCGGAAGCATAGCCAGCGTGTAGCTGCCCGTTTGCTCGCTGATCATGCCGTAGGCATTTACCATGACCGCCCCGCCAATCAGGTTCGCGATGGCGCCAATTGCGGCCAGCCCTGCCGCCGCCGAGGAGCTGCTCATCCAGCCGGACGCCAGCGCCCAGAAAGGCCCTTTCATCGAATACGCGCCCGTCAGGATAATACTCAGGATCGCGAGAGTGGCAAAGAGCGAGACGCTGACAAAGGCAGCGAACACGCCGGCGGCAATCATGAACAGCGTCAGCGCAGTATGCCAGCGGCGTTCATTCGTGCGATCGGAGTGTCGTCCCCAGACAATCGTCAGAACCGATGCCAGACCGTAAGGAATGGCGTTAAACAGACCGGTTTGCAGATTATCAAGATGGAAGGATTTCAGCAGCTGAGGAGACCAGACGCTAATAGTGGTGCCCGCGGACGATGCGCCCGCGTAAATCAGCGCCATCAGCCAGATTTGACGATGCTTCAGCAGCTGCCACGTCGTCTGGTGTCCAATGTTCTTTTGCTGGCTACGCTCGGTCTCAAGGGTGGTTTCCAGCCACTTTTTCTGTTCATCGCTGAGCCATTTCGCCTGATGAGGGCGATCCCGGAGAATAAACCAGGCCGCAATACCCAGCAGCACCGCAGGTAAGCCTTCAATAATGAACAGCAGATGCCAGCCGCGAAGACCCAGCCAGCCATCCAGCGACAGTATCAATCCGGAAAGAGGGGAGCCGATGAAGTTAGCGAGCGGGATGGCAACCATAAAGGACGCAATAATGCGCGCGCGGTAGCGGGCAGGGATCCACCAGGTCAGATACAGCACGACGCCCGGGAAGAAGCCTGCTTCCGCTGCTCCGAGAAGAAAACGGACGATATAGAGCGACGTGGTATTTTGAACCAGCGCCATGCCCATGGAGACGATGCCCCAGCTGATCATAATGCGCGGGATCCACAGCCGGGCGCCGACTTTCTGCATGGCCAGGTTGCTCGGCACCTCAAACAGGAAATAGGCCACGAAGTAGAGGCTGCTGGCGAAGCCAAACGCCGCTTTGCTGAGGCCAAGGTCCTCATTCATCTGCAGCGAAGCCATGCCGATATTCCCGCGATCGATAATCGAGACCAGGTAACTGACAATCAGAAACGGGAGAATACGCCAGATCACCTTCCGCATCGTCTCTCTTTCTATGTCCTCGGTGGCGGTCGCGCCGTTACGTAAATGTTCTGTCATTGTATCCTCGCAGGGTGTGTTCTTTGTTTTATTAGGTACAACTTAGTTTTATTAAACAAAACCACTATAGCGACGGCGCGTTCTTTTTATCCAGTTAATGGAAGGTTTAAATGATGTAAATAAGAGGTGACTCACAGATAGTGCGCTACGGATATCGCTCAAGGCTGCTGACCAGCCGCAAGCAGGACGTGCTGGCAGAGAAATAATCACGTAACGCAATTATTGCCCCAACTTTTCCTCTCCCTTCGACTAAGCTTCGACCAGATGCCCCGCCGCGCTCGCGGGGCCATATCCCTTTTGGTCAGAGCACGTACCATGCAGCTACTCAGCATTATTATTTTGCTTACCCTAACCGTGGTCATTCATTCGCTGTGGATGTTTGGTGTTTTAAAATTCATCACGTTAGACGTCGATTCTGCGGTACGCATTGTTTTACGCAATGTCGGTATCGTGATCTCTATGATTTTCGCCCATCTTCTGGAGGCCGGGCTGTTTGCTGCCTTTTATTTTGTCATCGACGCGTTTAATGACTGGAACACCAGCTTCTACTTTTCGCTGGTGAGCTATGCGACGGTAGGGTACGGCGACGTCACGTTACCCCAGCACTGGCGGCTCATCGGCGGGGTGGAAGGACTGGTGGGCGCGTTGATGGTAGGCTGGTCTGTGGCGGTTCTGGTCGCAGTGCTGCAGCGTTTGCGTGGCATGAGCGCCTAAACGGTAGATGTGCATTCCCCATCTGGTAAGGTAAAGTACACCCCTTACGCGGCCGTCGCGCTGCGGTTTTGAGGGTGGATGTGATAAACAGCCCACCCTTTTTCTCTGCTGGTTTACGCCAGCCTGCATGGTGCTGTGCTTTGCCTCTATAAAAGGGTTATGTATGTCTGCTGCTCATCTCGGTTTCCCGACGGAAACCGTTGTTGTCTTTGTAGTGATGGCCGTTGGGGCGATGTTTATCGACCTCTTTATGCACCGTCACGATAAACCGATCTCGCTGAAAAGCGCCGCAATGTGGTCCCTCTTCTGGGTCATGATGGCGATGGCCTTCGCCGGGTTCCTGTACGTTCACCATGGCGCCGAGATGGCGAGCCTGTTCCTCACCGGTTATGCGCTGGAGGAGGTGCTCTCCGTCGATAACCTGTTTGTGATGATGGCGATCTTCGCCTGGTTCGGCGTGCCGGATAAGTACCGTCACCGCGTGCTCTACTGGGGCGTGCTGGGGGCGATTGTCTTCCGCGGTATTTTCGTGGCTATCGGCACCAGCCTGTTAAGTCTGGGGCCTTACGTCGAGGTGATTTTCGCGCTGGTCGTCGGCTGGACGGCGGTAATGATGCTCCGACGCAATGAAGAGAGTGACGAAGTGGAAGATTACTCGGGTCATCTCGCCTATCGCCTGGTAAAACGCTTCTATCCGGTCTGGCCGAAAATCAGCAGCAACGCCTTTATTCTGACGCAGAAAGAGGTGGATGCGGAGCTTGAAAAGCCGGAAAACCAGGACGTGATGGTTGGGCGCGTGAAGAAGGCGAAGCGCTATGCGACCCCGCTGCTGCTCTGCGTGGCGGTGGTGGAACTCTCAGACGTGATGTTCGCGTTTGACTCCGTGCCGGCCATTATCGCCGTCAGCCGCGAGCCGCTGATTATCTACAGCGCCATGATGTTCGCTATTCTCGGCCTGCGTACCCTTTACTTCGTGCTGGAAGCGCTGAAGCAGTATCTGGTGCATCTCGAGAAAGCGGTGGTGCTGCTGCTGTTCTTCGTGGCGTTCAAGCTGGGGTTAAATGCCACCGATCACTTCTGGCATCACGGTTACAGCATTGGCGCGACGGCCAGCCTGTTTGTGGTATTGGGCGTGCTGGCGCTGGGAATTATTGCGAGCGTGATGTTCCCGGGGAAACGAGAAGCCTGATGTACCGCCCGGTGGCGCTTCGCTTACCGGACCTACAGTTCGAATGTTGGCCGGGTAAGGCGCAGCCGCCACCCGGCAAAAAGGCTACTTGATGGGTGAATTGCGGCGCTTGCGCGGCGGGTGGAAGTGCCGCCAGTGCGGATCCTGCGCCGCTGCCAGCAGCTCGTGGTCGCCGCGGGTGTCCCCCCAGGCGCGCAGGTGATAGGCGTTCAGATCGCCATACACTTTTTCCAGCCTGGCCACCTTCTGGGCGCAGCGGCAGTTATGGCCCGTGATGCGCCCCGTCAGCTTGCCGTCTTTCACTTCCAGCTGCGTGCCAATCAGCTTAATGCCCAGTTTGTCAGCCCACGGCTGAAGCACCAGCGCCGGAGACGCGGAACAGATGGTCACCTCCGCACCGGAATTCACCTCTGCCGCCACGGCCAGAACCCCTTCGGGGCGCATCAGCTTGCTCCAGTATTTTTCGCAAAACGCTTCCGCCTGCTGGCGCAACCAGTGTTCATCCACGCCCGTCAGGAACGTTTTGATCAGCACTTCCTTTAGCTCATCGCGCGTCAGCTTGCGACGCACGCAGTGGAGCGTGGGCAGCGCCATACGCACCAGACGGCCCGCGAAGTAGCGTTTCCCGAAGGCAAAGCGCAGGAAAGGAATAAAGCTGTCGTGGTGTGTTAACGTCCCATCAAAGTCAAAGACAGAGAGCACGCTGGATTTCGCCACCGTCTCGTCGGCAATCATATTGGTCATAAATACGTCTTAGCTGAAATACACATTCTGTGGATCAGTTTACCTGCTTTACCAGGACAGTCCTTACATCACCACCATTTTTTTCTCGATCTTGCGATCTCAAAGTGAGTCCATTTTTGGCCTCGATAAGAATTGGTGAAAAAACGATCTGTCTATATTATCGCCACATCGCACGATATTCAGGGGAACCCTTTGGCCCCACAGGTAAGGAAAAACTCACTCACTACTGCTTTCTTGATATGACTCTTAGATCGTTTATTTCAATCCTGACGTTAAGTTTTGCTTCGTTTTCTGCATTCAGTTTTCAACTCCCCGCGTCGATGCTATCGATGAACAGTAACCTGGCCGTCTCGCCAGCGAAATCTGCACTGATGCAACAGGATACGGGCCCGCTGCGCGCGCGCATCCTTGATCAATACCAAAAGTGGAAGGGGACCCAGTATCAGTGGGGCGGAACCACGCGCCGCGGCGTGGACTGCTCCGCGCTGATGCAGCACCTGTTCAGCGATGTGGCGCATCTTAACTTACCGCGCACGACCGGCGAGCAGATCCACCGCGGGGTGCAGGTGACGCAATACCGCCTGAGGCCCGGAGATCTGGTGTTCTTCCAGACGGGTCCGAACCGCAGGCATGTCGGCGTGTATATTGGCAATAGCCAGTTTATTCATGCCTCAAGCAGCCAGGGCGTCACGGTCTCAACCCTGACGGATGCTTACTGGCAGGCGCACTACATTACTGCCCGTCGGGTTGCAGGCAGTGCGGCCTGACAGCCTCAGATGATGTCATCTACCACGCCGCCATCGACGCGCAGCGCCGCGCCCGAGGTGGCGGAAGCCTGGGGCGAACAGACATAAATCACCATATTGGCCACCTCTTCAACCGTGGCCGCGCGCTGGATCACCGAGCTGGGGCGGTTGGCCATCACAAACTCTTTCGCCAGCTGCTCCAGCGATTTACCGGTTTTTTCGATTTCATCCTTCATCATCTCTGCGAAACCGTCCGACATCGTTGGCCCCGGCAAGACGCTGTTGACCGTCACGCCGCTTCCCGCCACGAACTTCGCCAGCCCGCGCGCCAGGGAGAGCTGCGCCGTTTTGGTCACGCCGTAGTGGATCATATCCGCCGGGATATTGCAGGCCGACTCGGAGGAGATAAACACCACCCGTCCCCAGCCCTTTTGCACCATGCCCGGCAGGAGGGCGCGGGAAAGACGCACGCCGGACATCACGTTGGTCTGCCAGTAACGCTCCCAGGTCTCATCGTCGGTGGCATAGAAATCCTGCGGGCCGTAAATCCCGGCGTTGTTAACCAGAATATCAACGTTATTCGCCACCTTCAGCAGCGACTCGACCCCTTCCGCCGTGCTGAGATCGGCAATCGCGGCGCGCACCTGCACGCCCGGCACCACCTGCTGCAGCTGCTGAATGCCTTTGTTCACCGATTCCGTGCTGCGGCCATTGACGATCACCTCGGCACCGCTTTCTGCCAGCCCTCTGGCGATGGCGAACCCGATCCCGCCGGTTGAGGCGGTCACCAGCGCCACTTTCCCCGTAAAGTCGATTTTCATCATCCGCTCCTTATCGTTTTAACGTTCGGACCTTAAAGCGTAGCAGGTGAGGATGACGGCTCCTGGCTAAAAAGGCGCAGCAGCGTCTCCACCTGCTCGTCAAGCGGGGCGAGGGAGCGCTTAACAATCAGGTGAAGCGGCGTCGCTCTGCGTGCACCGTGGCTCAGCGGCAGGCGTTTCAGGATGCCTTGATCCAGCTGGGTCTGGATGCGTTCCTCTGGCAGCCAGCCGTAGCCGACCTGAGAGAGGACGGCCTCAATGGCGGCATCGATGGTGGAGAAGGTCCATGACTCACCGGCCGCGCGCGCGGCGGGCTGACTGTCCGCAATCTGAATGAGCGGCCACGGGCGTAGCATGTCGTCGTTAAGCGGCGCGTCGAGGTGAAAGAGAGGATGCTGATGGTGGGCCACGGCAACAAAATCGATATTCATCAGCCATTCGCCGAGCCCGGTCATGTCCTGGCGGCGGGTGAGAACCATCACATCGGCTTCGTCGTTAATGGCATCGTTCCGGGTGTTTTCCAGCACCTCGGTGAGGCGTACCTGGGTTTGCGGATACTGCTGCTGGAACTGGCGCAGAATGGCAAACAGGCGGCGGCGAGGGAAAATGGAATCCACCACCAGATCCAGCCGCGTGCGCATTCCGTTGCGAAGGGTCGCTGCGCGCGTCTCAACGTACGAAAAGGCTTTCAGCAGCGGTTTAACCTGGTTGAGCAGCAGTTCTCCTGCCGGCGTTAACACCGCCCGTCGCCCCTCCGGGACCAGCAGCGCCACGCCGAGCCGCTCCTGCAGCAGCGACAGGTTATAGCTCACCGAAGACTGGCTGCGGTGGGTTTCTTCTGCGGCTTTGGCAAAGCTGCCCGCCTCGACCACTCTTTCCAGTAAAGACCATTGTTCCAGCGTCGTCTTATGCATAATTTATCTAAAATTTGGATGAATTTGATTAAAACATAGCGTTATTCATTCATTTTTTGAATGGGTACGATCGTCTCATCAAAACAAAGGAGACATCTTATGAACACCTTCGACAAACACGACTTAAGCGGCTTCGTTGGCAAACACCTTGTTTACACCTACGACAACGGCTGGAACTACGAGATTTACGTCAAAAACGAGACGACCCTGGATTACCGTATTCACAGCGGTCTGGTGGCAAACCGTTGGGTGAAAGATCAGCAGGCTTACATCGTGCGGGTAGGGGAGAGCATCTATAAAATTTCCTGGACCGAGCCAACCGGTACCGACGTCAGCCTGATTGTGAACCTGGGCGACAAACTGTTCCACGGCACCATTTTCTTCCCGCGCTGGGTCATGAACAACCCGGAAAAAACCGTCTGCTTCCAGAACGATCATATTCCGCTGATGAACAGCTACCGTGATGCGGGCCCGGCGTATCCAACCGAAGTGATTGATGAATTTGCCACAATCACCTTTGTACGCGACTGTGGTGCCAATAATGAAAGCGTGATCGCCTGCGCGGCCAGTGAATTACCGAAAAACTTTCCAGATAACCTGTAATAAGCGCGACAATTAACTAAATAGAAAAGTTCCCGGCTATTTCATATTATTTTGAAATAGCCGGGATTTTTTTTGTTTGTTGAGGATTGGTTTAAATGTTTCCATTTCAAAATGTTGCGGAAGATCACATCAAAAATATTTAATATAAAATTAACTTGTTGTTTTTCAATTGGCTGCTAGTTGTCTTATAGCGTTGTAAACGCTGTCTTAATTTTTCCCTAAGGAAAGAGAGCTACTTTGATATGAGTTTATGGTTCGTTGAAATAAGCGGGCTGGCATTTGGTTAATATCAAAAACATGCCATTTTGATTGCAAGGAAATTAATAATGAGTGATTTTCTGCCTTTTTCGCGGCCGTCGATGGGCGCTGAGGAAATTGCGGCGCTTCAGGACGTTTTGATGTCGGGCTGGATCACCACTGGGCCTAAAAATCAGCAACTTGAAGAGGCATTCTGTCAACTTACCGGGAATCAGCATGCGATTGCCGTCTGTTCCGCCACCGCGGGCATGCACGTTACGCTGATGGCGCTGGATATTGGCCCGGGCGATGAAGTTATTACCCCTTCCCAGACCTGGGTCTCCACGCTGAATATGATCGTATTGCTGGGCGCCACGCCGGTCATGATTGATGTGGATAAAGACACATTAATGGTGACGCCAGAAGCCGTGGAAGCCGCTATTACCCCGCGCACTAAAGCCATTATTCCCGTTCACTATGCCGGCGCGCCGTGTGATATCGACGCAATTCATGCCATCGGTGAACGTCACGGTATTCCGGTGATTGAAGATGCGGCCCATGCCGCCGGAACGTATTACAAAAACCGTCACGTGGGCTGGAAAGGAACGGCAATTTTCTCCTTCCACGCCATTAAAAACATGACCTGCGCGGAAGGCGGCCTGGTGGTCACCGATAACGCGCAGCTGGCACAGCGGATCCGCAGTCTGAAATTCCATGGCCTGGGCGTAGATGCCTATGATCGCCAGACGCACGGTCGCGCGCCGCAGGCGGAAGTGATCGCGCCGGGCTACAAATACAACCTGGCGGACATCAACGCCGCGCTGGCGCTGGTGCAGTTAGGCAAACTGAAAGAGGCCAACAGGCGCCGTGAGGAAATAGCACAACGCTACCTGCGGGAGCTTGCCGATACGCCGTTCCAGCCGCTCACTATTCCGTCATGGCCGCACGTTCACGCCTGGCATCTGTTTATTATTCGCGTGGATGAAGCGCGCTGCGGGATCTCACGCGACAACCTGATGGCGGCACTGAAAGAGAAAGGCATCGGTACCGGCCTCCATTTCCGCGCGGCCCACACGCAAAAATACTACCGCGAGCGTTTTCCTGATGTATCGCTCCCGAATTCTGAATGGAATAGCGCGCGTATTTGTTCTCTCCCTCTTTTCCCGGACATGACTCATGACGACACAACCCGCGTCATTACCGCACTCCATCAGCTTGCAGGACATTGATATGTTCAGTGCACCGCCTGTACAAAAAGTATCCGTGGTCATCCCGGTTTATAACGAGCAGGAGAGCCTGCCCGAACTGATCCGCCGTACAACGGCCGCCTGCGACACGATGGGCAAGGCCTACGAAATTCTGCTGGTGGATGATGGCAGTAGCGATAATTCCGCGCTGATGATGACCGAAGCCGCGCAGGCCGAAGGCAGCCACATCGTTGCCGTGCTGCTCAACCGTAACTACGGCCAGCACTCGGCGATTATGGCGGGGTTTAGCCACGTCACGGGCGATCTGATTATCACCCTGGACGCGGACCTGCAAAACCCGCCGGAAGAGATCCCGCGCCTGGTGGCCAAAGCCGACGAAGGCTATGACGTGGTCGGCACGGTCCGTCAGAACCGTCAGGACAGCCTGTTCCGCAAGCTGGCCTCGCGCACCATCAACCGTCTGATCCAGCGCACGACCGGTAAAGCGATGGGCGATTACGGCTGCATGCTGCGCGCCTACCGCCGCCATATCGTCGACGCCATGCTGCATTGCCACGAGCGCAGCACCTTCATTCCGATTCTGGCGAATACCTTTGCCCGTAAGGCAACGGAAATCCCGGTCCTGCACGCCGAGCGCGAGCACGGGGAGTCGAAGTACAGCTTTATGCGCCTCATCAACCTGATGTACGACCTCATCACCTGCCTGACCACCACGCCGCTGCGTCTGCTGAGCGTGTTCGGCAGCATCATCGCCGTGGCCGGTTTCGCGCTGTCCGTTCTGCTGGTGGTGCTGCGACTGGTCTTTGGCCCGCAGTGGGCGGCGGAAGGGGTCTTCATGCTCTTTGCCGTGCTGTTTATGTTCATCGGCGCCCAGTTTGTCGGGATGGGGCTCCTCGGTGAATACATTGGCCGAATCTATAACGACGTTCGCGCGCGTCCGCGCTACTTTATTCAACGTGTTGTCCGTCAGGAACACAAAGCATCTCAAGAGGAAATTCACCCATGAAAGCTGTTGTATTTGCCTATCACGATATGGGGTGCACGGGCACGCAGGCCCTGCTGGAAGCGGGCTATGACATTGCGGCAATCTTTACCCATCCGGACACGGCTGGAGAGAATAACTTTTTCGGCTCCGTGGCGCGTATCGCCGCCGAGCGCGGTATCCCGGTTTATGCGCCAGACGACGTCAACCACCCGCTGTGGGTGGAGCGCATCCGCGCCCTCGCGCCTGACGTCATCTTCTCGTTTTACTATCGCAACCTGCTCTCCGACGAGATCTTAGGCCTGGCTGCAAAAGGCGCCTTTAATCTTCATGGTTCTCTGCTGCCTGCCTACCGTGGCCGCGCCCCGCTGAACTGGGTGCTGGTGAACGGTGAAACGGAAACGGGCGTGACGCTGCACCGCATGGTACGCCGTGCGGATGCGGGCGCTATCGTGGCGCAGCAGAAGGTCGCTATTGATGCGGACGATACCGCGCTGCAGCTGCATCAAAAGCTGAACGCGACGGCACAGACGCTGCTGCGCGATGCGCTGCCGGGCATCCTTAACGGCACCTTCAGCGAGACCGCGCAGGACGAGAGCAAGGCAAGCTGCTTTGGCCGCCGCGCGCCGGAAGATGGTCGTCTGGACTGGAACAAACCGGCCCGCCAGCTGCACAACCTGGTGCGCGCCGTGACCGACCCGTGGCCGGGCGCCTACAGCTTTGCGGGCGTCAGCAAGTTCATCGTCTGGAAATCCCGCGTGCGTGACGACATTCCGGCGGCAAAACCGGGCACCGTCGTCTCCGTCTCCCCGCTGATTGTGAGCTGCGGCGAGCAGGCGCTGGAGATCGTTACCGGCCAAACCGACAACGGCCTGTACGTTCAGGGCACCCAGCTGGCGCAGTCGCTGGGGCTGGTGGCCGGGGCGCTGATCACCAGCGCGCCGGTGGTGGCCATCAAACGCCGTACCCGCGTGCTGATCCTCGGCGTGAACGGTTTTATCGGTAACCACCTGACCGAACGTCTGCTCAAAGACGATAACTACGAAATCTACGGCCTGGATATTGGCGCGGATGCGATCAGCCGTTTCCTCGACAACCCGCGCTTCCACTTCGTGGAAGGGGACATCAGCATCCACTCCGAGTGGATTGAATACCACATTAAGAAATGCGACGTGGTGCTGCCGCTGGTCGCTATTGCCACGCCAATCGAGTACACCCGTAACCCGCTGCGCGTGTTCGAGCTGGACTTCGAAGAGAACCTGAAGATCATCCGCGACTGCGTGAAATACGACAAGCGCATCATCTTCCCGTCCACCTCTGAAGTGTACGGCATGTGTACCGATAAGAACTTCGATGAAGACACCTCCAACCTGGTGGTCGGGCCGATCAACAAACAGCGCTGGATTTACTCCGTCTCCAAACAGCTGCTGGACCGCGTGATTTGGGCCTACGGTGAGAAAGAGGGCCTGCGCTTTACCCTGTTCCGTCCGTTCAACTGGATGGGTCCGCGTCTGGATAACCTGAACGCAGCGCGTATCGGCAGCTCCCGTGCGATCACCCAGCTGATCCTGAACCTGGTGGAAGGCTCGCCAATCAAGCTTATCGAAGGCGGGAAACAGAAACGCTGCTTTACGGATATCAGCGACGGTATCGAAGCGCTGTTCCGCATCATCGAAAACAAAGATAATCGCTGCAACGGTGAAATCATTAACATCGGCAACCCGGACAACGAAGCGAGCATTCGCGAACTGGCCGAGATGCTGCTGGCCAGCTTTGAGCGCCACCCGCTGCGCGATAAATTCCCGCCGTTTGCCGGCTTCCGCGAAGTGGAAAGCAGCAGCTACTACGGTAAAGGGTATCAGGACGTTGAGCACCGTAAGCCAAGCATTCGCAATGCGAAGCGCTGCCTGAACTGGACGCCGACGGTGAAGATGGAACAAACCATTGATGAAACGCTTGATTTCTTCCTGCGCACCGTGGAGCTGTCGGAACAGGTCTCATGAAAAAAGTCGGTTTACGCATTGATGTCGACACCTTCAGGGGAACGCGTGACGGCGTACCCAAACTGCTGGAACTGCTGAGCAAGCACGGCGTGCGCTCCAGCATTTTCTTCAGCGTGGGGCCTGACAACATGGGACGCCATTTATGGCGTCTGGTTAAACCGGCATTTCTGTTCAAAATGCTGCGCTCGCGCGCAGCATCCCTCTACGGCTGGGATATTTTGCTGGCCGGCACCGCCTGGCCCGGCAGACGCATCGGCGCGGGTAATGAAGCGGTTATCCGTGAGGCGGCACAGCATCATGAGGTGGGTCTGCATGCCTGGGATCACCATGCCTGGCAAGCCTGGGCGGGCGTCTGGGATATCCCGCGCCTGTCCCGTGAGGTCGAGCGTGGGATGCTGGAGCTGGAGGCCATTATCGGTCAGCCCGTGCGCTGCTCCGCCGTGGCGGGATGGCGTGCGGATCAGCGCGTCGTGAAGGCCAAAGAAGCCTTTGCGTTTCGCTACAACAGCGATTGCCGCGGAACCGGGCCCTTTTTGCCGCTGTTGGGCGAAAATCGCTACGGTACGGTGCAAATTCCGGTCACGCTTCCCACCTGGGATGAAGTGGTCGGGCGCGAGGTGAAAGCTGATGAGTTCAATCGCTACATCCTGGACCGCATTCATCGTGACGCCGGTACGCCGGTGTATACCATCCATGCCGAAGTGGAAGGGATTGCGTATCAGCATGATTTCGACGAACTGCTGACGATGGCCGCTCAGGAAGGCATTGCGTTTTGCCCGTTAAGCGAGCTGCTGCCAGACGACCTCAGCACCCTGCCCGTGGGCAAAGTGGTCCGCAATGAACTGGCTGGCCGGGAAGGCTGGCTTGGCTATCAACAAACCGTGAGTCCGGTCCAATGAAAACAGCCCGTTATGGCTTAGCGCTTCTCGCACTGTTTATCGTTTACTACCTCATCCCGGTTGATATCCGCCTGCTTTGGCAGCCTGATGAAACGCGCTATGCGGAAATCAGCCGCGAAATGCTGGCCTCCGGAGACTGGGTTGTCCCGCATTTTTTGGGGCTGCGTTACTTTGAAAAGCCGATTGCCGGCTACTGGATCAACAGCATCGGGCAGATGCTGTTCGGGCACACGAACCTCGCCGTGCGCGCCGGGTCTATCTTCTCCACCGGTTTAGCGGCGCTGCTGGTCATCTGGATGGCCTGGCGTCTCTGGCGGGATAAGCGGACAGCCCTTTTCTCCGGCCTGATCTTCCTGACCCTGTTCCTGGTGTATGGCATCGGCACGTATGCGGTGCTGGATCCCATCATCACCCTGTGGCTGGTGGCGGCGATGTGCAGCTTCTGGCTGGCGTCACAGGCCCAAACCGTTGCCGGAAAAGCGGGCGGCTATGTGCTGCTTGGGCTGGCCTGCGGGATGGGGGTGATGACCAAAGGCTTCCTGGCGCTGGCGGTACCGGTGATTGGCGTGCTGCCGTGGGTGATCGCCCAGAAGCGCTGGAAAGAGGTGCTGATTTTTGGCTGGCTCGCGATCCTGAGCTGCGTGCTGATTGTTCTGCCATGGGGGCTGGCGATTGCGCAGCGTGAGCCTGACTTCTGGCGTTACTTCTTCTGGGTTGAGCATATTCAGCGTTTCGCCCAGAGCGACGCGCAGCACAAAGCCCCGTTCTGGTACTACGTGCCGTTCCTGATCGCGGGTAGCCTGCCGTGGCTGGCGCTGCTGCCCGGCGCGTTTCGTCTCGGCTGGCATGACAGACAAAACGCGGGCGGCGGGTTCTATCTGCTGGGTTGGGTGGTGATGCCGCTGCTGTTCTTCAGCATCGCCAAAGGCAAGCTGCCGACCTATATCCTGCCGTGCTTTGCCCCGCTGGCGATCCTGATGGCGCGCTATGCCTGCCTCGCGGCGGAGAAGGGCGCCAGAGCGTTACGCATTAATGGCGGGATCAACCTGGCGTTTGGCGTTATCGGCATGGTGGCGGCGCTGGTGGTCTCCCCGTGGGGGTTCGCTAAGCATCCGGTCTGGTCCTCGGTTGAACTGTATAAAGTGTTCTGCGCGGTGGTCGCGTTCCTCATCTGGGCCGCGGTCGGCTGGTTTACGTTCAGGCAGAGTCAGCAGCGCTGGTGGCTTGCGGCGCTCTGCCCTGCGGGCCTGGCGCTGCTGATCGGTTTTGCCATTCCTAACCTGGTGGTGGATTCCAAACAGCCGCAGTCGCTGGTCGACACCGTGCGCGAGCCGCTTCAGGACAGCCGATTTGTCTTGGCCAATAACGTCGGCCTGGCCGCTGGCCTGGCGTGGGAGCTGAAG
This sequence comes from Enterobacter sp. HMSC16D10, assembly GCF_001807145.1. Lineage (NCBI taxonomy): Bacteria > Pseudomonadati > Pseudomonadota > Gammaproteobacteria > Enterobacterales > Enterobacteriaceae > Enterobacter > Enterobacter sp. HMSC16D10. Next base: position 95,643 of record NZ_KV787833.1, read on the forward strand.
CGCAATGACATCACGCTGTTTGGCCAGAGTGGCGAACTGCGCTACGGGCTGGATTATCCTGATGTGAAAGATCGTTTTGTCGGTAAAGATGACTTCGCGCAGTGGCTGGCTGAGCACCGTCAGCAGGGACGCGTATCGCTGGTGATTCTGCTGTCAAAACGCGATGACCTTTCGCGGGCGAATCTGCCAGAACCGGACAGCCTGTATATCCAGGGCCGTCTGGCCTACCTGCAGTATCTGCCGAAGTGATGACCTGGATCTGGCTGATACTGGCAAGCCTGCTCAGCTGTGCAGGACAGCTGTGCCAGAAACAGGCTACCCGTCCGGCGAAAGCCGGGCGGCGTGGCGTGCATATCGCGCTGTGGCTTGGCCTGGCTCTGCTGGCGCTGGGCAGCGGAATGCTGGTCTGGCTGGTGGTGCTGCAGCGCCTGCCTGTCGGCATTGCCTACCCTATGCTGAGCCTCAATTTTGTCTGGGTAACGCTGGCGGCGAAGGTATTCTGGCGTGAAAACGTCGCCTTGCATCACTGGCTGGGGGTGGGGTTGATCATCATTGGGATTGTTATCCTGGGAGGGAGCCTGTGAAAGGGGCGTTCTGGGCCTTATGCAGCGTGCTGTTAGTCAGCGCCGCGCAGCTGTTGCTGCGCGATGCCATGCAGGCTCTGCCTCCGGTCAGCGAGCTTCTGACGTTTATTTCCGCGCTGTGGCACGTCTCGTCCGGCACGGGCGCGCTGCTGCTGGGGTTGATGGGGTATGTGGCTTCTATGGGCTGCTGGTACCTGGCGCTGCATCGCATGGCGCTCAGCAAAGCGTATGCCTTGCTGAGTCTTAGCTATATCCTGGTGTGGGGCGCCGCGATCCTGCTGCCGGGCTGGGGAGAAAGCTTCTCCTGGCACGGGCTGGTCGGCGTCGTGTTTATTATGTTGGGTGTACTGGTGATTTTCCTGCCCCGACGTGGATAATCGACTCGGTGGTCAGGGTGTAAGGGGTCGACGTACAAACGGCCAGGCTGAGTGAGCCGATCTGCACCTGGCTGACCGAGTGCGACGGCGCCGTGCTGTCGATGCTGACAATCTGCCATGCGCTACCGCCACGCTGTTTGATGATCGCCTCTTTTCGCGTCCAGATACGCCAGAAGGCGGCAAGCCGTTCCTCTGGCGCTTCGCGCTCAAGCTCATCATGCTCCGTCATGCTGAAGACGGCATTCGCTAACGCCTGCCAGTTCTTCCTGGGGCGAATCACTTCGATATCACAGCCGACTTCGCCTTCATCGCTCATCAGCAAGGCGATATCGTCACCGCTGTGGCTCAGGTTGAACCACAGCGGATGGCCCTCCGCAAAGGCCGGTTTCCCCTGCTCGCCGTAAATAATGTCGGGGAGCGGATGAGGGGATAACGCTCTGGCGAGCAGCATCCTGCCAGCCAGCCATGAGGCATTGCGAGCACCCTGAGGTGCGCTGTCTGCGAGCGTTGACGCCAGCGGGTCCGCGCAAAGGGTGGATATTTTTCCCAGTACAAACTGGTACATAGTTACGCCCAGCGTTTAATGATAATCGAGGTGTTGATGCCGCCAAACGCGAAGTTATTGCTCTGCAGATACTCGCAATCGATCTGGCGGGCTTCTCCCATAATATAATCTAAAGCACCACATTGCTCATCCGGTTGCCTTAAATTGAGTGTCGGGGCAAACCAGCCTTCACGCATCATCTGTAAACTCATCCATGCTTCCAGCGCGCCGCAGGCTCCGAGCGTGTGGCCAAAATAGCTCTTCAGCGATGAAATCGGCACGTTGTCACCATAGATAGCGGCAGTGGCCTGGCTTTCAGCAATATCGCCGCGATCGGTGGCAGTACCGTGTGCGGAGATATACCCCATATCCAGGGCGCTTAATCCCGCCATGGCCAGCGACTGCTCCATACAAATCTGCATGGTTTCACGCTGAGGCTGGGTGATATGGGCCGCATCACAGTTAGTGGCAAAGCCCACGATTTCGCCGTAGATAGTGGCCCCGCGCGCTTTGGCATGCTCCAGCTCTTCGAGTATCAGGGTGCCCGCGCCTTCCCCAATCACCAGACCATCGCGCTGCGTATCAAATGGCGAAGGGGTGGTTTTGGGTTCATCGTTACGCTGGCTGGTGGCAAACAGCGTGTCAAACACCGCCGCTTCAGACGGACACAGCTCCTCAGCGCCCCCCGCAACCATAACGGTCTGATAGCCGTGGCGAATCGCCTCCCAGGCGTAGCCAATTGCCTGGCTGCCGGACGTACAGGCGCTTGAGGTCGGGATGACGCGGCCACGTAATCCGAAGAACAGTCCGGTATTCACCGCGGTGGTGTGCGGCATCATCTGCACGTAGGTTGTGCCGGTGATGTTATTGGTGTGCTTTTCGGTGAGCATAGTGGCGAATTCGCTGACGGGCCCGGTACTGCCTGTGGATGAGCCATACGCGATACCCGTTTGCCCATTGGTGAGCACCGCCTCGCCAATCAGCCCCGCCTGCTCCAGCGCCAGCTCGGTGGCGCGGGTCGACATCAACGACACGCGGCCCATGGCGCGGATCCGTTTGCGGGTATAATGTTCCGGCAGCGTGAAGTCATCAATCGGCGCGCCCAGCAGGGTGTGCAGGCCATCATAGATCTGCCACTCCGGCATTTTACGCACCGCGTTTTCATACGCCAGCAGCCTGCTGGACACGGATTGCCAGTTTTCGCCAAAGGCGGTCACGCCGCCCATGCCCGTAATCACCACGCGACGCGTCATAGCATTCCTCCGTTAATGGAAATGACCTGGCGGGTGACGTAACCCGCAATATCTGACATCAGATAGCTTGCCAGCCCGGCGACCTCCTCAGCCTGGCCCATGCGTTTCATTGGAATGATGGACATCGCTTCTTTCAGCGCGGCCTCTTCCATTTCAATCATTCCGGTATCAATCAGCCCCGGCGCAATGCAGTTCACGGTGATTTTGCGTTTTGCCAGCTCAATCGCCAGCGCTTTGGTGGCACCGATAATGCCCGCTTTTGCCGCGCTGTAGTTCACCTGCCCGCGGTTACCCATCACGCCGGACACGGACGATAAGGTGATAATGCGTCCCCCTTTACGGGTGCCAATCATCGGCATAATGCAGGGGTGAATGACGTTATAAAAACTGTCGAGATTGGTGTGGATCACGCTGTCCCAGTCGTCTTCACTCAATGCCGGAAAGGCACCATCGCGGGTGATACCCGCGTTGCTGACCACGCCATACCATGCGCCATGGGCTTCAATGTCCTGTTCCAGCACCTCGCGGCACTGTTCGCGGTTGCCCACATCAAACGAGAGTAAACGGCCGTTGCCGCCCGCCTGCGTGATGGCGTCCAGCGTCTCCTGCGCGCCTGCGGCATCACGATGGTAATGCACGCCTACGGTAAACCCGTCGGCGGCAAGCTGGCGGGCGATGGCGCGCCCTATGCCTTTGCTGGCCCCGGTGACCAGTACGGAACGACTCATGCGTTAGATCCCTGATTAAAAAGCGAGGTTAATTCTTCTGCGCTTGGCTGGAAGGTGTTGACCCGGCCCGTGGCCAGCGTCTCTTCATTAGCGGAAATTGCGCATTCAAAACTGCCGAAGCGTTCGTCCTGCATCAGCAGCTTAACGGTGATGTCCAGCGTCAAGCCTGCGGCGAAACGCCCGCTGGCGCAGATCAGTTCACGCGCGCCGAGCACCATGCCCAGCGCAATATGCTCCTGCCCCTGCTGCTGGCGATGCCAGCCGGACCAGACGCCGACGGTCTGCGCCATCAGCTCGAGCGCGTACCAGCCCGGCAGGTCGCCATCGGCATTCAGAAAGGGTGCCAGCACGCTTTGTCTGTCTATCGCGACGCGGCATACCGCCATGTCGTCCGTCACATTCTCAACGGACTCCAGCAACATCATGGGCGCATCGTGCGGCAAATAGGCTTCGGGTGATAAGTAGCTCATGACGCTCTCCCCAGCAGAATGCTGGCGTTGTTGCCGCCAAACGCGAACGAGTTAGACAGAATGACCGGCTTTGTCAGCGCGGTGCGCTGGTGCAGCAGACCGCACGGCGCCAGCGTGTCGTCCGGTGCGTAGCGGGCGAAGTCCTGCGGCGGTAAGGGCAGATCGCGCGTCAGAATCAGCCAGCTCAGGGCCGCTTCGGTGATACCGGCAGCGCCCAGCGTATGGCCGGTAAGGTGTTTGGTAGAGCTACAGGGCACGCTTTCCCCAAAGAGATCGTGTACCACCTGCGATTCAATCTGATCGTTAAGCGGCGTGGCCGTGCCGTGCAGGTTGATGTAGCCGATATCTCCGGGCTGCATACCCGCTTCGTTGAGCGCCTGCGTGATGGCCCTGATCGCCCCTTCGCCCTGCGGATGCGGAGCGGAGATATGGTACGCATCGCTGGATTCCCCCGTCCCGAGCAGCGCCACGTCCGCGGGCTCACGGCTAAGCACCATCAGCGCGGCGGCTTCACCGATGGTGATCCCCCGACGGTCGCGACCAAAAGGCTCGCAGAGCGAAGGGGAGAAGGATTCAAGGCTGTTAAACCCGTTGACGGGCATCCGGCTCAGGGTATCTGCTCCGCCTACAATGGCGATGTCCACCAGCCCGGCTTCAATCAGACGTTTGCCGCCGATCATCGCCCGCGCGCTGGAAGAGCAGGCTGTCGAGATCGTATAGGCCGGGCCTTCGAGCTGAAGCCAGTTGGCGAGGAAGCGGGACGGATCGCCGAGCTCCTGCTGCGGGTACTGCCAGTGCGTGCTCACTTCGCCATGGGTCATGCGCTGCACGTGCTCATCGCCTTCATCCAGCCCAGAGGTGCTGGTCCCCAGCACCACGGCCACCCGATCGCGGCCGACGCGGGCGATAGCCTCCTCGACGGTCGACTGAATCTGCGCCAGCGCGGCCAGCAGAAGCTGGTTGTTGCGGGTGCGGTGTGCGGACAGCGTTTCCGGGATGGGCGGCAGTTCGCCTTCCACACCGCCCAGCACGGCATCGGGTGAACCCTGTAACCAGCCGGTTCGGGCATGCATACCCGGCGCTACGCCCGTCACCAGGTTGGCAGCGATTTCATCATGCGAGTTGCCCAGCGCGTTGACCATGCCAACAGCGGAAATATAAATCATCTCAGTCACCCAGATATTGAATGGTGATGTGGTATTTAAAAACGTGTTGCTCGATGCTGATCGGCTCGCGCTTGCCTTTACGCTGCAGGTAGACAATCTCCGTCACCAGCTTGCCGCTGGCGTTACGCAGTTCGCGCCGATCGCCCGTGTCAGTCAGCGTCCAGCCCTTCGGCAACTGCGGCTGCCAGGCGCTAATCGGCCAGTGGCTGAGCATCACGTCGGCCAGCACCTGGCTGGCGGGCGGCAACTGCGGCACAACGATCGACTGCTCGGTATGAATACCGGTCTCATCGTACGTCGCCAGGAACAGACGAATGCCCACGGAAGAGAGCCCGGCCAGCGTCACTTTATGCGCATCCGCGTTGAGCATCACCAGCAGGGACTGCGTTTGCCCGTTAAAGCTGCCGGTCAGCAGCTGCTGGGAGCTTACCGCCGGGCTAATGCCGGGCGGCGGGAGCGTAACGCGGGTTCCCGGCTGGAGCCAGGCCTGGGGACGCGTCTCTTGGGTATTGGTCGAATGGCTGCAGCCTGCCAGCAGCAGCGCCGCGGTTAGCGCGACGGCGCGGTAAAAAGCGTTCATTTACGTTTTCTCTCTTTCTTATCCGGCATCGCCAGCGGCGCCAGCAGGAAGGCGGTAAAAATACCGCTCACCAGCACGATACCAAAGCTGCTAATAGCCTGCGTGGCGCTGAAGACGAGCATGCCCAGCGTCAGCAGCGTGGTCATCATCGCCAGCGTAATCGCCAGCATCGAGGTCAGCGGCGTGCCGCGCGGGTTGCTGAAAAACAGCGTGTAGTTAATGCCAATGCCGAGCACCAGCACCAGCGCCAGCAGTGAAAACAGGTTTACCGGGTGGCCCGTTGCGGCCAGTACCGCCAGCCCGCAGCTCAGCGACAGCACGGACGGCACCAGGCTTATCAGCCCCTTACGCCAGCCGAGGCGCACCATCGCCCCGCAGGCAATCACCGCCAGCGCGGCAAACAGAAGCCCCGTCAGCAGCGCGCGGTAGAGGGCAAACAGGGTGTCAAAACTGGCTTTGCGATCGACCCAGACGACACCGTCATGGCGCGCGGCCAGCTCGCCGAGGGCCGCGCTGTTTTTTGCGCCGTCCACCGGCACGAGCACGCCGCTTTGACCGTCGGGCAGGGTCAGCCAGAGCAGACGCCAGCCTTCGCTGGCCGGGCTTTTAAGCCACGCGTCCACGCTGACCGGCATGGCGTCCAGATTCGGGGAGACGGCGTTGAGCCCTGCGCTTTTCAGCACGTTCGTTACCGCAGGCGCGGCGTTTTGCAGCAGCGTAAGATCGCTTTTCTGGCGGGCCAGCGAGTTCAGCGGCAGGGTGCGCCAGCGGGTAATTTCTCCCGCTTTCTGCGCCTCTGCCAGCGCCGGGGTAAAGGCTTCCAGCCGCTCCAGCGTTTGCTGAGGCGAAGCGCCATGAACCACAAACCATTTCTGATCCACGCTCTGTCCGGTCAGGGCGGTAATGGCCTTCTCCTGCGCCAGAATATCTTTCGGCAGCGCCTGCAGCTGGGCGATGTCGTCGTCCACCTTCAGCGTGCTTATTCCCACGGCGGAGAGCAGCGCCAGCGCGACGGGAAGACCAATTGACAGTTTTTTACTGCGTCGCCAGGCGGCCAGCCAGCGCAGCATCAGGACCATAAAGGGAACCGGGCGCACCGGTAACCCGCGGCACAACCACGGATGCCAGAAAATCACCGTCAGGCAGGAGGCGCTGAGTCCCACGGCAGCGAACACCGCCATCTGGCGGATCCCGGGGAAGGGGGCCAGCATCATAATCAGGTAGGCGGCGACGGTCGTCAGCAGCGCCAGCAGCAGCGCATTGCGAACTTTGGCCAGGCTTTGCCAGGGAGTATGCTCCGCGCCGTGTACCATCCGTTCGGTCAGGTAGTAAAGCGTGTAGTCTGCCGAAATTCCGATGATGCTCATGCTCATCACCAGCGTCATCAGGTGCAGCTCGCCAAAGAGCAGCAGCGTCACCACCGTCCCCGCCAGCGCGCCGATGGCAATGGAGAGCACGCTCAGCAGCAGCGGGCGCAGAGAGCGGAACACCGCCACGATGAGCAGGAACACGCCAAGCAGGGTGGCGATACCCAGCGTCGAAACATCACGTTTGGCCTGCTGGCTGGCGTAATCGCTGTAGAACACGGTCCCGCGGGAAAGCAGCTGTGCCTGAGGGTAGCGGGTTTTCAGCGTCTCCTGCAGCGCGTTAAGCGTCGTCACAAGCCTGTGGGTCTGCTGCATATCAAATGATGAGCCCGCCAGCTCGCCGTGGAGCAGATACCAGTAGTTTCCCGCCTCATCTTTTGCGACCAGCCAGCCGTCCATCAGCCGCAGCTTCTGGCCGTTTTGCGCCAGAGCGAGCTGCGAGCCGCGCATCAGCATCAGGGGATCGTTTTGCAGCTCTTTGCCGCTGACGCCGGAAAAGGCCGAGTAGAGCTGAGATAAAATCCACTGCGCCTGCGCTTCTCCGCCGTTTTGCAGGCGGGCGCGGGTGGCGGGGTCAATCAGACCATTTCGGTGCTGCCAGAAGAACTCTCCCCAGGCCTTTTGCCCGGCGGCGTCCATCGGGCCTTTGACCTCGCTGAGCGAATCAGTGCTTTGCAGCAGCGCCAGCCACTGCTGTGCCACGCGCGGATCCGGCTCTTTGCCGGGGCTGACCAGCCAGACCAGCTGGCGGTCGAGACGCTGCATAAACCCGTCGTTGAGCGCCGGCGGGATAGCCCCCAGCGTCTGCTTCGGCAGCATGGCCAGCACGCTGCTGTTCAATCGCGCGCCGGACAGCAGCGACAGCAACACGCCCAGCAGAATCAGGCATAGCGTGGCCCACAGCAGCGCCGGGCGCAGGGATTTACGGTGCGGCAAAGCGTTGGCGTTCGTCATCGGTCAGGCTGGCGGGCGTCAGTTGGTGGCGAGAAAGGGCGATATCGGTACGGTCGCCCTGTTTGTCGTTGAGGCGAATCGTTTCCAGATAGGTCGCGCCGCCCAGATCGAGGGTGGCGAAAATCTTGTCCAGCGGCGTCGTTTTTGGCGTAAGCACCAGCGACCAGCGGCCCGCTCCCCGGTCTTTAAAATCGATGCGGAAGTTCTCTTCCAGCACCTTGCGGTCGGCCTGGAACAGGGCGCGCAGAAGATGGTTGAACTGGAACATCTGCGGATTATTGTCGGCAGTGATGGTTTGCGGCGGCTGGCCGTTAATCGCCTGAACCATCCGCTTGTCGTCCAGCAGGAGCGTCATCGGAAACGGCGCTTTTTGATCCCACAGCAGGCCGCTGTCGCGGGCGATCAGCATCTCGCCCTGCGAGCGCAGCGGCTGCGGCATATCTTTTATCGTGCGAACCTGTTCGAAGTGCGCGCGCACCACGGGCTGCTCGGTGAAGCGCTGCTGCAGCTCATCCAGCGTCACGGCGCTGACCAGCGGGCTGACGATCAGCGCCAGTAAAGGCAACCATTTCATGGTGTTACTCCCATACGTTCAAACAGTATTGCCGGGCTCACAAAGCACATTTCGCGGGTCGCTTCTTCCACCGCCACCTGAATGGTGTAACCGGTGGTCGTGCGTTTGCCGGTCTGCGCATCGAAAATTTGATAGGCAATGCGCAGGCGGTTTTCATACTCTTCAATGTGCGCGCGGACGCGAATACGCTGCTCAAAGGTCACCGCATCGCGGTATTTCACCCGGGTGTCGACGACGGGCCAGACGTAGCCGGAGGCCTTCATCTGGCGATAGCCATAATCAAACTGATTGAGCAGCGCCTCGCGGGCGATCTCAAAGTAGCGGAAATAGTTACCGTGCCAGACCACGCCCATCATATCGACGTCGTGGAACGGAACGGTGATTTCGACTTCAGTCGTAAAGCGGGGATCGGTCAGCACCCTTTACTCCTTCTCACTGGACTCTGGCAGATGCCAGAAATCGAAAAAATTAAACCAGTCGAGCGGCGACATGAGGGCGTAATGTTCCAGCCGCTGCGCATAGCGATCGACGGTATCTTGCAGTGCCTGCTGGCGTTCACCGCGCGGCAGGCGCAGCGGGTCGGCAAACGGCTCGCAGTGCAGGACGAGCTTACCCTGCTGGCGCAGGGCGAAAATCAGCACCACCGGGCAGCGCAGGATGGAGGCCAGGATAAACGGCCCCTGTGGGAACGGTGCAGGCTGGCCCATGAATCGGCTCCAGATCACGCGCCATTCGCCGCCGCGCTGCGGATTCACCGCGATGCGATCCCCCACAATCGCGACCCATTCACCGCGCTCAAGCTTCTCTTTGATGGCAATGGCGGTGTCCGGGCCGATGTCGGTGACCGACATCAAATTCACGCCAGCTTCGGGCGCCATTTCGCTCATGATTTGCTTAAAGCGCTGGGCGTTCTCGCTGAAAACCAGGGCGTTGATGATTTTACTGCCTTCCAGCTGAGCCAGGGCCCGGCAGGCCTCTACGTCGCCAAGGTGCGAGGCCAGCAGCAGTTTGCCCTGTGGAGCCGCGATGTTCAACGCTTCGCTCGCGCCGGGGGCAAAGACAATATCGCGATGAAGCTTCAGTTCGCCGCGCCAGCTGGCGACTTTATCCAGCATCGCGTTGCCGAAGCGCATGAAATGGAAAAAGCTGTTAAGCCGTGAGGGAACAGGCATGCTCCGCTGACCCAGTTCTTGCTTCACTCTCGCCATCCACTGCCGCGAGGCCTGCCGCGCCGGACGCGCGATAAGCCAGTACACGCCGATAACCGGCCACAACAGCACGGTAAAGGCCCGCCGACCCAGCAGTTCCCAGACGCGCAGCATCAGGCGCATCCCCCACAGACCCTTGACCTCGTCCTGCTGCGCCCAGTGCTGGCGGCGTCGACGGAAAAGCAGGCCGGGCATGCGGGGCAGCATGCCGAAGAAGAGCCGGGTATGCATCAGGGAGATCCGCACGTTATCTTTTAGCGCGTCGAAGTGGGACAAACCGTCCTGCGGATAGGTCACGCGCGTGGGCAGAAAGACGCTGGTGTTGCCCTGCCAGTAGAGACGAACCATCACTTCGGTGTCAAAGTCCATCCGCTTGCCGAGCGGTTCGCGCGCTGCCAGCCGCAGCGTGGGTGAAACCGGATAGACCCGAAAGCCGCACATGCTGTCTTTAAGCTGCAGCGATAAGGTTTCAATCCACACCCAGACGTGGGTGATCCAGCGCCCGTAAAGTCGTGAGCGCGGAATAGAGTCATCGTAAATGGGCTGGCCGGAAATCAGCGCGTCCGGGTGGCGCTCCGCCAGCGCCAGCAGTTTGGGGATATCTTCGATGGCGTGTTGACCGTCCGCATCCACCTGCACGGCGTGGGTGTAGCCCGTCCGCGCGCACTCCTCCAGCCCTCTGATGACCGCGGCACCTTTTCCGGCGTTTTGCGCCAGACGAACCAGCGTCATCTGTGGCTCCGCCGCCGCCAGGCGCTCAAGCTCCTGACGGGTGACTGCGTCGCTGCCGTCATCCACCACCAGGCACGGCAGGCCGAACGGCGCGAGACGTGACAATACGCTGGCAATCATCGCGCCGTGGTTGTAGCACGGGATCAGCACGCAGGGACGAAAGATTACTGACATAGACGAATTTTCCCGCTGCTGGCGGTGTGGCGCTCAGCCCCGGCATGGCGTTGATAGCTGAAGGTCAGCATCTGACGTTCGGCATGCCACTCAAGCATCAGCGTCACCGTGGTTTCCGGCAGCAGTGGTGCCTGAAACTTCACGTTTTGAATGCTGTGAAAGCGATAGCCCGGTGCCAGTAACGTCGTGGCGTAGTGCATCACCCAGTCAAGCTGCGCAACGCCGGGCCGCAGCGGTTGTACGGCGAAATGGCCCTGAAACCAGAACAGCGTTGCGTCGAGATGCAAAACGATCTCCAGCTTCTCCGGCTGTGTCTGGTGGCGCTCAATTTCATGAATTTTCATGAAATAACTCCTCTAACTGCGCATAGACACGCTTGTTCATACTGTTTACCGGCATTTCATCAACGATGCGCCAGTAGCGCGGCACCGCGACAGGTTCAAGCCACGGCAGCAGGGCGCGACGCCAGGCGAACTCCTGCGCTTTTTTATCCTGCACATACCCGCGCTGACGGGCCGTTTCATCCAGAACCAGCAGGGCGCCAATCCCCTGACGACCCCCGCGCGTGACCGGCAGGGCGGCCGCTTCGCAAATACCGTCGAGCTCCAGCAGGCGGCGTTCGATCTCGTTAAGCGAGATGCGGTTTTCTTCAATTTTGACCACTCGCCCGCGGCGACCGGCGATGCTGAAAAGCCCCTCGCTGTCGAAGTGCAGGATATCGTCGAGCTGGAGCCCTTCTGGCTCATGGATCAGTGGCGACGTAACGCGACAGGCGTCATCTTCCTGATGGAAGATCACGCCGGGGAACGGTAGCCAGGGCACGTTATCCTCCTGACGATGGCGCCAGGCGAGGATCCCGGTTTCGGTACTGCCATAAATTTCATCCGGCCAAAGGTTAAGCCAGCCGGAGGTGGTCGAGACGTCACGCCAGGGCAGCATTCCACCTGCTGAAATCAGCATCCTGACGGGCGGCGCGGCAAGCTCGGTATCCAGGCGCTTCAGGAACGCCGGGCTGCTGATGAACAGGTATTGCCTGTCAGGAGGCAGAGCGGCCAGTTGTTCTGCGTAATAGAGCATCGCGGCATGCAGCGGCAGGCCCAGCGCCATCGGCAAGACGATACGGAATGTCAGGCCATACAGGTGTTGCGGTACGACCGAGGCCACAATGCTGCATCCGGCCAGACGCTCACCAAAGCGGTTAGCCAGCAGGCGGGCTTCGCGATCCAGACTGACGATGTGCTTAACCACCCGGCGCGGCGTGCCCGTGGAGCCTGAGGTGAACAGTTCAACGAAGCGGTTTTCGTCAATGGCTGACAGAGGCACCCAGTGGCTGGCTGTCTGGTGGCTGGAGGCCACCACAATCTGTTTCCCATGAAAACCAAGCGTTCGATCGCTCAGAACGCCGCTAAACAAAGATTGCTGTTCTTCAAGCTGCGAGACGCGGCTATGGCCGGGAATGACCGGTGTTTTACCGGCGTGCAGCGAGGCCAGCAGCGCAACAATAAACAGGTAGCTGTTTTCAAAGCACAGCGCCCAGCGCTCGCCTTCCTGCTGACGCAGGGTCTCGACCAGTAAGGTTACATCGTGGCGCAACTGGCCCAGCGTCCAGGTACGATCGTCAAGCCAGGCAACAGGCGTGTCGTCAGGGCGCGGCGCATTTAACCACTGGCCCAGCGGAAGGGGGTTAGTCATTGTGCATCTCTTTTTTTATCACCCGCTGGCGCACCAGCCACTCTGCTGCCATCAGCATCCCCATCAGGATGTAAGCCACCATACCGTTCCATAGCGTCCACAGATGCATGTCGCCGTGGAGGACGGTAAACAGCGCCATCGTGCCGTTGCCGACGAAAAAACCGCACCAGACGAGGGTCACCTAACGGGTATAGCGCACGCCCTCCGGGGGCAAGTTTGGCTCGCGCAAGCGCGCCAGTCGTTCGACAAGCGGCATCGCTGTCCACAGCGAGCCGCCAAACACGGCCAGCATGACAAGGTTGACGACCACCGGGTAGAGCAGCAGCCACTGGTGGGCTTTCAGCAGGTAGCTTGCCGTGCAGAGGGCGATCCCCGCCAGCGCCACGCACTGCACCACATACCGCATCGGGCTTGTGTTCCGCTGCGCCTGACGCAGCCGCAGCAGTAACACCAGAGCCATCACGGGTAATAGCCACTGCAGGCTGTTATGCGCCAGCCCAAATCCAATCAGGAAGGGCCACGCCAGCAGCATCAACCCCGTCAGAAGTGGGATGATCGGGAATGTCCGTCCGCCGCGCACGACGTCTTACTCTTCGCGCAGAAGCTGTTCGACGGCGTCTACCACATCCTGAACGGTACGAACCGATTTGAAGGTTTCCGGCTTGATTTTCTTGCCCGTTTTCTTCTGCAGATGAACAATCATGTCCACCGCATCAATGCTGTCCAGCTCCAGGTCTTCGTAAAGACGGGCTTCAGGGGTAATATCCTGCGGGTCGATTTCAAACAGTCGGGTCAGAAGGCCACAGACTTCCTGATAAATGGTTTCTTGTTCGGTCATCGTGATCACATCTCAGGCGCGTTGAGCGTTGATAAAGGACGCCAGCGTGGCGACGGAAAAGAAGTGCTGGCGCATCTCTTCGCTTTCAGCAGAAAGCACCACGCCATACTGGTTTTTCACGGCCAGACCCAGTTCCAGCGCGTCGATAGAGTCGAGACCCAGCCCATCGCCAAACAGCGCGGCATCGGTATCAATATCCTCTGCGGTAAGCTCGTCCAGATTCAGCGTGGTGATAATGAGATTCTTAATTTCAAGATAAAGCGCTTGCATCATTAATTCCTGACAAAGATTGAAGGCCTGATGTTAATCGATGCTGTAGATGCCGGTTTAACTGCCTTGCCGCCAGCGCCGGTTCTTGTTCATTTGCATCGTAAAATTCGTCGATGTTCACGCGGTCGCGGACATCCACGGTGAAGACAGGTTTTTCTGGCGGCACATCATACCAGCGACTTTTTTTATCCAGCAGATGTTCGCTACAGTGGATCAGCACCACCCGCAGATCGCTGTTACAGCGCACGGCGATATTTGCTGCGCCGCGCTGGAGGGAAATAGCTTCACCAGACCGGGTACGTGTGCCTTCCGGGAAGATTAACAGCGTGTCGCCCTGAGCCAGACGCTGCTGGCTTGCAGCCAGCAGAGGCTCGGCTTCGCTGTTAATCAGGTAATCCGCCGCGCGGATGACGCCGCTGACAAACGGATTGCGCAGCAGCGCGCTTTTAACCAGACAGTCGGTTTCCGGCATCACCGATGCCAGAATCACGTAGTCAATTAACGTGGGGTGGTTAGCCACCACCAGACAACCCCGATCGTTGCGCAGGGCGTCAAGATTGTGAATGCGATAGTCCAGTACCCCGAGGCCACGGGCAACGGTCAGGAAGAAGCGGAAGCTGGCCGCAATGCTGCGCCGCGCAAGGCGACGGCGGTTGGTGCGGTCGCGCTGGACGATCAGCAGCAGGTTGAACCATACCAGTGACAGCAGCAGCCCGCCCACGCCAAACAGCACGAAGCAGAATCCGGTCATCACCAGACGCCATAACCAGTTAATTCGGGCAGTCAGGCGGTTCATGCGCGCGTCCATTGCCACAGCAAACGTTCGCCGGGTACCACAAACTGGCGTGCCTCGCTGAGATAGCGTTGCAGGAACACCAGGCTTTGCGGAAGGGCGGGTTCATCCCCCGTGCTGCCCCTGCGGGTTTCACACTGCAATTCCTTGCCGGATTCAATCACCAGCGCCAGCGCGTAGGGCCAGGTGGGCATCTGGTGCGGTAACGCCGGGTGGTAAAATTCCGGCAGTGCGCCGTCAAAATCGACCAGCAAGACGCGGGAGTAGCCCGCCTGCAGCAGGCTCAGGACTTCACATAATGCCTGCTGGAAGGTGTCCAGCCCGGCAGAAATGGATGACGAGACGATAGCCTGGCGTGCGGTAATCGTGAGATTGCCCACCGCCGAATTGTGCACGGACATGGCGAAGTCGGTAGGCGATACGGATTGCCCCGTCGCCAGAGCATGCAGAATACGGTAGTTGCGCTCTAGCTCGCCGTGGCGGCTGGAATAGACGACGGCATCAATGGCGTGGTGTTGCAGCATAGCGAGACCAATGTCCACCGCCAGCTTACTGCCTGAATTGAGGCGGCGCGCGGTCATCATGGGTAAAGCGGTCAGCCGGGGAAGCGGGGCCGCTGGATCGACGGGCAGCTGCAGGCGTGACCACGCCTGCCACTCTGTGGCATCGCTGAGTCCTGGGGCTCTCGCCTGCCAGTCGATAATGTTCAGTGAAAATTTCATCTACGCGCGTCCGCGAAAAAAAACCGTATTCAAAGGGCAGACCTGGCCACCCGGGCAGCTAAGCTGCTCTATTGTTCACGTTTGGTGCATATCAGCAGGGTATGACCGACCCCAAGGTTATCCAGACGCTGTTCAACGCTGAAACCTGCGCTCTCCAGGTAACGATAAAACGCCTCTACGCTGTAAAACCGGCTATTGCCATTCGCCATACAGGTGAAATAGAGCGAGGTGGCATTCAGGCTGAAAGAGGCCGCTTCAAACTTCTGGGCATCCCAGAAAAGCTCCATGATGCACAAACGTGCGCCTGGCTTCATGACCTGTGCGACGCGCGTCAGCATGGCGACAATCTGATCCGGAGAGAAACAATCCAGAAACTGGCTCATCCACCAGACGTCGGCCTCACCCGGCAAGGCTGCTGGGCTAAGCATATCGACAGCATGGAATCCAATACGATGAGAAAAACCTGCTTTTGCGATGTTTTCCTGCGCCAGCGCTATCTGCTGCGGCAGGTCGAGGATCGTCACGGCAACATTTTCGTCATAGCGGCAGCAGCGTAACGCCCATTTACCCGTATTTCCGCCCACATCGTACAATTTTGTCGGCGAGCTTGCGAATATATATGGCAAAGCGGCATCAAACGCGGCGTCGGAATAGTAATGATCAAAGGCGAACCAGCTCTCTTTCGCCTGTGCCGGTAATTGGGATAATGCCGGATAGATGGTTGGCCAGTTGCCAAACACCGCTAAGCCCGCAGGTTTTTCTTCCTTCAGGGCGTCCGCCAGGTGAAATAGCCCTTTGTAACAAACGTCCTGAGTGAAATCCATATTTACGCGGGTCATTTCATCGTGCAGTAAAAAGTGGCCCACTTTCGCCAGAAAATAACGTCCATGCTGTTGGGTAACGATCCGCCCGCTTAATCCCATATCCAGCAGTACGCTGACGCCATAGCTGCCGAGCGTGCTGTGTTCGGTTATTTCCTCGAGGCTGGCACCCTCTTTACCTTGTTTATCGAGCCAGGCGAGAATGCCTGAGTTACGCAGACAAAGCGCGGTCTGAAATAACATCGGAGCAAAAGCGATGCGTTGCGCTTCGGTAATGGCATCCAGTGCGCTGAGCGTATCCTTTTCGTACATTGCTGCGTAACCTTTCAGGGCAAGAAATAAGGGTTATCGGGCCATATGCGGCCCGACTTTAGAAAAATATTACAGTGCGGCGCCCGCGGAGAGGTTCAGCTGAATATCGTGGTCGAGGTTATTCACCCAACGGTTATAATTTTTGTGAATTTTACCGTCAGCCGCTTTCAGGTTCATACTGCTTTCGTAGTTAATGGAATAGCTTGTTGCGGAATAAGGAATACGAACGTCGACCGAGTGGTCGCGCGCCTGCAGACGACCTTTGATAACGCCCGGACCGGCTTCCGTCATGATCCAGTCACGTTTTTGTCCTGCTTTCAAAATCGCTGTTTTTACCTGGTCGGCGGTATGACCCGCGCTCACAGTAGAGTGAACCTGAGCGATTGGGGCAGTACGCGCACAGCCTGCCAGTGCGCCAACGAATACGGCGGCAGCACACCATTTAACGATCTTTTTCATCAACAACTCCATATCAATAATAACAATTAAAGGTAGTGGTTTTTACAAATAATATTCATCCGGCGTTTCTTATGTGCCAGATGTTTTTTTAATCAATATTAAGGTTTGCATTACGTTGACGCGAAGGCGGGCATAATAACATGGAAAATAATTAACAATTTCATTTTTTTTAATTTGCGTTAAATCATGATATGCGTTTCAACGTAATGCGACCGACGTAAACAAAAACAGAATTAATATTTCCTTAACGCAAATAAAAATACCGCGACAGGTTATGAACGCGGTAATTTAAGGCGGATTATTGGCGGTTTAAACCTACCTATAAAGGTAGGTCAGCTACCCGGGCAACCGGCTTTTCGGCCTTCCCGGCCCGAGCAAAATGGCCAGCTTGCTGCCGCCTTTGGTGGTCTCCATCCAGATCTTACACACGCTGGTCAGGGGGACCGAGAGCAGCATACCGACCGGGCCCAGCAGCCATCCCCAAACCAGTAAGGATAAAAACACGACCAGCGTCGACATGCCGAGCCGGTGCCCCATCATGCGTGGTTCGAGAATATTGCCCAGCACCATGTGCACCACGAGGAATAACGCGCCGACCAGCATACATTCGTAGAAACCGTTAAACAGAAACGCCTGAATCATTGGCGGCACGGCGGAAAGCACCGCGCCAATGTTGGGCACGTAGTTCAGCAGAAACGCCAGCACGCCCCACATTAGCGCGAACTGCACGTTCATCAGCATCAGCCCCAGCCAGACGATGATCCCGGTCCAGACGCTCAGCAGCGTTTTCAGCGCAAGATATTTAGAGACGCCCTTCAGCGCCCGGTGTAAGCCAGCAATGTGAATTTGTGGGTTATTCAGTGCAAAGCGCAGCTTATACGGGACGTGGCGGACTTCAAACAGCATAAACACCACCGTCATGACCAGCAGCAGAATGCTGGCCATCGCGCCGGAAAGCCCCGTCATCAAGGTGGTGGCGTAGGTCATGACCTTCTCGGAGTCCATCCTGCGCAGCATCCGTTCGGGTGAGATATGCAGATTAAGGAAAGGCACCATCTCCTGGAGTGCGACGATCTTCCGCGTCAGCTCTTTGTTGTACTGCGGCAGCATGGTGGAGAATTCACTCAGCGAGGCCGCCAGCACGCCGAAGAGCGCCGTCAGGGCAATCAGCATCACGATGACGACGATAGTGATGGCTACCGGGCGGCTAACGCCCCGGCGCAGAAACCAGGTGACCAGAGGATTAAGCACAATGGCAAAAAAGAGCGCCAGCAGGAGCTGAACTATGATGTCGGCGGCCGCATGGATACCCGCAAGGATAACCACCAGACAGGCGAGCTTTAATAAGATGTGGAGTCCTGCTTTGTCGGACGGGTTAGCGATCATGCGCGTTCCTTAATGTGATGACCCGGTAAGTGTAGTGCCCGGGCCTCGCTTCGTCTGGCACCGTTAATCTGAAAGTCGCTGCTGATTTTCTTATTGGGGCGTGGTAATAGTGAAACACTGTTGTAAAAAATCCAGGTAGAACCCCATGCCCGAACCTGCCGCTGAACCGGCACTGAGCGGACTGCGCCTCAATCTGCGCATCGTTTCCGTTGTGATTTTTAACTTTGCCAGCTATCTCACCATCGGCCTGCCGCTGGCGGTTCTGCCGGGCTATGTCCATGACGTCATGGGCTTCAGTGCCTTCTGGGCGGGGCTGGTGATTAGCCTGCAGTATTTCGCCACGCTCCTGAGCCGCCCGCATGCCGGGCGCTACGCGGACACGTTCGGTCCAAAAAGCATCGTGGTGGTGGGATTGTGCGGCTGTTTCCTCAGTGGCCTGAGCTACCTGCTGGCTGCCTCAGCCAGCCACTGGCCGCTGGTCAGCCTGGTGCTGCTCTGCCTGGGCCGCGTCATCCTCGGTATCGGGCAAAGCCTGGCGGGAACCGGCTCGACGCTCTGGGGCGTGGGGGTTGTCGGGACGCCACACATTGGTCGGGTGATCTCCTGGAACGGGATTGTCACCTACGGCGCGATGGCGCTCGGCGCGCCGCTCGGCGTGGCCTGCTATGCGTTTGGCGGGCTGTATGGCCTGGCCGTCACCATTATGGCGGTCGCGCTTGTGGCGATACTGTTTGCGCTGCCGCGCCCGACAGTGAAGGCCAGCAAGGGCAAACCGCTGCCGTTCCGGGCGGTGCTCGGGCGGGTCTGGCCATACGGGATGGCGCTGGCGCTGGCGACCACCGGCTTCGGTGTCATCGCCACCTTCATTACCCTCTTCTATGACGCCAAAGGCTGGGACGGCGCGGCCTTTGCGTTAACCCTGTTCAGCTGTGCGTTTGTTGGCGCGCGCCTGCTTTTCCCTAACGGCATCAACCGTCTGGGCGGGCTGAACGTGGCGACGATCTGCTTTGCGGTAGAGATTGTCGGGCTGCTGTTGACCGGCGTAGCCAGCGCGCCTTGGATGGCGAAAATGGGCGTATTTCTCGCGGGAGCCGGTTTTTCACTGGTCTTTCCGGCGCTGGGCGTGGTCGCGGTGAAAGCGGTGCCGCAGCAGAACCAGGGGGCGGCGCTGGCGACCTATACGGTGTTTATGGATATGTCGTTGGGCATTACCGGGCCGCTGGCAGGGCTGGTAATGGCCCAAGCGGGGGTACCGGTGATCTATCTCGCCGCGGCGGGTCTGGTCATGATGGCATTGCTGCTGACGTGGCGGCTAAAAAAATGGCCCCCGGTGCAGGCACCGGAGGCCACGTCATCATCGTGAAACGTTACTGAATTACGATGGTGTTAATGATGTTTTCAGCAGCCGTCTGCGCTTTCTGCTGATCTTCCGCTGGCAGGGTGATCTGCAGGGTCAGCAGTTTGTTATCGACCTTGCCCAGCACGACAGAGGAGTACGCGGTCTGGCCTTTCGCGGAGATGATGCTGTCCAGCTGCTGCAGCTTATGGCCTTTCAGCTCGATGGATTTATTGGTCACGACCTGCAGCTGCGGGTCGCGGCCGCGCTGCTGATCTTCCAGACGTTTGGACAGGACGGCCAGATCTTCGCTGGTGTCGTCGCCCACAATCACAATGACCGCTTTCTGCCCGGTTGCGTCGGAGTAAACGTGCATGTTATTCGCCTGAGTGCCCAGCTTGCCGCTCTGGTCAGTCATATCGGCTGGCAGAGAGAAGCTGAGTTTGCCATCCATCAGATTCACCGGCTGGCCGGTCGCATTGCTTTCTGCGGATGCGCCCTGAGCAGGCGTTTTCGTGTCGCTGTTATCACAGGCTGCAAGACCCACAACCAGCAGGCCAATCCCGACATATTTAACCAGATTGCGCATTGACTTCTTCCTTTCGATAAACGGCCATAACGGCTCATTCGCTCATCTTATCACAACTGATAAAGCGAACCCTTAACCAGCCTGCAATGCCGTGATTTCAGATTTATCTGCCAGCCTTTTCAGCAGCATATTCAGCAGCACGCCGTACATGGGCAGGAAGAACACAATGCTGATGAGCACCTTGAAGCAGTAGTCCACCAGCGCGATTTCCATCCAGTGTTCGGCCATGAACGCATCCGGGCTACGCCAGAAGGCGATGAAGAAGAAGGCCAGCGTATCGCTCACGTTACCGAACAGCGTGGAGGCGGTGGGTGCCATCCACCAGCGATGATTCTGACGCAGGCGATTAAACACGTGCACGTCCAGAATCTGCCCCAGCGCGTAGGCCATAAAGCTTGCTGCGGCGATACGGGCGACAAACAGGTTGAAGTGGGTTAACGCCTCAAAACCCTGCCAGCTTCCCATATAAAACAGGGACGAAACCCCGTACGAGATGAACAGCGCCGGGAGCATGACCGCAAAAATAATGCGGCGAGCCAGCGGTGCGCCAAAAATACGCACGGTCAGATCGGTGGCGAGGAAAATAAACGGAAAGCTGAACGCGCCCCAGGTGGTATGAAAACCAAAGATGGAGATAGGGAGCTGCACCAGATAGTTGCTGGAGGTGATCACCAGCAAATGGAAAAGCGAAAGCCAGAACAACGCTTTTACGCGCTGTGATTCAGAAAACTGCGTCATATTGTGACCTTTTTATACGTTGGGGTGAGGGAACCCAATAAAAACCGCAGCATGATACTGCTTTGGCGGGACATTGCAATGGTTAGTTTTTACGCAATCGTTAACCTGGTTTGCATTGACCGCAACGGGGCGTAAACTACAGCCGTTTTTACCTGACCGAGAAGATCATGACCGACCTGTTTTCCAGCCCAGACCACACTCTTGATGCCCAGGGCCTTCGCTGCCCGGAACCGGTAATGATGGTACGTAAAACCGTGCGCAACATGCAGACCGGTGAAACGCTGCTGATCGTTGCCGACGACCCGGCCACGACCCGCGACATTCCCGGTTTTTGTACCTTTATGGAGCATGAGCTGGTGGCACAGCAGACGGAAACGCTGCCGTACCGGTATTTGATTCGTAAGGGGTAGCCCTCACTTATTTGGGGGGAGGTTGAGGGTATCAGGCCGCACCCATGCTTGAACCTGTTCCTGAATATTTAAAAGCGAGTTTAACGGTAGATGACCTGCCTCTGGACGTCCCTGCCTTCGAACCGGAAGTTGAACAGTTGGGAAGCTATTGCCCGCTATTAACACAGTTGCTGTTGGCTCGTTCACTTTCAGAGAGTGATGAAAGAGTGGCTGGAGATTTGTTGCAAGGCTTAGTTGGGCTGTATAGCGGTATGTTGAAAGCACCGCGCTGGTTGCGTACAAATGAAGGCATCTTGCCACTGTGAAAAAAGTCGGGTGGCGCTAACGCTTACCCGACCTACGGGACTAGAGCCGTTGTAGGCCGGGTAAGGCGAAGCCGCCACCCGGCAAGCATACGGCCTCTGCGGCCTGATGCCCTCTCCCACAGGGAGAGGGAGAACGTCATCCTTTCATCCACGCCCTGATCCCATCCAGGAACATCTGCGTTGCCATCATCACCAGAATGAGCCCCATCAGGCGCTCCAGCGCGTTTACCCCTTTTTCGCCCAGCAGGCGCAGGAACAGGGACGACTGCAGCAGGATGATAAACGTCCCGCCCCAGGCAATCAGCAGGGCAATGACCAGATGGCTCATCTGGTTCGGATACTGGTGCGACAGCAGCATCAGCGTCGCCAGAATGGTTGGCCCCGCGACGAGCGGGATCGCCAGCGGCACAATAAACGGCTCTTCACCCGCAGGCAGGCCGCTGCTGCTGCCTTCCGCGCTCGGGAAAATCATCTTAATCGCAATCAGGAACAGAATAATCCCGCCGGAAATCGACACGGTTTCGGCGCGCAGGTTCAGGAACGCGAGGATTTTTTCACCCGCAAACAGGAAGATAAACATCACCAGCAGGGCGATAAGCAGCTCGCGGATCATGATCGCCCGGCGGCGCTTCGGCTCGGTGTGCTTCAACACCGACATGAAGATCGGCAGGTTACCCAGGGGATCCATTATCAGGATCAATAAAACCGCTGCGGAAATGATTTCACTCATGTAAATTATCCCTGAATTTCTCTAAGGTTATTATGATGATTAGCTGTATTTCTGATTGCCGGGCAATCATCGATTAATTTCGCTTGCGACTTTGGCAGCATTTTGTAATGTGAAGCATATCCCAGTTCAATACTGGCTTGCACAATCAGCACACACCCTCAGCAGGAAAAAAATGCTATGAAAAACGTTGGTTTTATCGGCTGGCGCGGTATGGTCGGCTCTGTACTCATGCAACGCATGGTTGAAGAGCGCGATTTCGACGCTATCCGCCCGGTCTTCTTCTCCACTTCTCAGCTCGGCCAGGCTGCTCCGTCCTTTGGTGGTACCACAGGCACGTTGCAGGATGCTTACGATCTGGAAGCGCTGAAGGCACTCGACATTATTGTGACCTGCCAGGGCGGCGATTATACCAACGAAATCTATCCAAAGCTGCGTGAAAGCGGCTGGCAGGGCTACTGGATTGACGCGGCCTCTTCGCTGCGCATGAAAGACGATGCCATCATCATTCTCGACCCGGTTAACCAGGGCGTGATCGCCGATGGCCTGAACAACGGCGTAAAAACCTTTGTTGGCGGTAACTGCACCGTCAGCCTGATGCTGATGTCCCTCGGCGGCCTGTTCGCGCAGGATCTGGTGGAGTGGGTCTCCGTGGCGACCTACCAGGCGGCGTCCGGCGGCGGCGCGCGTCACATGCGCGAGCTGCTGACCCAGATGGGCCAGCTGCACCAGAGCGTCGCGACCGAGCTGGCAAACCCGGCGTCGGCTATTCTCGATATCGAGCGTAAAGTGACCGAGCTGACCCGCAGCGGCGAGCTGCCGGTGGATAACTTTGGCGTACCGCTGGCCGGCGGCCTGATCCCGTGGATCGACAAGCAGCTGGATAACGGCCAGACCCGCGAAGAGTGGAAAGGCCAGGCCGAGACCAACAAAATCCTCAATACCGCGAACACCATTCCGGTTGACGGTCTGTGCGTGCGTATCGGCGCGCTGCGCTGCCACAGCCAGGCCTTCACCATTAAACTGAAAAAAGATGTGTCTATTCCGACCGTGGAAGAGCTACTGGCCGCGCACAACCCGTGGGCGAAAGTGGTGCCAAACGATCGCGATATCACCATGCGCGAGCTGACCCCGGCAGCGGTGACCGGCACGCTGACCACGCCGGTTGGCCGTCTGCGTAAGCTGAACATGGGGCCGGAGTATCTCTCCGCGTTCACCGTCGGTGACCAGCTCCTGTGGGGCGCCGCTGAGCCGCTGCGCCGCATGCTGCGCCAGCTGGCGTAATAATTTGTTAAATACCGGGGGTGATTTTCACCCCTTTTTTTTGCGTACTACATGGAGTAACACGCGTATGTCTTATTTTTTATCAGGAGTCATTTAGAGCGTTGGCTATGCTTTAAGGAAGAGTCATTTCTTACCTGAGGTTCGAACGGAGCAGAATGGATGCACATTTTTGTGCTGTCCCGTTCAGGTCACATTAAAAGTCGTCCCGGAGCGCTTAAAAAGGACGACATAAAAACAGGATGAATACCATGTCCGATCGTGTGGATAGAGACGTGATTAATGCGCTTATTGCGGGTCATTTCGCTGACCCCTTTTCTGTGCTTGGGATGCACCGTACTGAGGCAGGTCTGGAAGTTCGTGCCCTGTTGCCGGATGCCACAGAAGTCTGGGTGATTGAACCCAAAACCGGCCGCAAAGTCGGTAACCTTGAATGCCTCGATTCCCGTGGCTTCTTCTCGGGCGTGATGCCCCGTCGTAAAAACCCTTTTCGCTATCAGCTCGCCGTTCTCTGGCACGGCCAGCAGAACCTGATTGACGATCCCTACAGCTTTGGCCCTCTGCTTAAAGAGATGGATGCCTGGCTGCTCTCCGAGGGGACGCATCTGCGTCCTTATGAAACGCTGGGCGCCCATGCCGATACCATGGACGGCATCACCGGCACGCGGTTCTCCGTGTGGGCGCCCAATGCCCAGCGCGTCTCCGTTGTCGGCCAGTTCAACTACTGGGACGGCCGCCGTCACCCGATGCGCCTGCGTCGGGAAACCGGCATCTGGGAGCTGTTTATCCCCGGGGCGCACCACGGGCAGCTTTATAAATTCGAGATGATCGACGCCCACGGCAAGCTGCGCATTAAAGCCGACCCGTATGCCTTCGAAGCGCAGATGCGCCCGGATACCGCGTCGCTGATCTGCGGCCTGCCGGAGAAGGTCGTCCAGACGGAGGAGCGTAAACAGGCCAACCGTTTTGATGCGCCAATATCCGTCTATGAAGTCCATCTCGGCTCCTGGCGCCGCCATACCGATAACAACTTCTGGCTGAGTTACCGGGAGCTTGCCGACCAGCTGGTGCCATACGCCAAATGGATGGGCTTTACCCACCTTGAGCTGCTGCCGGTCAACGAGCATCCGTTCGACGGCAGCTGGGGCTATCAGCCCACCGGGCTGTATGCGCCGACCCGCCGCTTCGGCACCCGCGACGACTTCCGCTATTTCATTGATGCCGCGCACGCCGCCGGGCTGAACGTGATCCTCGACTGGGTGCCGGGCCATTTCCCGGCGGATGATTTTGCGCTGGCAGAGTTTGACGGCACGAAGCTGTACGAGCATAGCGATCCGCGCGAGGGCTATCACCAGGACTGGAACACGCTGATCTACAACTACGGTCGCCGTGAGGTCTCAAACTACCTGGTCGGGAATGCCCTGTACTGGATCGAGCGGTTTGGTATTGACGCCCTGCGCGTGGATGCGGTGGCGTCGATGATCTACCGCGACTACAGCCGCAAAGAGGGGGAGTGGATCCCGAACGAGTTTGGCGGCCGCGAAAACCTGGAAGCGATTGAATTCCTGCGTAATACCAACCGCATTATCGGCGAGCAGGTGGACGGTGCCGTGACCATGGCGGAAGAGTCCACCGACTTTGCGGGCGTCTCCCGTCCGCCGTCATTGGGCGGCCTGGGGTTCTGGTATAAGTGGAACCTGGGCTGGATGCACGACACGCTCGACTACATGAAGCTGGATCCGGTTTACCGTAAGTATCATCACGATAAGCTGACGTTCGGGATGCTCTACAACTACACCGAAAACTTCATGCTGCCGCTGTCGCACGATGAGGTGGTACACGGTAAAAAATCGATTCTCGACCGCATGCCGGGCGACGCGTGGCAGAAGTTTGCCAACCTGCGCGCCTATTACGGCTGGATGTTTGCCTTCCCGGGCAAGAAACTGCTGTTCATGGGCAATGAGTTCGCCCAGGGGCGCGAGTGGAACCACGACGCCAGCCTCGACTGGCATCTGCTGGAAGGCGGCGACAACTGGCACCACGGCGTGCAGCGTCTGGTGCGCGATCTGAACCTGACCTATCGCCACCACAAAGCGCTGCACGAGCTCGACTTCGATCCGTACGGCTTTGAATGGCTGGTGGTGGACGACCACGAGCGCTCGGTGTTTGTTTTTGTGCGTCGTGACAAAGCGGGTAACGAGATCATCGTCGCCAGCAACTTTACGCCGGTGCCGCGCGAACATTACCGCTTCGGCATTAATCAGCCGGGCAAATGGCGCGAAATTCTGAATACCGACTCGATGCACTACCACGGCAGCAACGCCGGTAACGGTGGGCTGGTACAGAGCGACGCCATTGAAAGCCACGGGCGACCCAACTCCCTGAGCCTGACGCTGCCGCCGCTTGGCACCATCTGGCTGATGCGGGAGGGCGAATGACGCAGCTTACGGCAGGTAAACCCGAACCGCTCGGGGCGCATTTTGACGGAAAAGGGGTGAACTTCACCCTCTTTTCCGCTCACGCCGAGCGGGTTGAACTGTGCGTGTTTGACGGGGAAGGTAACGAGCACCGTTACGATTTACCCGCGCGCACGGGGGATACCTGGCACGGCTACCTGGCCGGAGGACGGCCCGGTATGCACTATGGCTTTCGCGTTCACGGTCCGTGGGATCCCGCGCAGGGGCACTGGTTTAACCCGGCGAAGCTGCTGATTGACCCGTGCGCGCACCGCGTGGACGGTGAATTTAAAGATGACCCGCTCTTCCACGTGGGCTACGGCGAGCCTGACCACCGCGACAGCGCGCCCGTCGCGCCAAAAAGCGTGGTGGTGAACGATCTTTATGACTGGGAAGACGATGCCCCGCCGCAGACGCCGTGGGGCAAGACCGTCATTTATGAAGCCCACGTCAAAGGGCTGACGTACCTGCATCCGTCGATCCCCAAAGAGATGCGCGGCACCTACAAGGCGCTCGGGCATCCCACCATGATCGCCTACCTGAAACACCTCGGCATCACCGCCCTGGAACTGCTCCCCGTCGCCCATTTTGCCAGCGAGCCGCGTCTGCAGCGGCTGGGGCTGAGCAACTACTGGGGCTATAACCCGCTGGCGATGTTCGCGCTCGAGCCGCGCTATGCCGTCCATCCGGAAAAGGCGCGGGACGAGTTCCGCGATGCGGTGAAGGCGCTCCACGCGGCGGGCATTGAGGTCATTCTGGACGTGGTGCTGAACCACAGCGCAGAAAGCGATCTCGACGGCCCGACGCTCTCCATGCGCGGAATTGATAACCGTAGCTATTATTGGATCAGGCACGATGGCGATTATGAGAACTGGACCGGCTGCGGTAACACGCTCAATCTCAGCCATCCGGCGGTCACGCACTTTGCGTATGAATGCCTGAAATACTGGGTGCAGACGTTCCACGTCGACGGTTTTCGTTTCGACCTGGCGCCGGTGATGGGACGCACGCCGGCGTTCAGCCAGCAGGCGCCATTGTTTGAGGCGATAAAAAACTGTCCGGTGCTCTCGCAGGTGAAGCTGATTGCCGAGCCGTGGGACATCGGTGAAGGCGGTTATCAGGTCGGGAATTTCCCGCCGCTGTTTGCCGAGTGGAACGACCACTACCGCGACGCCGTACGCCGCTTCTGGCTGGAGCGGAACCTGTCGCTGGGGGAATTTGCCGGGCGCTTTGCCGCGTCGAGCGATCTCTTTAAGCGCGACGGCAAACGTCCGTCGGCCACCGTTAATCTGTTGACGGCGCACGACGGTTTTACGCTCAGGGACTGCGTTTGTTTCAATCAGAAACACAATGAGGCGAACGGCGAAGAGAATCGCGATGGCACTAACAATAACCATAGCTTTAATCATGGTATAGAAGGGTTAGGCGGAAGTCTGGATGTGATAGAGCGGCGACGCGCCAGCGTTCATGCGCTGCTGACAACGCTTTTACTGTCGCAGGGCACGCCGATGCTGCTGGCAGGCGACGAGCATGGTCACAGCCAGCACGGTAACAACAACGCCTATTGCCAGGACAACACCTTAACCTGGCTCGACTGGGGTGAAGCCAACAGCGGGCTGATTCATTTTACCGCTGCGCTGATCCATCTTCGCCAGCAGATCCCCGCGCTGACCGCCAACAGCTGGTGGGAAGAGGGTGACGGCAACGTTCGCTGGCTGAATAAAGACGCGCAACCGTTAAGCGCGCAAGAGTGGCAACACGGCGTACCCCGCCTGCAAATCCTGCTGTCGGATAAATGGCTGGTCACGCTGAACGCGACGGATGACGTCGCAGAGATTGTTTTACCTGACGGGGAGTGGCGAGCCGTTCCCCCCTTTGCCGGAGCGGATAATCCGGTAGTAATGGCTGTCTGGCACGGGCCTGCGCACGGAGTGTGCGTATTCCAAAGATGATAAAAAAGGAGTTAGTCATGGTTAGATTAGAGAAGAACGATCCCTTAATGTTGGCACGCCAGCTACCATTAAAAACGGTTGCCCTGATACTTGCGGGCGGGCGTGGTACCCGTCTGAAAGATTTGACCATCAAGCGCGCCAAGCCGGCCGTTCACTTTGGTGGTAAGTTCCGTATTATCGACTTTGCGCTCTCCAACTGCCTGAACTCGGGCATTCGCCGCATTGGCGTCATCACGCAGTATCAGTCGCACACCCTGGTGCAGCATATTCAGCGCGGCTGGTCATTCTTCAGCGAAGAGATGAACGAATTTGTCGATCTCCTTCCTGCGCAGCAGCGCGTTCACGGCGAGAACTGGTATCGCGGAACGGCGGATGCGGTCACCCAGAACCTCGACATCATTCGTCGCTATAACGCGGAATACATTGTGATCCTCGCCGGGGACCACATTTACAAGCAAGATTTCTCCCACATGCTGATCGACCACGTCGAAAAAGGGGCGCGCTGCACCGTGGCGTGTCTGCCTGTGCCCGTTGCTGAAGCGACGGCGTTTGGCGTCATGCACGTGGATGCCGACGACAAAATTATCGACTTCGTTGAAAAACCGGCGAACCCGCCAACCATGCCGGGCGATGACACCAAATCGCTCGCCAGCATGGGGATCTATGTCTTTGACGCAGATTATCTTTATGAGCTGCTGGAAGAAGACGACAAAGACGAAAACTCAAGCCACGACTTCGGTAAAGACATCATTCCGAAAATCACCAAAGCTGGCATGGCGTATGCACATCCTTTCCCGCTGTCCTGCGTGCAGTCCGACCCGAATGCGGAACCGTACTGGCGCGATGTGGGCACGCTGGAAGCGTACTGGAAAGCGAACCTCGATCTGGCATCGGTCACGCCTGAACTGGATATGTACGACCAGAACTGGCCGATTCGTACCCATATGGAGTCGCTGCCGCCAGCCAAATTCGTGCAGGACCGCTCCGGTAGCCACGGCATGACGCTGAACTCGCTGGTGTCCGGCGGGTGCATCATCTCCGGTTCGGTCGTGGTGCAGTCGGTGCTGTTCCCGCGCGTGCGGATAAATTCATTCTGTAATATCGATTCGGCAGTCTTGTTGCCGGACGTCTGGGTAGGGCGCTCGTGTCGTCTGCGTCGTTGCGTGATCGACCGTGCCTGCGTCATCCCTGAAGGGATGGTCATTGGGGAGAATGCGGAAGAAGACGCGCGTCGTTTCTACCGTTCGGAAGAGGGGATCGTGTTAGTCACACGGGAAATGTTGCGGAAGCTGCAAATCAAACAGGAGCGATGATGCAGGTTTTACACGTATGTTCTGAGATGTTCCCGTTATTAAAAACGGGCGGTCTGGCAGATGTGCTTGGCGCATTACCGGCGGCGCAAATCGCCGGAGGCGTGGATACCCGAGTCCTGCTGCCCGCCTTTCCGGATATCCGGCGCGGTATACCTGATGCAAAAGTGGTGACCCGCCGTGAAACGTTTGCCGGACGCATTACCCTGCTGTTTGGACATTACAATGGCGTAGGGATTTACCTGATCGACGCGCCGCATTTATACGATCGCCCGGGTAGCCCGTATCACGATACGAACCTGTTCGCCTATACCGACAACGTGCTGCGCTTTGCGCTCCTCGGCTGGGTTGGAGCAGAAATGGCGACGGGGCTGGATCCGTTCTGGCGTCCGGATGTGGTGCATGCGCACGACTGGCACGCCGGGCTTGCCCCGGCGTATCTCGCCGCGCGCGGCCACCCGGCGAAATCGGTCTTTACCGTGCATAACCTGGCCTATCAGGGGATGTACTACGCCCATCACATGAATGACATCGATCTGCCATGGTCGTTCTTTAACATGCACGGTCTGGAGTTTAACGGGCAGATCTCGTTCCTGAAGGCGGGGCTGTACTACGCCGATCACATCACGGCGGTGAGCCCAACCTACGCGCGTGAGATCACCCAGCCGGCGTTTGGCTACGGCATGGAAGGGTTGCTGCAGCAGCGCCACCGCGAAGGCCGCCTGTCGGGCATTCTGAACGGCGTGGATGAACAGATCTGGAGCCCGGAAACCGATCTCCTGCTGGCGGCGCGCTACGGTCGTGATTCCGTGGAAGACAAAGCGGAAAACAAACGCCAGCTGCAGATTGCGATGGGCCTGAAGGTTAACGACAAAGTGCCGCTGTTCGCCGTCGTAAGCCGCCTGACCAGCCAGAAAGGGCTGGATCTGGTGCTGGAGGCGCTGCCCGGTTTACTGGAGCAGGGCGGGCAGCTGGCGCTGCTCGGCGCGGGCGACCCGGTATTGCAGGAAGGTTTCCTTGCCGCCGCCGCGGAACATCCGGGGCAGGTGGGCGTACAGATTGGCTACCACGAGGCATTTTCGCACCGCATTATGGGCGGCGCGGACGTCATCCTGGTGCCGAGCCGTTTCGAACCCTGCGGCCTGACGCAGCTTTACGGCCTGAAATACGGCACCCTGCCGCTGGTGCGCCGCACGGGCGGGCTGGCGGATACGGTATCGGATAGCTCACTGGAAAACCTGGCGGACGGTATCGCCAGCGGGTTTGTCTTTGAGGACAGTAATGCCTGGTCGCTGCTTCGGGCGATTCGGCGTGCTTTCGTCTTGTGGTCCCGTCCATCGCTGTGGCGCTACGTCCAACGCCAGGCGATGTCCATGGACTTTAGCTGGCACGTTGCGGCGCAGTCATACCGCGATCTCTATCAACGCTTGATGTAACGAGGCGAAGTTACTGATATGAACGCTCCATTTAGCTACTCTTCACCCACGCTCAGCGTTGAGGCGTTAAAGCACTCCATCGCCTACAAGCTGATGTTCACCATCGGGAAAGATCCGGTTATTGCCAACAAGCACGAGTGGCTGAACGCCACCCTGTTTGCGGTGCGCGACCGCTTAGTTGAACGCTGGCTGCGCTCAAACCGCGCCCAGCTCTCGCAGGAGACGCGTCAGGTTTACTATCTGTCGATGGAATTTTTGATTGGCCGCACGCTGTCCAATGCGCTGTTGTCGCTCGGTATTTATGACGACGTCAAAACCGCACTGGAAGAGATGGGGTTAGATTTAGAAGAACTGATCGACGAAGAGAACGACCCGGGCCTCGGTAACGGCGGTCTGGGACGTCTTGCCGCCTGCTTCCTCGACTCGCTGGCGACGCTGGCGCTGCCGGGCCGCGGCTACGGTATTCGCTACGATTACGGCATGTTCAAACAGAACATCGTCGACGGGCGTCAGAAAGAGTCCCCGGACTACTGGCTGGAGTATGGCAACCCGTGGGAGTTCAAGCGCCACAACACGCGCTACAAGGTGCGCTTTGGCGGGCGTATTCAGCAGGAAGGAAAAAAATCCCGCTGGGTGGAAACGGAAGAGATCCTGGCCGTGGCCTACGACCAGATCATCCCCGGCTACGACACCGATGCCACCAACACGCTGCGCCTGTGGAGCGCTCAGGCCAGTAGCGAAATTAACCTCGGTAAATTTAACCAGGGTGACTACTTCGCGGCGGTGGAGGATAAAAACCACTCCGAGAACGTATCCCGCGTGCTGTACCCGGATGACTCGACCTACTCAGGCCGCGAGCTGCGCCTGCGTCAGGAGTATTTCCTCGTTTCGGCGACCATTCAGGACATCCTCAGCCGCCACCATCAGCTGCACAAAACCTACGCCAACCTGGCGGAGAAAACCGCGATCCACCTTAATGACACCCACCCGGTGCTCTCTATTCCGGAGCTGATGCGCCTGCTGATCGACGAGCATAAGTTCAGCTGGGACGACGCCTTTGAGGTGACCTGCCAGGTGTTCTCGTACACCAACCACACGCTGATGAGCGAAGCGCTGGAGACGTGGCCGGTGGACATGCTTGGCAAAATCCTGCCGCGCCATCTGCAGATTATCTTTGAGATTAACGACTACTTCCTCAAGACGCTGCAGGAGCAGTATCCGAACGATACCGGCCTGCTGAGCCGCGCGTCCATCATTGATGAGTCGAACGGTCGTCGCGTGCGCATGGCCTGGCTGGCGGTTGTCATCAGCCACAAGGTCAACGGCGTGTCCGAGCTCCACTCGAACCTGATGGTGCAGTCGCTGTTTGCGGACTTCGCGAAGATCTTCCCGACGCGGTTCTGCAACGTGACCAACGGCGTCACCCCGCGCCGCTGGCTGGCGCTGGCCAACCAGCCGCTCTCTGAGGTGCTGGACGAGAATATCGGCCGCACCTGGCGTACCGATTTGAGCCAGCTGAGCGAGCTGGAACAGCATATTGATTTCCCGACGGTGAACAAAGCCGTGCGCGAAGCCAAGCTGCTGAACAAAAAGCGTCTGGCGGTCTGGCTGGCGATGCACCTGAACGTGGTGGCAAACCCGAAAGCGCTGTTTGACGTTCAGATCAAACGCATCCACGAATACAAGCGTCAGCTGATGAACGTGCTGCACGTGATCACCCATTACAACCGCATTAAGGCCGACCCGACGGCCGAATGGGTGCCGCGTGTGAAGATCTTCGCCGGTAAGGCGGCGTCGGCCTACTACATGGCGAAGCACATTATTCATCTCATCAACGACGTGGCGAAGGTGGTTAACCAGGATCCGGACATTGGCGACAAGCTGAAGGTGGTGTTCATTCCGAACTACAGCGTCAGCCTGGCGCAGCTGATCATCCCGGCGGCGGATCTCTCTGAGCAGATTTCCACGGCGGGCACGGAGGCATCCGGCACCAGTAACATGAAATTTGCCCTTAACGGCGCGCTGACCATCGGCACGCTGGACGGGGCGAACGTCGAGATGCTGGAGCACGTGGGCGAAGAGAATATCTTTATCTTCGGTAATACGACGGAAGAGGTAGAGGCGCTGCGCAGGAAAGGCTACTCGCCGCGTCAGTATTACGAAGAGGATGAAGAGTTGCGTCAGGTGCTGACGCAGATTGCAACCGGCGTGTTTAGCCCTGATGAACCGAGCCGCTACCGCGATCTGGTGGATTCGCTGATTAACTTTGGCGATCACTACCAGGTGCTGGCGGATTACCGTAGCTACGTCGACTGTCAGGATAAGGTGGACGAACTGTATCGCCAGCCTGAGAAGTGGACCAGCGCCGCGATGTACAACATCGCCAATATGGGCTATTTCTCGTCAGACAGGACCATCAAGGAGTATGCCGAGACGATCTGGCATATTGATCCGGTGAGGTTGTAAAAACAAAGCCGGGTGGCGGCTTCGCCTTACCCGGCCTACTTGATCCCGTAGGCCCGGTAAGCGTAGCGCCACCGGGCGTTTTTTCACATCAGGACGCCAGCGACAGCTCACGCTTTCCCGCATGTTGCAGTAACCACTGCGCCACGCGAGACTGCTGTTCGGCGTTGAGCCACATCCCTTCTTTGGTACGGCGCCAGATAGCATCATCCAGACGACGCACCCACTCGTGCTCAACCAGATAACGCAGCTCGGCTTCGTACAGCTCGTGGCCGAAATGCTCGCCCAGATCGGCAATCTCTTTTGCATCACCCAGGATCAGCTCGGTATTGCTGCCGTAGGTGCGGGCATAGTGGCGCGCCATCCCTTCGGTGATGAACGGGAAGCGACGGCGCAGCTTCGCGGCGTAATCATCGCGGTTATCGCCGATATCACCGCCGGGCAGTACCGCACCTTTGGTCCATGCCGGGCCAATGCCTTTATAGTACGGCGCCAGTTTTTCCAGCGCGTGCTCGGCCAGCTTGCGGTAGGTGGTGAGCTTGCCGCCAAACACGGACAGCAGCGGCGCCTGACCGTCTACGTCGTGAATATCGAGCGTATAGTCGCGGGTGATGGCCTGCGGTGAGTCGGATTCGTCATCGCACAGCGGACGCACGCCGGAGTAGGTCCAGACCACGTCGTCGCGCGACAGCTGTTTCTTAAAGTGCGCGTTATACACTTTGAGCAGGTAGTTCACTTCGCTCTCGTCGATCTCGACGTTCTTCGGATCGCCTTTGTACCCCACGTCGGTGGTACCGATGATCGAGAATTCGTCCATCCACGGGATGACGAACACGATGCGCTTGTCTTCGTTCTGCAGGATGTAGGCCTGCTTCTGGGTATGCACGCGCGGCACCACAATGTGGCTACCCTTTATCAGGCGAATGCCGTACGGGGATGGCAGATGCATACCTTCGTCAAAGAACTGCTTCACCCACGGGCCGGTGGCGTTCACCAGGCCGCGCGCTTTCCAGCTGAACTTCTCGCCGGTATCGATATCTTCCGCTTCGACAATCCACAGGCCGTTTTCACGACGGGCAGCGGTCGCGCGGGTGCGGGTTTTCACCTCGCCGCCTTTCTTCTCAACCATCTGCGCGTTCGCCAGCACCAGGCGGGCATCATCCACCCAGCAGTCGGAATATTCGAATCCGCGCACGATTTCAGGCTTAAGGACCGATTCTGAGCCAAAACGCAACCCTTTCGAACCCGGGAGGCTGGTGCGTTTACCCAGATGATCGTACATAAACAGACCAATGCGGATCATCCACGCCGGACGCAGATGCGGGCGATGGGGCAGGCGGAAGCGCATCGGAATCGCCAGATGCGGGGCCATTTTCAGCAGCACTTCACGTTCGGCCAGCGCTTCGCTGACCAGGCGGAATTCGTAGTGTTCCAGGTAGCGCAGGCCACCGTGAATCAGTTTGGAGCTGGCGGACGACGTCGCGCAGGCGAGATCGTTAGCTTCCAGCATCAGTACGGATAAACCGCGTCCTGCGGCATCGACCGCAATACCGGCACCGTTGATGCCACCGCCTATCACAATCAGATCTTTGGTTTCCATAACACCCTCATGCACTTTCGTTAAAGCTCAGAAATGTTCGATATCGCTCATAATAGCAAAGGAACGCGCTTTTGGTAACATCAAAAAAACAATTTAGAGTGATATGGATAACATAATGGCGTTTACCCGCCGCCAGGACGTACACTACGGGGTAAAATCTTGTCGTTGACCACTGTTAAGAGAACACCATGGATCAGTTTGAATGTATTAACGTAGAAGAAGCCCACCAGAAGATGCACCAGGGAAAAGCGGTGCTGGTGGACATCCGCGATCCGCAGAGTTTTGCGATGGGCCATACGCCGGGCGCGTTTCATCTTACCAACGACACGCTGGGCGCGTTTATGCGCGATAACGACTTCGACACGCCGGTGATGGTCATGTGCTACCACGGCAACAGCAGCAAAGGCGCGGCGCAGTATCTGCTTCAGCAGGGTTACGACGCGGTTTACAGCGTCGACGGCGGTTTCGATGCCTGGCATCGTCATTTCCCGGCGGAAGTGGAATACGCGTTTGAGCGCTGATCCCGCTATACTGTCCCCTTTTGTGTGGAAATAAGCGACCGCTGCCCATGTTGATGATCACCTCTTTTACCAACCCGCGCGTCGCCCAGGCGTTTGTCGACTATATGGCGACGCAGGGCGTTATTCTCACTATTCAGCAACATACGCAGACCGACGTCTGGCTGGCCGATGAGAGCCAGGCCGGGCGGGTAAACGAGGAGCTGGCGCGTTTTCTTGAGAACCCTGGCGACCCGCGCTATCTGGCGGCAAGCTGGCAGTCCGGCCAGACCGGCAGCGGATTGCACTACAGCCGCTTCCCCTTCCTCGCCACCCTTCGCGAGCGCGCGGGCCCGTTTACGCTGCTGCTGATGGCGGCCTGCATCATTGTCTTCATTATCATGAACGTGGTCGGCGACCAGAGCGTGATGATTGCCCTGGCGTGGCCCTATGATCCGTCGCTTGAGTTTGACGTATGGCGCTACTTTAGCCACGCGCTGATGCACTTCTCGGTGATGCATATCCTCTTTAACCTGCTCTGGTGGTGGTATCTCGGCGGTGCCGTTGAAAAGCGTCTGGGCAGCGGCAAGCTGATCGTTATCACCATCATCAGCGCCCTGCTGAGCGGCTACGTACAGCACAAGTTCAGCGGCCCGTGGTTTGGCGGGCTGTCGGGTGTCGTCTATGCCCTGATGGGCTACGTCTGGCTTCGCGGGGAGCGCGATCCGCAAAGCGGCATCTATCTGCAACGCGGATTGATAACCTTTGCGTTAATATGGCTAATTGCCGGATGGTTTGATCTGTTTGGTATGTCTATCGCCAACGGTGCGCACGTCGCCGGGCTGGCCGTGGGGCCGGCGATGGCCTTTGCCGACACCCTCCATGCGCGAAAACGAACATAATTCTCAGGGATAATTGATGAAACAAACACAACGTCATGATGCCATTATCGAACTGGTAAAAAAACAGGGATACGTCAGCACCGAAGAGCTGGTGGAGCAGTTTGCCGTCAGCCCACAAACCATCCGTCGTGACCTGAACGACCTGGCCGATCAGAACCGTATTCTTCGCCACCACGGCGGCGCGGCGCTGCCGTCCAGCTCGGTCAACACCTCCTGGCACGACCGAAAAGCGACGCAGACGGCGGAGAAAGAGCGCATTGCCCGCAAGGTCGCCAGTCAGATCCCGAACGGGGCGACGCTGTTTATTGATATCGGCACCACGCCGGAAGCGGTCGCCCATGCGCTGCTGGATCACGAGAACCTGCGCGTGGTCACCAACAACCTGAACGTCGCCAATACCCTGATGCAAAAAGACGATTTCCGCATCATCCTCGCGGGCGGCGAGCTACGCAGCCGCGACGGCGGGATTATCGGTGAAGCGACCCTCGACTTTATCTCTCAGTTCCGCCTCGACTTCGGCATTCTGGGCATCAGCGGCATCGACAGCGACGGTTCGCTGCTGGAGTTTGATTACCACGAGGTGCGCACCAAGCGCGCGATCATTGAAAACTCACGCCACGTGATGCTGGTGGTGGATCACTCGAAGTTTGGCCGTAACGCGATGGTGAACATGGGCAGCATCAGCATGGTGGATGCGGTCTATACCGACGTGATGCCGCCAGCGGGCGTGATGCAGGTAATTAAAGATAATAATTTGCAGCTGGAACTGTGCTAACGGTTGTGTCGGGTGGCGCTGCGCTTACCCGACCTACAAATTGTTCTCCCTCTCCCTGTGGGAGAGGGCGGGGTGAGGGCATCAGGCCGCACAAAACTAAACGCCGTACCCCATCATCTTCAACAGCTGCTGCGCATGCTGCACCGCATCCTGTCGATGCGCCACGCCCAGCTTCTGGTACAGGTTGCGGATATGCGTTTTGATGGTGGTCGCCGCCACCGCCAGCTCGCCGGCAATCTGCTCGTTGCTGTAGCCAGAATAGATCAGCCCCAGAACCTGCCATTCGCGCTGGGTAAGCGGACTGGTGCGGATAAGCTCCGGCACTTCCGGGTGGTTTAGCAGACGTTCAACGAAGTTCTCATCGAAATGCGCAAACTTGTGGCGATGATGCTGGTTAATCTCGCGCAGAATACGCTGGGCGCGATGCTGATCCAGCTCCGGCAGCGTGTTGAGCTGAATCAGCTGACGCAGCTGCTGGGCCATCACTTCCCCTTCAATCACAAAGTGGCTGATAAACCCGGTGCGGTTAGCCAGCTGTAGCGCCTCCAGCAGCACGCGCTGGGCATCGTTTTTACGGCCCGCCTGCCAGTAGAGCTGGTTTTGCAGCAGCAGGTTGCGGTTCAGGTCGCTCATCAGGCGCAGGCTGCGCGCGTTTTCGTTCAGCTCTTCCAGCACAATCTCTGCGGGCTCTAATTCACCGAGCAGGATCTGCGCGCGGGCAATGTTACGCCACTGGCTCTGCAGGAAGTGGTTGTTGGCAAATTCCGGTTTTGGCGTCTGACGCAGCCAGTTGGCGGCGGATTTTTTATCGCCGGTCATCTGCCAGTAAATCACCCGGACCTTGTCGGCGTTTGACACCCAGTCGCTATGATACTGGCCGTTGCCGAGCAGGTTTTCCAGGCGGTTAAGATGGTTGCGGGCGTTATCGAGATCGCCGCGCGCCAGCGAGCACTGCACCAGCAGCGCCAGGCACTGCAGCTGCTGCTGAGGCTGGAAACTGGAAAGAACATCCACACCCTGGCGGGCGCAGCTTTCTGCTTCATCCAGACGCGACCATGCCCACAGTAATTGAGCGCGAATACGCAGCAGGAACTCGTGCATCGGCAGCTGTTCCAGATGCTGCTCGCGAATCAGCTGGAACGCTTTCTCCTGGTTTTCCCAGGCGGCCTGCAGGAACCCCTGCGCGAATAAAATCTCGCTCTGCTGGATCAGGCTCCACAGCGCGTAGTGCCAGACATCATGACGACGCGCCATCTGTTCGGTTTGCTGCATCAGTGAAAGCGAGCGCGTGAGATCGCCCTTGCAGTGCAGCACTTCGCCGTGTACGGAGGTCGCCACGATGCGGCTGTAGAAGTTGGCCAGCGGCAGTTCATCCAGCGCGACCATCGCCAGCCGTTCCGCTTCGTTCGGGTCGCCGTCGTTAATGGCCACCTGAGCGCGCAGCGCGTTGAACTCGCCGTGCAGGGTCGTATCCATCTCGCTTTCCATCTCCTGCTCGGCGCGCGCCAGCAGGGTGTTCACTTCGCTGTAGCGATGCTGGCTCTGCATCAGCCAGGCCTGCAGCAGCACCAGACGCGGATTCTCCAGCAGGCTTTCCCACGGCAGGGCTTTGAGTGACTCTTCCAGCAGGGTCAGCTCGCTGTGGTTAAACAGGCCCCACGCGTGATTGAGGAGGATATCGCGCAGCATACTGGCATCACCGGCGGCCAGCGCATGGTGGATGGCCTCGCTCGGGAAGCCCTGTGCCATCCAGCTTTCGGCAGCGGCGCGGTGGATCTCCGGCAGTTCAACCGCCAGCTCCCACTGACAGCGCTGGCGCAGGAAGCTACCAAACAGCGGATGATAGCTAAACCACTCGCCGGGATCGTCCATGCGCGTCAGGAAAAGGCCCTGACGTTCAATCTCTTCGAGCTGAAGCTGACCGTTTTCACAGCCCGTCACCCGCACGATCAGCGCATCGTTCATGGAGCGCAGCAGCGAGCTTTTCAGCAGGAAATTACGCGTCGAGGGATCGACGCTGTCCAGCACCTCATCCACCAGGTAATCAGAGAGGTGGCTGGCGTTGATGCCGGCCAGACGGCGCGCTGACTGATGCGCCGGACTGTTGTTTTGCCGGGCAGAGAGGGCAATCAGCTGCAGCGCCGTGGCCCAGCCCGCGACGTCATCACACAGACGGCTGCTTTCGGCGGCCTCAATCGGTGAGTTCAGGCGGCAGTCGAAGAACTGTTTCGCTTCCTGGTGGGTAAAAGCAAGCTGTTGGCTACCCACTTCCAGAAGCTGATCGCGCACGCGCAGGTTGGCAATACCCAACTGCGGCAGGTTGCGTGACAGCACCACTAACGTCAGGTTTTCCGGCTGATGGCGCAGGAAGAAACGCATCGATTCATGAATCACCGGGTTAGTGATGAGATGGTAATCATCAATCACCACGTAAAGCGGGCGATGCCATTCAGCCAGTTCGATAAACAGCTGAGAGAAAAGGGAGGACAGGCTGGCGTACTGGCGCTTTTGCACCATCACCTCACTGGCGACGCAGTGTCCATGGGTGGCTTGCTGTATGGCGGCAATCAGATAGCTGGCAAAACGTTCTTGCTGGTTATCGCCCTCATCAAGGGAGTACCAGCCAAGATCGCTCTTACCTGCGGCCCATTGCGAGATGAGCGTTGTTTTTCCATAACCTGCAGGGCTCGTAACCAGCGCCAGTCGGAAATTATGCGCGCCGGAAAGTTTAGCCAACAGACGCTCGCGGACCACTGTATGGTCAAGACGAACCGGGCGACTTAATTTAGACGGAATCAACATAGGTTTCACTTCACTGTGGGGAACGAGAGATTTTATTTTTTTGCGCTTCGTAATTAATACGATATAAGGTCGGTCAGAAAGAGAACTATTGCAAGTTATGTCTGGATTTGGTGGCTCTGAATTTGCACTCTGTCACAAAACATTCAGGCAGATGATGGAACTTTCTGGAAAGGGCTTTAATGCCGCGTCAATGCTGGCTTGTATGGTTGTGCTGCGGCTGCGCTGAAACTGGTTTCAGGAAGGGATAGTGACGTCAAATTTAATAAAGGGTGGGTAAAGTTCAGCGAGAATAATACCTTTCCTGGTCATGACATCCTGTTGCAAAAATATTATTCCAGGTAAGTAATTATTTCGGCAGGGTTTAATTTCATCCGAAACTGCATTTCATTTCTTTGACATTCTCCTCGGTTACTTTTTTATCTTCCGGGCACACTCGAACTATGCTCTGAGAGTGGCCTTGATCACACTTTTCTGCTCATCCCCGCTACTCCTCCCTGTCTAATCCCCTACGGGAGGAGGAAGAGGTGAAATGAGCCAGGCACACTAGCGCCAACTTGTGTTTTCTTTCTAAAGGATGCCGATCCCCTATGTCACAGCCTACCTTCAACAAAGCTCAATTCCAGGCTGCCCTGACGCGTCAGTGGCAGCGTTTTGGCCTTCATGCTGCAAACGAGATGACGCCTCACCAGTGGTGGCAGGCAGTGAGCGGTGCGCTCGCAGAGCAGCTGGATGCTCAACCTCTGGCAAAACCGGCAAACGGGCAGCGCCATGTAAACTACATTTCAATGGAGTTCCTGATTGGCCGTCTGACGGGCAACAACCTGTTGAACCTCGGCTGGTATCAGGAGGTTGGTGACGTTCTTAAAGAACACGACATTAACCTGACCGATCTGCTGGAAGAAGAGATTGACCCGGCGTTGGGCAACGGTGGCCTGGGTCGTCTGGCGGCCTGTTTCCTGGATTCCATGGCGACCGTCGGCCAGTCGGCGATTGGTTACGGTCTGAACTACCAGTACGGCCTGTTCCGTCAGTCCTTCGCTGACGGCCATCAGATGGAAGCGCCGGACGACTGGCATCGCAATACCTACCCGTGGTTCCGCCATAACGCGCAGCTGGACGTGCAGGTTGGCATTGGCGGGAAAGTGACGAAACAAGGTCTCTGGGAGCCTGCGTTCACCATTACCGGCGAAGCCTGGGATCTGCCGGTGCTTGGCTACCGTAACGGCGTGGCGCAGCCGCTGCGTCTGTGGCAGGCGAAGCACGCCCATCCGTTTAACCTGACCAAATTTAACGACGGCGATTTCCTGCGTGCCGAGCAGCAGGGCATCGACGCCGAGAAGCTGACCAAAGTCCTCTACCCGAACGACAACCACCGGGCCGGTAAAAAGCTGCGCCTGATGCAGCAGTACTTCCAGTGCGCCTGCTCCGTGGCGGACATTCTGCGTCGCCATCACCTGGCGGGCCGCAAGCTGGCGCAGCTGCCGGACTTCGAAGTCATTCAGCTCAACGACACGCACCCGACCATTGCCATCCCGGAACTGCTGCGCGTGCTGATTGACGAGCATCAGCTGAGCTGGGACGACGCCTGGGCCATCACCAGCCGTACCTTTGCCTACACCAACCACACCCTGATGCCGGAAGCGCTTGAGTGCTGGGATGAGAAGCTGGTGAAAGCGCTGCTGCCGCGCCATATGCAGATCATCAACAAGATTAACGACCAGTTTAAAACCCTGGTGGATAAAACCTGGCCGGGCAACAAAGCGGTCTGGGCGAAGCTGGCGGTGGTTCACGATAAGCAGGTACGCATGGCGAACATGTGCGTAGTGAGCGGCTTTGCGGTGAACGGCGTGGCGGCGCTGCACTCGGATCTGGTGGTCAAAGATCTGTTCCCGGAATACCACCAGCTGTGGCCGACCAAATTCCACAACGTGACCAACGGCATTACGCCGCGTCGCTGGATCAAGCAGTGCAACCCGCTGCTGGCTGGGCTGCTGGACAAGACCCTGAAGAAAGAGTGGGCGAACGATCTGGACCAGCTCATCAACCTGGAAAAATACGCTGACGACGCGAAATTCCGCGAACAGTACCGCGCGATCAAGCTGGAGAACAAAGTTCGCCTGGCGGCGTTCGTGAAAGCGCGCACCGGGATTGAGATCAACCCAAATGCGATTTTCGATATCCAGATCAAACGCCTGCACGAGTACAAACGTCAGCACCTGAACCTGCTGCACATTCTGGCGCTGTACAAAGAGATCCGCGAGAACCCGCAGGCTGACCGCGTGCCGCGCGTGTTCCTGTTCGGCGCGAAGGCGGCGCCGGGCTACTACCTGGCGAAAAACATTATCCTCGCCATCAATAAAGTGGCGGAGGCGATCAACAGCGATCCGAACGTGGGCGACAAGCTGAAGGTGGTGTTCCTGCCGGATTACTGCGTCTCGGCGGCTGAAATGCTGATCCCGGCGGCGGATATCTCCGAGCAGATCTCAACCGCAGGAAAAGAAGCCTCCGGTACCGGCAACATGAAGCTGGCGCTGAACGGCGCGCTGACCGTCGGCACGCTGGACGGGGCGAACGTCGAAATCGCCGAGAAGGTGGGCGAAGAGAATATCTTTATCTTCGGCCACACCGTGGAAGAGGTGAAAGCCATCAAGGCCAAAGGCTACGACCCGGTGAAATGGCGTAAAAAAGACAAAGTGCTGGACGCGGTGCTGAAGGAGCTGGAGAGCGGCAAATACAGCGACGGCGGCAAGCACGCGTTTGACCAGATGCTGCACAGCATGGACAAACACGGCGGTGACCCGTATCTGGTGATGGCGGACTTCACGGCCTACGTTGAAGCGCAAAAACAGGTCGACGTGCTGTATCGCGACCAGGAAGCGTGGACCCGCGCGTGCATCCTGAACACCGCGCGCTGCGGTATGTTCAGCTCTGACCGCTCAATCCGTGATTATCAGGCCCGTATCTGGCAGGCAAAACGCTAAGGAAGCGCGATGGAGAGTAAACGTCTGGACAGTGCCGCGCAGGCGGCGGGAATTAGCCTCAGTTACATTAATGCTCACGGCAAACCACAGTCTATTGGCGCCGACACCAAAAGACGTTTGCTGGATGCCATGCACAAAACCGACGCGAAAGCGTCGGCTGCGCCGGTGCCGAACGTGAAGGTATTCACCGCAGGTAAAAAGATGCCGCTCGCGGTGGAAGGGCGCGGCGAGTTTAGCTGGCTGCTCACGACCGAAGAGGGGCATCAGCACAAAGGCCACGCCACCGGCGGCAAAACCCTTAACCTTCCGGCGAAGCTGCCGGAGGGCTACCACACCCTGACGCTCACCCAGGACGATCGGCGTTTCCACTGCCGGGTGATCGTCGCGCCAAAACGCTGCTACGAGCCGCAGGCGCTGCTCGAAGGGAAAAAGCTGTGGGGCGCCTGCGTGCAGCTCTACACGCTGCGCTCCGACAGCAACTGGGGGATCGGTGATTTTGGCGATCTGAAGAACATGCTGGCATCCGTGGGCGAGCGCGGCGGCGCGTTTATCGGCCTCAACCCGATCCACGCCCTCTATCCGGCCAACCCGGAGAGCGCCAGCCCGTACAGCCCGTCCTCCCGTCGCTGGCTGAACGTGATTTATATCGACGTTAACGCCTTAGATGACTTCAAAAACAGCAAAGAGGCGCAGGCCTGGTGGAAACTCAGTACCACGCAGCAGGCGCTGAAGCAGGCGCGCGAAGCCGACTGGGTGGACTATTCCACCGTCACGGCGCTGAAAATGGCCGCGCTGCGTCTGGCGTGGAAAGGCTTTTCGCAGCGCGATGACGAGCAGATGGCGGCGTTCCGCCAGTTCGTGACGCAGGAGGGCGAGAGCCTGTACTGGCAGGCGGCGTTCGATGCGCTGCACGCGTATCAGGTGAAAGAGGACGAAATGCGCTGGGGCTGGCCGGTCTGGCCTGAAGCGTATCAATCCGTCGACACGCCGGAAGTGAAAGCATTCTGTAAAAAATATGCCGATGAAGTGGACTTCTACCTGTGGCTGCAGTGGCTGGCGTACAGCCAGTTTGCCGCCTGCTGGCAGGTGAGCCAGGGCTATAAAATGCCGATTGGCCTGTACCGCGATCTGGCCGTAGGTGTGGCAGAGGGCGGCGCGGAAACCTGGTGCGACCGTGAACTCTACTGCCTGAAGGCCTCCGTCGGCGCGCCACCGGATATCCTGGGGCCGCTCGGCCAGAACTGGGGCTTACCGCCGATGGATCCACACGTCATGGCGGCGCGCGCCTACGAGCCGTTTATCGACCTGCTGCGCGCCAACATGCAGAACTGCGGGGCGCTGCGTATTGACCACGTGATGTCCGTGCTGCGCCTGTGGTGGATCCCGTACGGT
Organism: Enterobacter sp. HMSC16D10; assembly: GCF_001807145.1. Classification (NCBI taxonomy): domain Bacteria; kingdom Pseudomonadati; phylum Pseudomonadota; class Gammaproteobacteria; order Enterobacterales; family Enterobacteriaceae; genus Enterobacter; species Enterobacter sp. HMSC16D10. The sequence goes on from NZ_KV787833.1 coordinate 139,599, forward strand.
GAAACGGCGGATCACGGGGCATACGTGCAGTATCCGGTTGACGATCTGCTGTCGATCCTGGCCCTGGAAAGCAAGCGTCACCAGTGCATGGTGATCGGTGAAGATCTCGGTACCGTGCCGGTGGAGATTGTCAGCAAGCTCCGCGACAGCGGCGTCTACTCCTATAAAGTGCTCTATTTTGAAAACGACCATGAGAAAACCTTCCGCGCGCCGCAAGCGTACCCTGAACAGTCAATGGCAGTCGCGACGACGCATGACCTTCCTACGCTTCGTGGCTATTGGGAAAGCGGCGATCTGACCCTTGGCAAAACGCTGGGCCTGTATCCTGACGAAGAGGTGTTACGCGGCCTGTATCAGGATCGCGAGCTCTCCAAACAGGGGCTGCTGGATGCGCTGCATAAGCATGGCTGTCTGCCGAAGCGCGCCGGGCATAAAGCGTCGCTGATGGCGATGACTGCGACACTCAACCGCGGTTTGCAGCGCTATATTGCCGACAGCAATAGCGCCCTGCTGGGCCTGCAGCCGGAAGACTGGATTGATATGGCGGAGCCGGTGAACATTCCGGGTACCAGCTATCAGTACAAGAACTGGCGTCGCAAGCTGTCCACCACGCTTGAGGCGATGTTTGCCGATGATGGGGTGAACAGGCTGATCAAGGATTTGGATAAGCGGCGAAAAGCTGCTGGTAAGAAGTAATAAAAAACCCGCCAGTGGCGGGTTTTTTATTATCAGGCAGTGCTCATGTAGGTCGGGTAAGGCGTAGCCGCCACCCGACTTAGGGCATCAGACCACCATATTCAGCAGCAGCACCCCGACCAGACCGCACACCGAAATAATGGTTTCCAGCGCGGACCAGGACTTGATGGTTTCACCGATCGTCAGGTTGAAGTACTCCTTGAACAGCCAGAAGCCCGGATCGTTTACGTGAGAGAAAATCACGCTACCGGAACCGACGGCGATAACCATCAGCTCAGGGCTCACGCCCGTGGTGGCAATCAGCGGCGCAACGATGCCGCCTGCGGTGATCGCTGCAACGGTCGCAGAACCCAGCGCAATACGCAGAACCGCGGCAATAGACCAGGCCATCAGAAGCGGCGACACGTTGGTTTCATGCATCATGGCAGCGATGTATTTGTCCACGCCGCTGTCGACCAGAACCTGTTTGAACGCACCGCCACCGCCGATGATCAGCAGCATCATGGCAATGATTTTGATGGAAGAGGTCAGCGTGTCGTTGATCTGATCCATGGAGCGGCCGCGGTTCAGACCGAAAGTGAACATCGCGATCAGCACGGCAATCAGCGTTGCCATCACCGGGTCACCCAGGAATTCTGCAACGGACAGGAACGCATGACCTTTTGGCAGAACCATCTCTGCCACGGCGCGCATCGCCATCAGGATCACCGGTACCAGAGAGGTCCAGACGCTGACGCCAAAGCTAGGCATCTCTTCTTCGGTGAAGGTTTTAGCGCTGTACAGACCTTCCGGGATAGGCTTATCAATCCCTTTCAGGAAGCGGGCATAAACCGGGCCTGCCAGAATCACCGTTGGGATCGCCAGAATCGTACCGAACAGCAGGGTTTTACCCATGTCGGCGTGGAAGATGGTCGCGATAGCGGTTGGGCCCGGGTGCGGCGGCAGGAAGCCGTGGGTCACGGACAGCGCCGCGGCCATTGGCACACCGACATACAGCAGCGGGATGCTCGCGGCAGCCGCAATGGTGAACACCAGCGGCAGCATCAGCACGAAGCCTACTTCATAGAACAGCGCGAAACCAACGGTAAAGCCGGTTAACACCACTGCCCACTGAATGTTCTTCTTACCAAATTTGTCGATAAGCGTGGTGGCAATACGCTGCGCGCCACCGCAGTCCGCCAGCATTTTACCGAGCATGGCGCCGAAGCCCATGATCAGCGCCAGGCTGCCGAGCGTGCCGCCGACACCGGCTTTAATCGAGCTGATAACTTTTACCAGCGGCATCCCCTGCATCAGACCGACTGCAAGTGCCACCAGAACCAGAGCGATAAATCCGTTCATTTTGAAGCGGATCATCAAGAGCAGTAATAACACAACACCGATAGCAACGATGACTAATGGCATGATTTACCTGGCCTTTGAATTGTTATGGGTAACGTCATTGTTTCAACGACAAATTCCGGTTGTCCCAACTGGGAACAGAGAAGTAACGGCACTAATACTGATGCCTTTTAAACGATTAAGTTTAGTCGGCTGTTATGAGTGTGCTTAGTGCCCATGAGAATGATACGGGTAACATGGCGTGATTGAGAATCACCCTGGAAGGCAAAATGTGAATTATGAGACGCAGGTCAACATATAGAGGGGAGCGAAGAGGGGGAGCAGGGTTTTGTAGGCCCGGTAAGCGCAGCGCCACCGGGCAATACAGACGGGCAATGAATCAGTAGTAAGAGTGCTCGCCGCGCTGGTGTTCGGTCAGGTCACGCACGCCTTTCAGTTCCGGGAACTCGTTCAGCAGCTGCTTCTCGATCCCTTCTTTCAGGGTGACATCGACCATTGAACAGCCGTTACAGCCGCCGCCAAACTGCAGAATGGCAAAACCTTCGTCGGTGATTTCCATCAGGGAAACACGACCGCCATGGCCAGCCAGCTGCGGGTTAATCTGGGATTGCAGCAGATACTCAACGCGCTCCATCAGCGGGGCATCGTCAGACACTTTACGCATTTTCGCGTTCGGTGCTTTCAGGGTCAGCTGAGAACCCAGCTGATCGGTGACGAAGTCGATCTCCGCATCTTCAAGATACGGTGCGCTCAGCTCATCAACATAGGCGGTGAGCTGTTCAAATTTAAGGGCAGTGTCGGTGGCTTCCACGGCGTCCGGAGGACAATAAGAAACACCACATTCTGCATTCGGCGTGCCTGGATTGATCACAAACACACGGATCTGCGTCCCTTCTTCCTGATTTGCCAGCAGTTTGGCAAAGTGCGCTTGTGCAGAATCGGAAATACGGATCATAGCTTTGGCCTAATAGTTGACTAAATTACCTGGGTATAATCATACGCCCATTGAAGAAGGGCTACAAGGTACGGCACAGACACCATACCTGAACCGACGCGGCGCCGCTTTGCAAAAGCAGTCGGGAAAGTTCAGCAACGGTACTGCCTGTGGTGACGACATCATCCACAATCGCGATATGGAGACCGTCGACCGGCAATTCAAGGCGAAAGGCATTTTTGAGGTTTCTTTTGCGAAGCCGGGCGCTGAGCTGATGCTGGATGGCGGTGGCATGAACACGCGTCAGCGCGCGGGCATCATACTGACAGCCAAGCCACCGGGCGAGGGGACGGCAGATCAGGTCGCTCTGATTGTAACCGCGTCGCCAGTGGCGGCGTCGGTAGAGGGGGACATTCACCAACCTGTCGATTTTCGGCAGTGCGCGGTGGCGCCGCGCCTGCAAAACCGCCAGCAGTAGCAGTCGCGCAAGGGGCTGTGCCAGGGAACTCTGGCCGGAAAACTTCAGCGCGTGAATCAGCCTGCTCAGCGGCGGAACATAATCATCCACCGCCACCAGCGCGCTCCACGGCGGGGATTTTTTCAGGCACCGGCCACAGGGCAAAGAGGGATTTGTGGCCGGTAAACCACATTGTGGACAGATCCCGATACGCCATTGCAGCGATCGCGTACAGACGGAGCAGATGCCCCACCTGCTGAGTGCCAGCGGCATTCGGCATAGCCAGCACAACCCAGGTACTGTTAGCATGTGCAACCTCCATGTGAAAAAGAGAACAGTAACTGATGAAGACGCTGTGGTGGCAGACCGTCGGAACGGGAAATTGCCATCTTGTGCTGCTGCACGGATGGGGACTGAATGCTGAAGTGTGGCGTTGCGTAAGCGAGGAACTTGCCTCGCAATTTACGCTGCATCTGGTGGATTTGCCGGGTTATGGCCGCAGCCGCGGCTTTGGCGCGATGTCGCTTGATGAGATGGCGCAGCAGGTTCTGGACGCCGCGCCGCAAAACGCTGTCTGGCTGGGCTGGAGCCTGGGCGGGCTGGTGGCAAGCAAGATTGCGTTGGATAACCCCGGGCGCGTGAGCGCGCTGGTTACCGTTGCCTCGTCACCCTGCTTTAGCGCGCAGGACGCGTGGCCGGGGATCAAGCCTGAAGTGCTGGCAGGATTCCAGCAGCAGCTAAGCGACGATTTCCAGCGGACGGTCGAGCGTTTTCTCGCGCTGCAGACGATGGGTACAGAAACCGCGCGTCAGGACGCGCGCACGCTGAAGCAGACCGTGCTGTCGCTGCCGATGCCTGACGTTGAGGTGCTTAACGGGGGGCTTGAGATACTCAAGACGATCGATCTGCGTGAACCGCTGGCGTCGCTGGCGCTTCCGCACCTGCGTATGTATGGCTATCTGGACGGGCTGGTTCCGCGTAAGGTGGTGCCACTGCTGGATAACCTGTGGCCGGAAAGCCAATCAATGGTGGTAGCTAAAGCGGCACACGCGCCATTTATTTCACATCCTGGCGAGTTTTGTTCGGCGCTTTCCGCCTTTATTCGCGCAGTGCCCACCACTCCCTGAGGCAGGCTTTTCCTTCCGGGCAATGTTTACAGCTGCCGGACAGACAACCGTCCGGCTCTTCCTGAATGCGCACCGCTTTCCCCATGGCTTCCAGTCTTTCCAGCATGGCGTCGATCATCGGCTGCGGCGTATGCAGGCTGAGGCTCAGCTGTTTCGCCTCCATTCGCCCCTGCAGTGCCAGCAGGTCACGAACCTGAATCAACGATGCCATGGGGTGTGCTCCTTAGTGACAGTCGCCTGCCGGGCTGTTGCAGCAGGTCGCCGCGGTTTTACGGTTTGCCAGCAGGTCGATGTCGACGCGGCTGCGTGCCCGCCGCAGCAGGCCGAGAACGATCACGTTAAACAGCACAACCGCGAGAATGCAGACCAGGCTGTAGCGCGGGTGCTGGCTGAAATTGACGGTTTGATAAAACAGCGTCGCCAGTGAATACGCGATGTTTAATCCCCAGAGGATGGAGAAGCCCATCCAGCCGCGGCTGGACTCGCGGGCAATCGCCCCCATCACGGAGATGCATGGAATATAGAGCAGAACGAAGATGAGGTAGCTGTAGGCCGCGGACGCGCTGCCAAACTTCTCGCCCATCACGCCCATGGCACCGGTCGCCATCTCGCCGTCGCCTTTGCTCGCCTCAATCGGGTTCGCCAGCACGCTCAGGCTGAAGGTGTCCTTCAGGCTTTGCCAGGTTTCCTCTACGGCACCCAGCAGTTCGTCACCGAGGTGAAACTCCGCCGGGTTAAATTCCTGCTCCTGAATGTTCTCGGCGGTGTAGAGCGTGTTCAGGGTACCGACAACCACCTCTTTTGCCATCGCGCCGGTAAATAGCCCGACGGTTGCCTGCCAGTTATCCTCATGCACGCCAATTGGTTTGAAGACCGGCGTGATGACGCGGCTGACGGAGGCGAGGGCAGAGTCGTTAATGTTATCCGCTGCCTGTCCACTCAGGGTAAAGCTGTTCAGGGCGCTCAGGAAAACGCTGACGATCACAATCACCTTACCGGCGCGCAGGACGAAGCCTTTCAGGCGCTGCCAGGTCTGGATCGCCAGGCTTTTCAGATGGGGGACGTGGTACACCGGCAGCTCCATCACGAACGGCGACGCTTCACCGCGCATGATGGTGTGTTTCAGCATTAAGCCGGTCAGGATCGCCATCACGATGCCCAGCACGTACAGCGAGAAGACCGCCAGCGCGCCCTGCTGGCCAAAGAAGGCTGCCGCAAAGACCGCAAAGATCGCCAGTCGGGCACCGCAGGACATAAACGGCGCCATCATGATGGTCATCAGACGCTCGCGCGGTGCATCCAGCGTGCGTGCGCCCATCACCGACGGCACGTTACAGCCGAAGCCGACGATCAGCGGGACGAAGGATTTGCCCGGCAGGCCCAGCGCCTGCATCAGACGATCCATCACGAACGCCGCGCGCGCCATGTAGCCGGAATCTTCCAGGAACGAGAGGAACAGGTACATCATGCCGATCTGCGGCACCAGCGGCAGAACGGTATTGATACCGCCGCCGATCCCCTGCGCGAGGAAGATGGTGAGCCATTCCGGGAAGTGCAGGGTGTAGCCCACCCACTGAATGCCGTGCACGAAGACCGCGACGGAACCGGCGTCAAAAATCGGCTGCAGCGCGCCACCGATGTTAATGGCGAGCAGGAACATCACGTACATCACCAGCAGGAAGATGGGCAAACCGAGGAAGCGGTTGAGCACAATCTTATCCACCGCCGCTGTAAAGCGGCTGGGTTCTGCCGTCAGTGCGTTACTGACCACGTCGCAGATCGAGGCGATAGCCTGGTAACGGGCATCGGCGATGTGCAGCGCCGGGTCGTCCAGCTCGTCGCTAAGACGGGCCACCGTCACGTCCAGCTTATCGGCCGCATGACCGGCATAAGCGCGGCTGTAGATATCCCCTTCCAGCATCTGCAGGCCAAGCCACAGGCGCTGTTTCGCAGGCATGGCTTTGTCCATCTCCTGCGCCAGCACGTTGGCTTCGCGCAGGAGAGGCTGGGCGTAATGCACCAGCTCAACGTCGCGATTTCCCGCGTGACGGTCAATGGCCAGCTTCAGCGCATCAATACCGCGCGCGCGCGTCGAGACCAGCGGAACGACCGGGCACCCGAGGCGCGCGGAGAGGGCATCAACGTCGATGCGTAGCTTTTGTTTCTCTGCGATGTCGAGCATGTTGAGCGCCACGATGCAGGGGATACCCAGCTCCAGCAGCTGCAGCGTCAGATAGAGGTTACGCTCGAGGTTCGAGGCATCGACCACGTTGATCAGCAGATCCGCATCGCCGCCAAGAATGTAGTGACAGGCGATTTGCTCATCGAGCGAAGTTTGCGACGAAATGGTGGTTAAGGAGTAGGTGCCGGGAAGGTCAACCAGCGTCACCTGGTTGTCTGTCGTCGTGAACTGGCCCTCTTTACGTTCAACCGTTACGCCCGCCCAGTTGCCCACGCGCTGGCGAGCCCCGGTCAGCTGGTTAAAAAGCGTAGTCTTGCCGGAATTAGGATTGCCAATTAAGCCAATAGTTAACTTTTTCATTTTTCTGGACTCACTGAAACCGCTGGCTTGTTATCGGGATAAGGCTTCGACTTCTATTAACGCGAGGTCTTTTTTACGCAGGACCAGATTCACGCGTCGGGTTTCGATATGAACCGGATCGCCTAACGGCGCCACGCGTACGACCTGGAATGACGAGCCGGGCAGCATGCCAAGCGACAGCAGCTTTTGCCGATAGGCCGGGCTAATTTCGCGGGTAAAACCGGTAATCTTCCATGCACTGTCTGGAGTGAATTGCATAACGCCTGATTCCACGAAAGGTTAAATTATCTACTATGCGATGATAATGAGAATAGTTTTTATCAGCAATATTAAAACTGTGACGGAATGTTGTTTACGGTATTAATTTACGGCCTGTTTGACCTTGCTCAATATTTGCTGAAATGCCGGGAAAACGAAAAGAGAGGTATTTGTTAACGTGGTGATAATTCGTGGTTTAAATATGGCTACACGCTATTTATTTTAATTCCCTGCGGCCTGCTTGCCGGGCGGCACTGCGTTTGCCCGGCCTACAAAACCGTAGGCCCGGTAAGCGTAGCGCCACCGGGCATGTACAACCTTAGCGTTTTTTACCCATCGCGGCCGCCAGCGCATCCATCATCGCGCTGTTGCCTGCAGGCTGGGCGTCACGTCCACGCGGCTTCGCGGCTTTCGCGGCCGGACGCTGCTCGCGGCCCCCGCCGTTGCCGCCGCGGCGCGCGTTGGTGTCACCCGGCTGCTCGTCCAGACGCATGGTCAGGGCGATACGCTTGCGCTGCAGATCCACTTCCAGCACTTTGACCTTCACGATGTCGCCCGCTTTGACCACGGTGTGCGGGTCTTCAACGAACTTGTCGGCAAGGGATGAGATATGGACCAGGCCATCCTGATGCACGCCGATATCCACAAACGCGCCAAAGTTGGTGACGTTGGTCACCGCACCTTCCAGCACCATCCCTGGCAGCAGGTCGTTCATGGTCTCGATACCGTCAGCAAAGGTCGCCGTTTTGAACTCAGGACGCGGATCGCGGCCCGGTTTTTCCAGCTCTTTAATAATGTCGGTAACGGTTGGCACACCAAATTTGTTGTCAGTGAAATCAACGGCTTTCAGGTTGCGCAGGGCGCTGCTGTCGCCCATGAGATCCTTCAGCGCCTGCTGGGTGGCGGCCAGGATGCGTTCCACCACCGGGTACGCTTCCGGGTGAACGGTGGAGGCATCGAGCGGGTTATCGCCGTGGTTGATGCGCAGGAAGCCCGCGCACTGCTCAAACGCTTTTGGCCCCAGACGGCTTACCTTCAGCAGCTGCTGACGGTTCTGGAACTGGCCGTTCTCATCGCGCCAGGCGACGATGTTTTGCGCCATCATGCGGGTTAAGCCCGCTACGCGGGTCAGCAGAGGGACGGAGGCGGTGTTCAGGTCAACGCCAACGGCGTTTACGCAGTCTTCCACCACCGCGTCCAGCTTGCGCGCCAGCTGAGTCTGGCTCACGTCATGCTGATACTGGCCCACGCCGATCGATTTCGGATCGATCTTCACCAGTTCCGCCAGCGGATCCTGCAGGCGGCGAGCGATCGAGACCGCACCGCGCAGGGAAACGTCCAGGTCCGGGAACTCCTGGGCCGCCAGCTCGGACGCAGAATAGACGGACGCCCCGGCCTCGCTGACGATCACTTTCTGCGCCGTCACTTTCGGGAACTGCTTCTGCACGTCGAGATAGAAACGTTCGGTTTCGCGGGACGCCGTACCGTTGCCGATGGCGACAAGTTCGACGTTGTATTTTTCGCACAGCGCCGCCACCACGACGGCCGCTTTCGCTGCCTGGCCGGTGTGCGGATAGATGGTGTCGGTGGCGACCAGCTTGCCGGTGCCGTCAACGACAGCGACTTTTACACCGGTACGCAGACCCGGATCGAGACCCATGGTCGCGCGCAGGCCAGCAGGGGCGGCCATCAGCAGGTCGTGCAGGTTGCGGGCGAAGACGTTGATGGCTTCATCTTCGGCGCGTTCGCGCACGGTGCCCATCAGCTCGGTTTCGAGGTGCATCAGCACCTTGATGCGCCAGGTCCAGCTCACCACGCCTTTGCGCCAGCTGTCAGCCGGGGCGTTGTTCAGGCGCAGGCCAAGATGGTCGATGATGATCTGCTCGCAGTGGCTCTCTTTCGGCGGCTCGTCAAACTGCGGGTCGGCGTTCAGGGAGAGCTGCAGCACGCCTTCGTTACGGCCGCGGAACATTGCCAGCGCGCGGTGGGAAGGGGTGGTGGAAATCGGTTCGTGGTGATCGAAGTAGTCGCGGAATTTCGCGCCTTCTTCCTCTTTACCCGCGACGACGGTAGAGACGATGTGGGCGTTCTTCCACAGATAATCACGCACTTTAGCGAGGAGGGCGGCATCTTCAGCGAAGCGCTCCATCAGAATGTAGCGTGCGCCGTCGAGGGCGGCCTTGGTGTCCGCTACGCCTTTGTCGGCGTCGATGAATTTCGCCGCTTCGGTATCCGGATCGTGGGACGGCTCGTTCCACAACAGGTCGGCCAGCGGCTCAAGACCCGCTTCAATTGCAATTTGTCCGCGCGTGCGGCGCTTCGGCTTGTACGGCAGATAGAGATCTTCGAGTTCGGTTTTGCTCAGGGTGCCGTTAATGGCGCTTTCCAGCTCGCTGGTCAGCTTGCCCTGTTCGCCGATAGATTTGAGGATCGCCTGACGACGTTCTTCCAGCTCGCGCAGATAGCCCAGACGGGTCTCCAGGTTACGCAGCTGCGTGTCATCCAGACCGCCGGTGACTTCCTTACGATAGCGTGCAATAAACGGCACGGTGTTCCCTTCATCAAGCAGGCGAACGGCAGCTTCTACCTGTTCGGCTCTGGCCTGAAGTTCACCCGCAATAATGCGGCAGAGCGAATCTTTCATCATGGCTTTATCATCTGTTGAGTCGAAAAAATCAGGGGATAGTTATACGGGCTGACACGGCAAAATGCCAGCCGGGGAGGGCGCTCTCGGACTATTTTACGTAGACGATCTCATTAACGTACCAGCTGGCTTCACCGGCTGGGGTTTGCACGACGGCCAGATCGCCCACTTCCTTTTTCAGCAGCGCGCGGGCCATCGGGGAGTCGATGGAGATGTAATCCTTACGACCAAAAATTTCATCGTAACCGACGATGCGAAAACGCAGGGTGTCACCGTCGTCGTTTTCAATCTCCACCCACGCGCCGAAGAAGACCTTGCCCTCCTGCTGCGGGGAGTAATCGACGATTTTCAGGTTCTCAAGGCACTTCGTCAGATAGCGTACACGGCGGTCAATTTCGCGCAGCCGCTTCTTGTTGTACTGGTAGTCAGCGTTTTCGCTGCGATCGCCCAGGCTCGCGGCCCAGGTCACTTTTTTGGTCACCTCAGGACGCTCTTCGCGCCAGAGGAAATCCATCTCTTTTTTGAGCTTCTCGTACCCTTCGCGGGTGATCAGGGGCGTTTTCATGGTGCTGCCTTTGCTGCCGGTTCTCTGTTTTGCGCACAATACGTACCACACAGTGTAACAGACAGGATTAATAATAATTTATGTGGTGAAATGAAAAGATAAGCTGCTGTTAAATATGCTTTGTAACAATTTCGACTAGAATTTATACCAGAATTAACTGGTCGAATACGTGCACTTTTTTAGAATACGCTGTTACAAAGACTATCCGAACCTTTGGGAGTACACACAATGCAAGAAAACTATAAAATTCTGGTCGTGGATGACGACATGCGCCTGCGTGCGCTGCTGGAGCGTTATCTGACCGAGCAGGGCTTCCAGGTTCGCAGCGTCGCGAACGCTGAGCAAATGGATCGTCTGTTGACCCGTGAATCTTTCCATCTGATGGTTCTCGACCTGATGCTGCCAGGCGAAGACGGGCTCTCTATCTGCCGCCGTCTGCGCAGCCAGAGCAACCCGATGCCGATCATTATGGTAACGGCGAAGGGCGAAGAAGTTGACCGTATCGTGGGCCTCGAAATCGGCGCCGACGACTACATTCCAAAACCGTTTAACCCGCGTGAACTGCTGGCGCGCATTCGCGCCGTGCTGCGCCGTCAGGCGAACGAGCTGCCGGGCGCACCGTCGCAGGAAGAAGCCGTTATTGCCTTCGGCAAGTTCAAGCTGAACCTCGGCACGCGCGAAATGTTCCGTGAAGACGAGCCAATGCCGCTCACCAGCGGCGAGTTTGCGGTGCTGAAAGCGCTGGTTAGCCACCCGCGTGAGCCGCTCTCCCGCGACAAGCTGATGAACCTGGCGCGCGGTCGCGAATACTCCGCAATGGAACGCTCCATCGACGTGCAGATCTCCCGTCTGCGCCGCATGGTGGAAGAAGATCCGGCGCATCCTCGTTATATTCAGACCGTGTGGGGTCTGGGCTACGTGTTCGTCCCGGACGGCTCTAAAGCATGAGGCGAATGCGCTTCTCGCCGCGAAGCTCGTTTGCCCGCACCCTGTTACTGATCGTCACCCTGCTGTTCGTCAGCCTGGTGACGACCTACCTGGTGGTGCTGAACTTTGCGATCCTGCCGAGCCTCCAGCAGTTTAATAAGGTCCTGGCCTACGAAGTGCGTATGCTGATGACCGATAAGCTGCAGCTGGAGGACGGCACGCAGCTGGTTGTTCCCCCGGCGTTTCGTCGTGAAATCTACCGTGAACTGGGCATCTCGCTCTATTCGAATGAAGCGGCGGAAGACGCGGGTCTGCGCTGGGCGCAGCACTACGAATTTCTCAGCCAGCAGATGGCGCAGCAGCTGGGTGGCCCGACGGAAGTGCGCGTCGAGGTCAACAAAAGCTCGCCCGTTGTCTGGCTGAAAACCTGGCTGTCACCCAACATCTGGGTGCGCGTCCCGCTGACCGAAATCCATCAGGGCGATTTCTCGCCGCTGTTCCGCTATACCCTGGCGATTATGCTGCTGGCGATAGGCGGAGCCTGGCTGTTTATCCGAATACAGAACCGACCGCTGGTCGACCTGGAGCACGCTGCGCTGCAGGTCGGTAAAGGCATTATTCCTCCTCCGCTGCGCGAGTATGGCGCCTCGGAAGTCCGCTCGGTGACGCGTGCGTTTAACCATATGGCGGCAGGCGTGAAGCAGCTGGCGGATGACCGTACGCTGCTGATGGCGGGCGTGAGCCATGACCTGCGCACCCCCCTGACGCGTATTCGTCTGGCGACGGAGATGATGGGGGAAGAGGACGGTTATCTCGCCGAGTCCATCAACAAGGACATCGAAGAGTGCAACGCCATCATCGAGCAGTTCATCGACTACCTGCGCACCGGCCAGGAGATGCCGATGGAAATGGCGGACCTGAACGCGGTGCTGGGTGAAGTGGTGGCGGCAGAAAGCGGCTACGAGCGTGAAATTGATACTGACCTTCAGGCCGGTGAAATTCAGGTTCGTATGCACCCGCTCTCCATTAAGCGCGCGGTGGCGAACATGGTGGTCAACGCGGCGCGCTACGGTAACGGCTGGATCAAAGTCAGCAGCGGGTCTGAACTCAACCGCGCCTGGTTCCAGGTGGAAGACGACGGTCCGGGCATCAAGCCCGAGCAGCGTAAGCATCTGTTTCAGCCGTTTGTGCGCGGCGACAGCGCGCGCAGCACCAGCGGTACGGGCTTAGGCCTGGCGATTGTGCAGCGTATTGTGGATAACCATAACGGGTTGCTGGAGATTGGTACCAGCGAGCGGGGCGGGTTGAGCATTCGCGCCTGGTTGCCGGTTCCGGTCACGCGGGGGCAGGTGAAAGAGAGTTGAAAAAAGGGTGGCACGAGCCACCCTTTTTTGTAGGTCGGGTAAGGCGAAGCTGCCACCCGACATGGGCTACAGTTTTGGACCCGCGCTCACCAGCGCAGCACCCGCCGGGGTATCGGTATACTTCTCGAAGTTCTCGATAAACAGCTTCGCCAGCGATTCCGCTTTCTCGCGCCACTGTTCAGGCGAACCGTACGTATTGCGCGGGTCGAGGATATGCGTATCCACACCCGGCAGCGACGTTGGGATCGCCAGGTCAAACATCGGCAGCGTGAAGGTTTCGGCGTCGTCCAGAGAACCATCCAGAATGGCGTCGATAATGGCGCGGGTATCTTTGATGGAGATACGTTTGCCGGTGCCGTTCCAGCCGGTGTTCACCAGGTATGCCTGCGCGCCGGATGCCTGCATGCGTTTCACCAGCACTTCAGCGTACTGCGTCGGGTGCAGCGACAGGAAGGCTGCGCCGAAGCAGGCGGAGAAGGTTGGGGTTGGCTCCGTCACGCCGCGCTCGGTACCCGCCAGCTTGGCGGTAAAGCCGGAGAGGAAGTGGTACTGCGTCTGGCTGGCCGTCAGGCGAGACACCGGCGGCAGCACGCCAAACGCATCCGCCGTCAGGAAAATAACCTTCGTGGCATGACCCGCTTTTGACACCGGCTTCACGATGTTGTCGATGTGGTAGATCGGGTAAGAGACGCGGGTGTTTTCCGTTTTCGACGCATCGTCGAAGTCGATGGAGCCGTCGGCACGCACGGTGACGTTTTCCAGCAGCGCATCGCGACGGATCGCGTGGAAGATATCCGGCTCGGCCTCTTCAGACAGGCGAATGGTCTTCGCGTAGCAGCCGCCTTCAAAGTTGAATACGCCGTCGTCATCCCAGCCGTGTTCGTCATCACCAATCAGACGACGTTTTGGATCGGTAGACAGGGTGGTTTTCCCGGTGCCGGACAGGCCGAAGAAGACCGCCACGTCGCCTTTTTCACCGACGTTCGCCGAGCAGTGCATGGAGGCAATGCCCCGCAGCGGCAGCAGGTAGTTCATGACCGAGAACATCCCTTTCTTCATTTCGCCGCCGTACCAGGTACCGCCGATCAGCTGGATACGCTCGGTCAGGTTGAAGGCAACAAAGTTTTCGGAGTTCAGACCCTGCTCTTTCCACTGTGGGTTGGTACATTTCGCGCCGTTCATCACGATGAAATCAGGGGTGAAGTCCTGCAGCTCTTCGTCGGTTGGACGAATAAACATGTTTTTCACGAAATGCGCCTGCCAGGCCACTTCGGTGATAAAACGTACGGAGAGACGGGTGTCGGCGTTAGCGCCGCAGAAAGCGTCGACAATAAACAAACGCTTGCCGGAAAGTTGATGGGTGACGAGCCCTTTCAGGTGCTGCCAGGTTTCCGGAGAGAGCGGTTTGTTGTCGTTCTTCCCTTTGCCCTTGTCAGCCCACCACAGCGTATCGCGGGTGGTTTCGTCTCGGACGATATACTTATCTTTCGGCGAACGACCGGTAAAAATACCGGTATCGACGGCGATAGCACCAAGATTCGTCAACACACCGCGCTCGTATCCTTCCAGTGCTGGATTGAGCTCTTCCTGATACAGCGTATCGTAGTCGGGGTTGTAGACGACTTCCTGGACGTCGTGAATACCATAAGCCTTGAGATCTTGCGGGGTTAAACCAGTAACACGCATATCACTGCTCCTTAGCCAATATGTACTGCCTGAAATTGTAGGGTTTTTCTGAGGTTGTTTACCGCGACGGGGCTCATAGATTCACGCATCTGGACAAAACCCTTACTAACGGAAAACGCTGCGACTCCAGTCACAGCGCAGGCGGATTATCGCAGGAATCGCTTTTTTGTTGGGGAAAATGTTCCGAAAAGGTTAAAGGCTGGTGATTTTATCGGAAAGAATGTGAATGTAATCGCATACACGTAAGAAAATTACGTAAGAGTTACATTGGGAAAACGATTCAGCTTGGGGGGGGTTTTTACCCCTCAACCCAGCCCTCTTCCCAAACGGAAGAGGGTGAGGGGAAAGAGGTTTAGTGAACCTGCGGATCCGCCGGGGAGGCGTTGTTGCGGATCTCAGCGATATCCATCGAATTGAACACATAGTGCGTACCGCAGTAGTCACAGTGCATATCAATTTCGCCGTCTTCCGCCATGATGCTGTCGATCTCTTCATCCGGCAGGGTTTTCAGTGCGCCAGCGCAGCGCTCGCGGGAGCAGGTGCACTTAAACTCCACGGACTGCGGGTCGTAGACGGTCACTTCTTCTTCGTGGTACAGACGCCACAGCACGTCGGTCGCCGACAGGTTGAACAGCTCTTCCGCCTTGATGGTTTCGGTCAGCGTCGCCAGGTGCTCGAAATCATTGGTCTGCGCGTCCTGCGCAGGCAGAACCTGCAGCAGCATGCCGCCAGCAGCAGGCTGACCGTCCACTTCACCGGTGCGGATGAAGAGACGCGTCGGCAGCTGTTCAGAACGCATGAAGTAATCTTCCAGGCAGGCTGCCAGGGTATCGCCTTCCAGACCCACCACGCCCTGATAGCGTTCACCTTCCTCCGGGGAGATGGTGATCACCAGGTAGCCATTACCTACCAGCGTTTTGAGGTCAGCATTTTCAGGCACGTCGCCCTGAACGCGCGCCACGCCGCGCATCTGCTGCTGGTTATTGCCGTTGATCACCGCCAGCGACATTGGGCCGTCACCCTGCAGCTGCACGGTGATATCGCCGGCAAACTTCAGCGTTGCGGTCAGCAGGCTGGTGGCAACCAGCAGTTCGCCCAACAGGGTCTTCACCGGCAGCGGGTAGTTGTGGTTTTCCAGAATCTGTTTCCAGGTTTCGGATACGGTGACCAGTTCGCCGCGCACGGCGAATTGTTCAAACAGATAGCGGTGTAATTGGTCGTGTTGGGCCATTTTCATCTCTCGTGCGGGTGAGGGTTACTCGCTCTCACCGTGTTTAAATTTCATCAGATCGCGGCGCTCTTTTTTGTCCGGTCGCCGGTCCGGGTGGGGCATGGTCAGCGCATTCATTTTGCGCGCCAGCGCGGTCTTCTCGCGCTTTTCAATGCTTTCCGCCGTCTCTTCATAAAGCAGGACGGCTTCCGGGGCGGGCCGTCGTTGTTCGGTAATGGCTTTAATCACTACCGTACGTTCATCGTTGCCCTGACGCAGCGTTAAGGTGGCATTCAGCTCAACCAGCTTGCTTGGTTTGCTGCGCTGGCCGTTGTAATGCACCTTTCCGCCGTCAATCATCTCGCGGGCAAGAGCGCGCGTTTTATAAAAACGCGCCGCCCACAGCCATTTATCCAGTCTTACCCCGTCAGAGGGTTTTTCTTTCATGGCCTCTCCTTCACGGTCAGTGAGGGGATCATCTGGCGGTAGTCGTTCAGTCCCGGGTGGCGCAGATAGCTTTTTTCAGCCAGGCCAGAGTCAGGATTGGTGACGCCCAGACAATAGCGAATGCCAAACCTTGCCGCGGAATCCAGAATGGGCTCGCTGTCGTCAATGAACAGCGTGCGCTCCGGCTGCAGGCCGGTCTCTTCCTTCACCGCATGCCACAACCGCTGATCCTCTTTCGGATAACCAAATGTGTGGGTGGAAAGTAATAAATCAAGGTGCGACGCCAGTCCCGTATGCTCCAGCTTCACGGCCAGGTTATGTGGATGCGCGTTAGTCAGCAAAATACGGCGCTTGCCGCTGGCTTTCAGCGCGTCCAGGAAGGGAACCGTATCCTCGCGCAGCACGGCGCGTGGTCCCTGGGCGGTGGTCATGGCACAAATATCCAGACCGAGGCGCTCGCTCCAGTAGTCCAGACAGTACCAGTTTAGCGTATGTTGCACGGCGATATATTGCGAACGAATGAATGCCTGCGCTTCTGCCGGGGAGATTCCCTGCTGCTCGCCATAGGTTTCCGGCACCAGCGTTTGCCAGAAATAGTTATCAAAGGCGAGATCGAGCAGCGTGCCGTCCATATCCAGCAGAACGGTGTCGACCTGCTGCCAGTCGATATCAAGATGCATAGGGGGGAACTCCAGCCAGAAGAAACGTGCGCGACAGGGTAGCACATCTTGTCGCGCAACGACGTTATCAGATCAGGCTCTCAGAGGAGGGGATCAGCTTAGGATTGAGGCAATTTTCATAATATTGCTGGATCTCTGCAAGCCGGGTGCGCGAGCGCTGGTAGCGTCGCAGGGCCATAAAGCCGTTCCAGAAAATGGCGATCAGCATCGCGGTCATCAGCAGAGAGGTGCCGATGTAGCGCCATAAACCTGCGCTATCCGGCATCCGGTGCAGGCCGATATGGCGCGTGCCGTTGGCGTCGGTATAAACACTCGTGACAATCCCTTCTGCGCTGAACGGCGTTTGCATCAGCATCTGCGCCAGGCGCTGGAACTGGCTCCACTGCTCCTGCGCCGGGTAGTCATAAAGCGCCACCTGCGGGTAAGGCTGATCGACCAGGTCGCTGCCTTCATCGCTTGCAATCACAAAGCCGCCCGGTGCCGGGCTGTTCAGCGCCTGAGCCGCCCGGGTGGTTTCGCGCATCATAAACGGTGATGTGGAGGTGGCGACCAGGTTATCCAGCGATTCAGCACTCACCGGACGCAGCAGCACGTTGACGCCATCCAGTCGTCCCGCTTCGGCGCGCTTTACCAGCGAGTCCCAGTCTTTACTGTTCCCGAGGTTGACCAGAGCATTTTTAAGACGTATGCACTCATCCTGCGAAGAACAGAGATCCTGCGTTTTCAGAACGATGTCACCAAAATCATCCAGCAGAACCATGCCTGATTTTTGAATGGCCGAACGCAGTGCGGGACTAACGCGCGAATCATCGTCCGGTTTCGGGTGCAGCTGGCGGTTAACCGTCTGGGTAAGCGCCGTGGCTTTATTCACCACTTCTGATTCCGGCAGCGGCAGCGGCGGTGCGTCGTTCCAGATAATTTGCGAGCAATCGAAAGGCATGAACGGCGAGTTCTGACGCGTGTTCCATGCCCCCGGCGTGTGAATATTACACATCCCGGTTCCCTTCAGGCGCAGCGTGTCTCCCACGCGTACACCGGCTTCATCCAGCTTGTTGACGCTGGTCGCTTCAATGGTTTGCGCCCCTTTGATCCACGACAGGGTGAATTTGATGGGCATATCCAGCGGTACGAAAAGCAGCAGCATGACTAAGACCAGCGCCGCGCCCCCGGCAATGACCGTGCTGCGAAGCCAGTGCTGAAGCGGGAAATTTTTCACTTCATCATGAAGGGATAAGAAGCGTCCCTGACGCACAACGTGGCGGTCAAGGTAGATATCAATATCGGTTTTCTGGCCTAAATCCTGCGCGATCCACGGTTGCCAGTGGCGCGGGTAGATCAGGTCAATAATCCCGAGCGAGATATTGTTGAGGTGTTCCTGATCGTTTTCACCGAACAGACCCCAGCGCTTTGGCGTCCCGCGCAGGCAGTGGATCTCGCGCAACGAGGTTTTGGCCGGCGGAGCAAAGAGCCCCCAAAGCCCGCCCGCCAGCAGCAGCACCGCACCGCCCGCCAGCCAGGGGACAAACACATCCGGCGTCAGCAGGCAGAAAAAAAAGAGCAGGAAGGCGGCGACGATCAGCAGGGCTTCACGAATGCCGTCCGGGCGGCTCAGGGCGTACTCTTCATGCGTCTCCTGACGAATGTTCAGCAGTTCAATCTGCTCTGTCTCTTCGCCACGAATAGAAGCCTGCGTCGAACTGGCGCGCTCCAGCGCAAAACGCGGGGCTTCCTGAAGATATTCATTCAGCGTGTGGCCGTTAAGCGAGATAACCAGAGGCAATGAATCGGTGTGAATCAGCTCAACGCTGTTTTCGTCATTAATGTATTGCTCCCAGGACGGAGGGAGATGCACTTCGACGGAATCAAGGTAATAGCGCCACTTGTTGGGGTCATCAGTCGTGATGCCGTAGCGCGTGATGGATCGCGTCACGCAGAGCACGGTATCACTCTGCGCATTAAGCTTTAACGCCACGGGCGCAGCGGTGGCACCCGTTGGCCCAGGCGTGAGCTGAGTACGGTTCAGGATTTCGAGATAGTTTTCAACCGCATCGCGCTCGTCTTGCGTGAGTTTACGCGTGGTCGCGCCCGCAAATGCAGTTAAAAAAGGCAGGCGATAACGGCGCTGTATGCGGCGCCTGTACAACCACCCTGCAACCAATGCGCCGGCCAGCATAGCAGCGAGAACAATCAAAATGGTGCTCATGCTTTCCCCATCTTACTTATCTTCTTACAGGTGTAGTCAGTAGCACCTTTACATTGAATGAGAGTCTGTGGCTGGCTATCGGCAAGTATGGAGTCGAACTTGAGCATTCTGAAGCGCATCCCAGTGACCGGTGATGATAGCAAAGCCTGTTATGGCGCGATATCAGCAAATTCCTGGAAACATTTCAACCTCTTGACATTTGTTTTGAATTGAGGATTGATCCCTGCTACGTTGCATAAATGTAAATAAAGAACGATTGACATTGCCGAAACCGTGCGGCGTATCGCACAATAACGCCAGTTCTCACTGCTAAGACCCATCACGATGAGCAAACCACTACAAAAACCCACCATTCTGAATGTTGAAACAGTCGCCAAATCGCGCCTGTTTAATGTCGAAAGTGTGGATCTGGAGTTCAGCAACGGTGTGCGTCGCGTTTATGAACGTATGCGCCCCTCGTCGCGCGAAGCGGTGATGATTGTGCCGATTGTCGACGATCATCTGATTTTGATCCGCGAATACGCTGTGGGAACGGAATCTTACGAGCTTGGGTTCTCGAAAGGGCTGATAGACCCGGGCGAAACCGTCTTTGAAGCGGCAAACCGCGAGCTGAAAGAAGAGGTGGGGTTCGGGGCGAATGAGCTTTCATTCCTGAAAAAACTGAGCATGGCGCCGTCTTATTTTTCCAGCAAAATGAATATCGTGGTGGCTGAAGATCTCTATCCTGAATCGCTGGAAGGGGATGAGCCGGAGCCGCTGCCGCAGGTTCGCTGGCCGCTGGCGCATCTGATGGACCTCCTGGAAGACCCTGACTTTAATGAGGCTCGCAACGTGAGCGCGCTGTTCCTGGTAAGGGAGTGGCTGAAGGGGCAGGGGCGGCTGTAGGCCATAAAAAAAGCCGGGTGGCGGCTTCGCCTGACCCGGCCTACGCTGTGTTGCCCGGTTTTTACCGGGCATTTTTACATTTAGAACAGCTCGTGCGTTTCGCCGTTATCGATAATCTCTGTACCCACCTCATGCACCGCCTGTGTGGTTGGCTGTGTGCCCTCGATGAAATACTCCTCGCGACTATTACCGCCGTTGGCGAGCTGGCCCGTGCTGCGGTCGATATTGACCGTCACCACGCCAGGCGGTGGCGTCAGCGGCTGCTCCGGCACGCCTTCAAGAACGGCCTTCATGTAGGCGTCCCAGGCTGGCTGCGCGCTCTTCGCGCCGCCTTCGTAGCCGGAAATCTGATCTTTAATCGCGCCGGAGGCCGTGGTACGCCCTAAATCGCGGCGGTGATCGTCGAAGCCGATCCAGACCGAGGTCACCACGCCCGGACCGTAACCGGAGAACCACGCGTCTTTCGAGCTGTTGGTTGTCCCCGTTTTACCGCCGATATCATGGCGTTGCAGATCGCGTCCTGCGCGCCAGCCGGTACCCTGCCAGCCTGGCTCACCGAAGATGTTGGTGTTCAGCGCGCTTTTGATCAGGAAAGACAGCGGCGTGTTGATCACATGCGGGGCGTATTCCTGTGCGCCGGTCTGCGCCACCAGCGCCTGGTTCGCCTGCTCGAGCTGCGGCTGCGGCACCACGCCGTTCTGCTGCTCCTGCGACACGGCAGGGTCTTCCATGTCCTTGTTTTCAAGTACTTCAGATTTCGGCGTATTGCCATAAATGACCGGAATATCGCAGTCAGGGCAGGCAATTTTCGGCTTCGCCTCGAACAGCACGCCGCCCTGATCGTTCTCGATCTTGCTGATGAAGTACGGGTCAATCAGGAAGCCGCCGTTGGCCATCACCGAGTATCCACGCGCGACCTGAAGCGGCGTAAAGGAGGCTGAGCCTAACGCCAGCGACTCGGTGCGAACGATGTTCTGCGCCGGGAAACCGAAGCGCTGCAGATACTCTGCGGCATAGTCGACGCCCATGGCGCGCATGGCACGCACCATCACCACGTTTTTCGACTGTCCCAGACCCTGACGAAGACGAATCGGGCCGGCATATTCCGCAGGGGAGTTTTTAGGCTGCCAGTCGGAACCCGCCCCCGCATCCCAGCGGGAGATTGGCACGTCGTTGAGGATGCTGGCGAGGGTCAGGCCCTTATCCATCGCGGCCGTGTAGAGGAACGGTTTGATATTGGAACCGACCTGACGCAGCGCCTGGGTGGCACGGTTAAATTTGCTCTGGTTGAAATCGAACCCGCCGACCAGGGCCAGTACAGCACCGTTCTGCGGATTGATAGAAACCAGGGCCGAGTTGACGTCCGGCACCTGCGCCAGCCACCAGGATTCGCCAACCTTGCGCACCCAGATTTGCTGCCCGGTCTGTACCGCATCGGTCACTTTACGCGGCGTGGCGCCCTGCAGGGTATCCGAGCGGTACGGACGCGCCCAACGGATACCGTCCATGCGCAGGGAGACGGACGTACCGTCCGCCAGCGTCGCAACGGCTTCCTGAGGATCGGCCTGCGTCACCACGGCAGGAAGGAGCGGCCCGTAGGTAGGCAGTGCTCTCAGCGTACTGATGATTTTTTTGCTGTCCCACGCGCTTTCGCCCACCTTCCAGAGCACGTTTGACGGGCCGCGATAGCCGTGACGCATATCGTAGTCCATCACGTTGTTGCGCACCGCGTCCTGCGCCGCCTGCTGCACTTTACGGGTGACGGTGGTGTACACGCGATAGCCATCTTCATAGGCCTTGTCGCCATAACGGTTCACCATCTCCTGGCGAACCATTTCGGTCAGGTAAGGCGCAGAGAAGGCGATCTCCGGGGCGTGGTAGTTAGCGTCAATGACGTCGTTGCGCGCCTGGTCGTACTCGCTCTGGCTGATATAGCCTTCGCTCAGCATACGTGACAGGACGACGTTACGACGCGCGGTGGCGCGATCGAGCGAGTAGAGCGGGTTAAAGGTGGACGGCGCTTTTGGCAGACCGGCGATGGTGGCCATTTCGCTTAAGGTGAGTTGCTCAACAGGCTTACCGAAGTACACCTGCGCGGCCGCCCCCACGCCATAGGCACGGTAGCCCAGGTAGATTTTATTGAGGTACAGCTCAAGGATCTCGTCTTTGCTTAGCAGCTGCTCAATACGGATCGCCAGGAACACCTCTTTGATCTTACGGGTCAGCGTCTTTTCAGGGCTGAGGAAGAAGTTACGCGCCAGCTGCTGCGTAATGGTACTCGCCCCCTGAGAGGCGTGACCAGAGAACAACGCAATGCTCGCGGCACGGAAAATCCCCACCGGATCGACACCGTGGTGCTCGTAAAAACGGCTGTCCTCCGTGGCGATAAAGGCTTTCACCATCACGGGTGGAATTTGGTTTAAGGTCAGCGGGATACGACGCTTCTCGCCATACTGCGCCATGAGCTCGCCATCGGCGCTATAGACCTGCATCGGGATCTGGAGACGCACATCGCGAAGCGTGGCGACATCAGGTAGCTGTGGCTCAATATATTTGTACAAACCGTAAATCGAGCCTGCTCCCAGCAGAATGCAACAGACTGCAAGGATGAATAAATACTTTACGAACTTCACCGGAGATTTCCCATTTGGTTTCACTTGGGCAGTTTCTAAACAATCGCGCGGTAGTATAAAGGCAAGCCTGATTCATTGATATAGCCGTCAGGGCGACGGGCGATAAGGAGATCGTAAAGCATGGCCTTCAAAACATGGCAAACGGGCGTTCATATTCAACAGGATAGGGTGCTGATCGTGGCGCTGGACCGGGAGAAGTCCGGCTGGCGTCTGCGGCGCTGGTGGGCAATCCCGCTGGCTGAAGGCATCATTCGTGACGGCAAAATTTGTCAGCCAGAACAGCTGGTTGATGCGTTGCGCGACTGGCGAAAAACGCTGCCGCACGCCCATCGGGTGTTCCTCTCTTTCCCGGCAGCACGTACTCTGCAGCGGTCGCTTCCTCGCCCGACCGTTGCGCTGCGCGACAGCGAGCAGCTCTCATGGCTGGGTAGCGCGCTCGCCCGCGAACTGGAGATGTCTGCCGATACCCTCTGTTTCGACTACGCGCAGGATACCTTCAGCAATACCTTTCACGTGACGGCCGCACAAAACAACGAGGTCGATACCCTTCTGGCGCTGGCGAAAACGCTGCGTTTGCGGCTGGTGACCATTACCCCGGATGCCAGCGCGCTGACGAATCTTCTTCCCGCAGTGGCGCCAGCGAAGTGCCTCGCCTGGCGGGACGATCGGCAGTGGCTCTGGGCGATGCGCCACCAGTGGGGACGCCGCTTAACTACCGAAGCAGAAAACGTGGCCGAGCTGGCGGCGCTGCTGGCGCTTGGTCCGGATGACATCGCGCTGTTTGATTGCCAACGTGATCCATGGGAAATCCTGGAACGCTGCCATGCTCCGCTGCCGGAATGCGGGGCTGATTATACCGTCGCGCTGGCGTTGGCCATGAGCGAGGTGCCCGGATGAGCATCCTGAATTTTCTGCCCTGGCGACAGCAGCGGCGCGCGCGATGCCTGCGCTTCTGGGGCGCAATGTGTATCGGCACAGTACTGTTGATGTTCGTAGTCATTGTTTGTCTGCGGATGAACCAGTTCGTGAAACTGCGCGTGCTGCAAACGGATCTGACGGGAATGCAGTCCGTGCAGCACGCGCTTGTCGCCCGGCAAAAACTGGCCGCACAGGCGCAGCTACCCGTGCAAACCAGGCAACGACGCGCATGGCAACCGGTGCTGGAATCCCTTTCCAGCGCCATTCCTTCACAGGTCTGGCTGACAGAGCTGCGCTATCAGCCGCCTGCGCTGATATTGACTGGTTATGCCATCACCTTGCCGGCCCTCTCTGCTCTGCGCGATGCGCTTGGCCAAATAGCGGGCTTTACGCCCGGGACACCGGGCGAGCTTCGGCAGGATAGCCGGGGGCGCTGGATGTTTACGCTTCATCTCAAAAGCGAGGGGTAACGCGTGAATACCTTGTTAGAACGCTGGTGCGAAAGCCGTCCCTGGCATCGGGTACTCTGCTGGTGCCTGGGGAGTCTCCTGGCAGGGCTGGTCGCGTGGGGCGTGTTGCTCAGACCGGTAGACAGGCAGTGTGCTGAACAACAACGCCAGCTGATTGAGGATGTAAGCACTAACGCATCGTTATGGCCTGTTGTCAGAAAGGGGCCGTTTCGTCCGGACTCTGCGAAGGCTCGGGAGCTGGCGCCGTTCTCCCCGCTCAATTTTCAGGGCGATGAGACGACGCTGGTTCACTGGAAGCCGCTGCAGAATGGAGGGGAGCTGACGCTGGATGCGGAGTGGCAGGCCATTCCAGCGCTTTTTTCCCGGCTGGCACAGCAGGATGTGGAGATCGCCGCTTTCGCGATTGCGCCACAAGGTAGGGCGTTACGCCTGCAGCTGGAGCTGGAACATGCGAAATAGCGCGCGATGTTTGCTGGTTTGCTCAGTGCTGCTATTGACCGGTATGCGCGATCCGTTTCGTCCTCCGGACGATCCTTGCGCCATTGGCGAGCTGGCGCAGTGGCGCTTTCGCGGCCTGGTGGAAGGGCAGGAGACTATCGGCATTTTACAGGATGGGGAAAAGCGCTGGCACCGGCTGAAAATGCATGAGCGCTTCCCGGCTGGCTGGAGGATAACCGCCGTCAATGCAGCGGAGCTGGCAGTTGATGTGGGTGACACCTGTGACCCGGGAAAATGGACGTGGCAACGAGAAGGAACGGACAAAAATGAATTTACGGATAATGCTGTGGCTGCTGGCGTTCAGCCAACCGCTGTGGGCCGCCGCGCCAAAACCGGTCACGCTGGTGGTGGATGACGTGCCTGTGGTCCAGGTGTTACAGGCCCTGGTTGCACAGGAGAACCGTAATCTGGTGGTATCGCCTGATGTCAGCGGTACGCTTTCGCTTAACCTGACGCGCGTTCCCTGGAGGCAGGCGTTACGGACGGTCGTCTCCAGCGCCGGACTCGTCTTGCGCGAGGAAGGCGGCATTTTTTACGTGCATACCGCGGCCTGGCAGCGTGAACAGCGGGAGCGTTCAGAACAGGAACAGGCGCGTCGACAGCTTGATGCCCCGCTGGTCACTCAGGGCATTCCCTTTTCTTATGCGGATGCCGGGGAGCTGCAAAAAGCCGCGGAAAAACTCCTGAGCCCAAAGGGGAGCTTATCCGTCGACAAACGTACTAACCGTCTGCTGATTCGGGATAACCAGGCTGCGGTGGATACGCTGCAGCGCTGGGCCGCCGAGATGGATATTCCCGTCGAGCAGGTCGAACTGGCGGCGCATATTGTGACCATCAACGAAAAAAGCCTGCGCGAACTGGGGGTGAAGTGGAATCTCGCCGACGCTACTGACGCGGGCAAGGTTGGACAACTGACGACGCTGGGCAGCGATCTTTCCGTCGCCAGCGCCACCAGCCACGTGGGTTTTAATATCGGGAGGATCAATGGTCGGCTGCTGGATCTGGAGCTCTCAGCGCTGGAGCAAAAACAGCAGGTCGATATTATTGCCAGCCCGCGGCTGTTGGCCTCGCACGGGCAACCTGCCAGCATTAAGCAGGGCAGCGAAATTCCGTATCAGGTCTCAAGCGGGGAAAGCGGCGCCACCTCCGTTGAGTTTAAAGAGGCGGTACTCGGAATGGAGGTCACACCGGTAGTATTGCCGGGGGGACGCGTGCGCCTGAAATTACACATCAGCGAAAATATGCCGGGACAGGTTCTGCAGCAGGCCGATGGCGAAACGCTGGCTATCGATAAGCAGGAGATAGAAACCCAGGTGGAGGTAAAAAGTGGAGAAACGCTGGCGTTGGGCGGAATATTTTCCCAGAAGAACAAAACCGGCACTGACAGCGTACCGGGGCTTGGGAGCATCCCCTGGATTGGGTCGCTTTTCCGCCATGACGGGAAAGACAACGAACGGCGTGAATTAGTGGTGTTTATTACACCACGTCTGGTCGGTATTCGCTGACGGGTAACGATCCCCGCAATGATTTTGCATTCAGTTTGTTGCAGATGTTTGACGTGGGGCATGAATTAGCATACAAGGAGTACCGATTTGAGTTGGACTTACGTCTTATTACCTTATGCGCCCGGCGCGGTGATTTAATCAGTTGCCAAACAAGCCGGAGTATTGAGATAATTTTTAGTCTGACTCTCGCTCTATTGCATATGAGGTTTCAGTTCATGTCCTGCTACGCCGGGTGTCTGCGAAGCGGGGATTACCATTAACGAATAGTCTTAGTAGTACCGATAAAATGGCAGAGAAACGCAATATCTTTCTGGTTGGGCCTATGGGTGCCGGCAAAAGCACTATTGGGCGTCAGTTAGCTCAACAACTCAATATGGAATTTTACGATTCTGATCAAGAGATTGAGAAACGAACCGGAGCTGATGTGGGCTGGGTTTTCGACGTAGAAGGCGAAGAAGGTTTCCGTGACCGAGAAGAAAAAGTGATCAACGAACTCACGGAAAAACAGGGCATCGTTCTGGCAACAGGCGGCGGCTCTGTGAAATCTCGCGAAACCCGCAACCGTCTCTCCGCCCGTGGCGTAGTGGTCTATCTTGAGACGACCATTGAGAAACAGCTGGCACGTACGCAGCGCGATAAAAAGCGCCCGCTGCTGCAGGTTGAAACGCCACCACGCGAAGTTCTGGAAGCGTTGGCCGATGAACGCAATCCGCTGTATGAAGAGATTGCCGATGTGACCATTCGTACTGACGACCAGAGCGCTAAAGTGGTTGCAAACCAGATTATTCATATGCTGGAAAGCAACTGATTCTGGCTTTATATACACTCGCCTGCGGGTAAAAGCATTAAAGGTGGATGTCGCGTCATGGAGAGGATTACAGTTACTCTCGGGGAACGTAGTTACCCTATCACCATCGCGGCTGGTTTGTTTAACGACCCAGCTTCCTTTTTACCACTGAAAGCGGGTGATCAGGCGATGCTGGTCACCAACGAGACGCTGGCTCCGCTTTATCTCGACCGCGTACGCCACCTGCTTGAGCAGGCGGGCGTAAAAGTCGACAGTGTGATTCTCCCCGATGGCGAGCAGTATAAAAGCCTGACGGTACTGGATACCGTCTTTACCGCATTGCTGCAAAAACCGCATGGTCGCGATACAACACTGCTTGCCCTGGGCGGCGGTGTTGTGGGCGATCTGACCGGCTTTGCGGCCGCAAGCTATCAGCGTGGTGTCCGCTTTATTCAAATCCCTACCACGCTGCTGTCCCAGGTCGACTCCTCTGTCGGTGGCAAAACGGCAGTGAACCATCCGCTCGGCAAAAACATGATTGGCGCGTTCTATCAGCCCGCATCGGTGGTGGTGGATCTCGACTGTCTGAAAACCCTGCCGAAGCGCGAACTGGCTTCGGGTCTGGCGGAAGTGATCAAATACGGCATTATTCTGGATGGCGAGTTCTTTAGCTGGCTTGAAGAGAATATGGATGCGCTGCTGGGCCTTGATGAGGCTAAACTGGCATACTGCATTCGTCGTTGCTGTGAGCTGAAAGCAGAAGTTGTTGCCGCAGACGAGCGTGAAACGGGCTTACGTGCTTTACTGAATCTTGGGCATACGTTTGGTCACGCGATTGAAGCCGAAATGGGTTACGGCAACTGGCTGCACGGTGAAGCCGTCGCGGCCGGCATGGTGATGGCTGCCCGCACCTCTGAACGCCTTGGGCAGTTCAAACCGGAAGAGACGGCACGTATCATTGCGCTGCTTGAGCGTGCAGGTTTGCCGGTGACCGGGCCGCAGGAGATGTCGGCGCAAGCGTATTTACCCCACATGATGCGCGATAAAAAAGTATTGGCAGGTGAGATGCGTCTTGTACTCCCGCTTGCAATAGGGAAGAGTGAAGTGCGCGGCGGAGTGCCGCACGATGTCGTTCTTGGCGCTATCGCTGATTGTCAGCAGGCGTAACAACTAGAAAGGTCAGGCCACTGTCGCAGGTGGTCGTTTAGCTTCAGGTGAAATGCAAAGTCGTTGGCATAAGCCTTTGAGTGGGGTGTTAAATGGATGAATTCAAACCAGAAGACGAGCTGAAACCCGATCCCAGCGATCGTCGTACTGGTCGTTCTCGTCAATCTTCAGAACGTGATAACGAGCCGCAGATCAACTTTGACGATGTTGATCTGGATGCAGACGATCGTCGCCCTTCGCGCAGCCGCAACGCGCACGAAGAGCGAGCAGAAGAGGATTATGAGTCCGAAGAAGATTCAATGGACGAACAGCCTGTAGAGCGTCGCCCGCGTAAACGTAAAAAAGCCGCTGCGCCAAAACCGGCGTCCCGCCAGTACATTATGATGGGCCTTGGCGTTCTGGTGCTTGTGCTGCTGATTGTCGGCATTGGCTCCGCGCTTAAAGCACCGTCAACGAACTCAACCGAGCAAACGGCTTCCGCTGAGAAGAGCATCAACCTTTCCGGTAACGATGCGTCCAATCAGGCGAATGGCGCACAGCCAGCGCCGGGTGCTACTTCCGCAGAGCAGACCGCCGGTAACACCACAGCGCCGCAGGATGTTTCTCTGCCGCCCGTTTCTTCAACCCCAGCTCAGGGTCAGGCACCTGTTGCGCCAGAAGGTCAGCAGCGTGTGGAAGTTCAGGGAGACCTGAACAATGCGCTGACGCAGCCGCAGAACCAGCAGCAGGTTGATAACGTCGTGGTTAACTCTACGCTGCCAACTGAACCTGCAACCGTTGCCCCGATTCGCGGCGGTAACGCTCAGCCGCAAACGGCCGCGACGGAAACCAAACCGCACCAGACGCAGACTACAACACGTCCTGAGCGTAAGCAGGCAGTGATTGAGCCTAAGCGTGAAACCAAACCTCAGGCAGTGGTAAAAGCGCCTGAAGTGAAAGCCGTACCGGCCCAGCCGAAACGCACGGAAACGGCTGCGGTGAGCGAGCCTGCTAAAGCGCCCGTCACGCAGACTGCGCCGAAAGCCACGGCGACCACCACGGCACCGGCTGCCACAGCGGCACCAGCCGCGACGGCAACCGCATCCAGCAGCGCGGCAGGTAAAACGGCAGGTAACGTCGGTTCGCTGAAGTCTGCGCCTTCCAGCAACTACACGCTGCAGCTGAGCAGTTCGTCTAACTACGACAACCTCAACAGCTGGGCGAAGAAATCAAATCTGAAAAACTATGTTGTTTATCAGACGACCCGTAACGGTCAGCCGTGGTATGTGCTGGTGAGCGGTGTTTATTCGTCAAAAGATGAAGCAAAACGTGCCGTAGCGGCGCTGCCAGCTGACGTTCAGGCGAAGAACCCATGGGCGAAGCCGATTCATCAGGTTCAGGCCGATCTGAAGTAATGTTTAAAGCGCAGGATGCTGTCGGAGCTTTCTCCACAGCCGGAGAAGGTGTAATCAGTTAGTCAGCATGAAAAAAAATCGCGCTTTTCTGAAATGGGCAGGGGGGAAATACCCCCTGCTCGATGATATTAAAAAGCACCTGCCTGAAGGCGAGTGTCTTATCGAACCTTTCGTGGGTGCGGGATCGGTGTTCCTCAACACCGATTTTTCTCGTTATATCCTGGCGGATATCAACAGCGACCTTATCAGCCTCTATAAAATCGTTAAGCTCCGTACCGATGAGTATGTCGCAGAGGCGCGCAAGCTGTTTACGCCCGAGAACAATAACCCGGACGTTTACTACCAGTTCCGCGCGGAGTTTAACCAGAGCCAGGATCCGTTCCGCAGAGCCCTGCTGTTCCTCTATCTTAATCGTCATGGTTACAACGGCCTGTGCCGGTATAACCTGCGCGGGGAATTTAACGTGCCGTTTGGTCGCTACAAGCGCCCGTATTTCCCACAGGACGAGCTTTATCACTTTGCTGAAAAAGCGCAGAACGCGGAGTTTCATTGCCTCTCCTATGAAGAGTGTATGGAACTGGCAGGCGTCAATTCGGTGGTTTACTGTGACCCCCCATACGCGCCGCTGTCTGCGACGGCGAACTTCACCGCCTACCACACCAACAGCTTCAGCCCTGCCGAGCAGGCGCGTCTGGCGGAGATGGCGGAAAAGCTGGTCAGCAAAAGAATTCCGGTGTTAATTTCGAATCACGACACGCCTGATACGCGCGAATGGTACAAAGCCGCGAAGCATTTTCAGGTTAAGGTGCGGCGTAGCATTAGCAGCAACGGCGGCACACGTAAAAAGGTGGACGAACTCCTGGCTCTTTATCGCCCCTGAGCCGTTTTGCCCGCCGGTAAACACATTTCAAGGAGAAGCGGATGAAACAGTTTTTGATTGCTCCCTCAATTCTGTCGGCCGATTTTGCCCGCCTGGGTGAAGATACCGCCAACGCACTGGCGGCTGGCGCGGATGTCGTCCATTTCGACGTGATGGATAACCACTACGTTCCTAACCTGACCATCGGTCCGATGGTGCTCAAGGCGCTGCGTAACTATGGCATTACCGCCCCGATCGACGTTCACCTGATGGTGAAACCGGTTGATCGCATCGTGCCTGACTTCGCCGCGGCGGGTGCCAGCATCATCACCTTCCATCCGGAAGCCTCTGAACATGTGGATCGCACGCTGCAGCTGATCAAAGAGAACGGCTGTAAAGCGGGTCTGGTGTTTAACCCGGCCACGCCGCTGAGCTATCTCGACTATGTCATGGACAAGCTGGACGTGATCCTGCTGATGTCCGTTAACCCCGGTTTTGGCGGCCAGTCATTCATTCCTCACACGCTGGATAAGCTGCGTGAAGTCCGCCGTCGTATCGATGAGTCAGGCTACGACATTCGTCTGGAAGTAGACGGCGGCGTGAAAGTGAATAACATTGGTGAAATTGCGGCGGCAGGCGCGGATATGTTCGTTGCTGGTTCTGCCATTTTCGACCAACCGGATTACAAAAAAGTCATCGATGAAATGCGCCGCGAGCTGGCGAAGGTAAGTCATGGATAAATTACAGGCTATTCGGGGTGTGGCATTCGACCTCGACGGCACGCTGGTTGACAGCGCGCCGGGCTTAACGAGCGCCGTCGACCAGGCGCTGTATGCACTTGAACTCCCCGTTGCGGGTGAAGAACGCGTCGTCACGTGGATTGGCAACGGCGCCGATGTTCTGATGGCGCGCGCGTTGACGTGGGCGCGTCAGGAGCGTGCGTCGCAGCGTTCCGCCCAGGGGAAACCGAGCGTCGATCACGCGGATATCCCGCAGGAAGAGCAGCTGCGTATTCTGCGCAAACTGTTCGATCGTTTCTATGAAGAGACCGTCGAGGAGGGCAGCTTCCTGTTCCCTGACGTTCAGGAAACGCTGAGCGCGCTGCACGCGAAGGGCATCCCGCTGGGTCTGGTGACCAACAAACCCACGCCGTTTGTCGCACCGCTGCTGGAAGCGCTCAATATCGCGAAGTATTTCTCCGTGATTGTGGGCGGCGACGACGTGCAAAACAAAAAGCCCCATCCGGAACCGCTGCTGCTGGTGGCAGGAAAATTATCCTTAACGCCTGCGGAGCTGCTCTTTGTCGGCGATTCCCGCAATGATATTCTGGCTGCCCGCGCGGCCGGGTGTCCTTCCGTGGGGTTAACCTATGGCTACAACTACGGTGAAGCCATTACGCTGAGTGAGCCGGACGTCGTTTTCGACCGCTTCAAAGATTTGTTGCCCGCACTCGGGCTTTCGCACAGTGAACATCAGGAATTGAACAATGACTAAGCCCATCGTTTTTAGTGGCGCACAGCCTTCAGGTGAATTGACCATTGGTAACTACATGGGCGCGTTACGTCAGTGGGTCAGCATGCAGGATGACTACCATTGCATTTACTGCATCGTCGATCTCCATGCGATTACCGCCCGTCAGGATCCTGAGAAGCTGCGCAAAGCCACGCTGGACACCCTGGCGCTGTATCTGGCCTGCGGCATCGATCCAGAGAAGAGCACCATCTTCGTTCAGTCTCACGTGCCGGAGCACGCGCAGCTGGGCTGGGCGCTGAACTGCTACACCTATTTCGGCGAGCTGAGCCGCATGACGCAGTTCAAGGATAAATCCGCGCGCTACTCTGAAAACATCAACGCCGGCCTGTTTGACTATCCGGTGCTGATGGCGGCAGACATCCTGCTGTACCAGACTAACCAGGTACCTGTCGGCGAAGACCAGAAGCAGCACCTGGAGCTGAGCCGCGATATCGCCCAGCGCTTCAACGCGCTCTACGGCGATGTGTTTAAAGTACCAGAGCCGTTTATTCCGAAGTCCGGCGCACGCGTAATGTCGCTGCTGGAGCCGACCAAGAAGATGTCCAAGTCTGACGATAACCGCAACAACGTTATCGGCCTGCTGGAAGATCCGAAATCGGTTGTCAAAAAGCTCAAGCGCGCGGTCACGGACTCCGACGAGCCGCCTGTTGTGCGCTACGACGTGCAGAACAAAGCGGGCGTCTCCAACCTGCTGGATATCCTCTCCGGCGTCACCGGCCAGAGCATCCCTGAGCTGGAAAAACACTTCGAAGGCAAGATGTACGGCCACCTGAAAGGCGAAGTGGCAGATGCCGTTTCCGGCATGCTGACCGAGCTGCAGGAGCGTTATCACCGCTACCGTAACGACGAAGCGTTCCTGCAGAAAGTGATGAAAGAGGGGGCGGAAAAAGCCAGCGCGCGCGCGTCCGAAACCCTGAAAGCGGTGTATGAAGCGATTGGGTTTGTGGCGAAACCTTAAGCCGCTGTGCCGGGTGGCGGCTTCGCCTTACCCGGCCTACGGGACCGTGTAGGCCGGGTAAGCGTCAGCGCCACCCGACAAAAAACACACTCTCCAAAACTAAAAAACCGGGATATCCCGGTTTTTTTACGCCTGTAAAACGCTTACTGCTGTGCCGCCGGGCCGCAACCACCGATGATCTTCGAAATGGAGATCGCCGGGTGCAGCAGGTAATCGTAGCTGCAGTTATTTTTGGTGTTTTGAACGTGACCGGTGCAGGCCGTCAGAGTCGATAACAGGCCAACCAGAACGGCGGCCTTTGCCAGTTTGAACATACGCATTCCTTGTCTTTAAAACGAAAATTGGATGTAACTCAAGGGAATAAAGGGAAAAGTTCCACTTCGGGGCGATATGTTATCGGTAGCGGTAAGAGGGGAGTAGTCCGCTTAAGGACTACTCCGGGGAGGAGGAATATGCGTTAGTGATTGGAGAACCAGTTCAGCCTGTCGCGCAGTTCAACCACGCGGCCTACCACGATCAGCGCCGGGCTTTCGACCTGCTGCGCCAGCTCGCCTAACTGCGTCAGCACGCCATTCACCACGCGCTGCGTAATGGCGGTGCCGTTTTCGACCAGCGCGACGGGCATATCCGCATTCATACCGTGCTCCAGCAGCTTCGCCTGAATCGTGGCGGCCTGATTGAGCCCCATGTAGAACACCAGCGTCTGCTTTTCGGCGGCCAGGTTATGCCAGTCCAGCTCGCTGCCGGTCTTCAGGTGGCCCGTCACCAGACGCACGCTCTGAGCGTAGTCGCGGTGGGTCAGCGGAATGCCAGAGTACGCTGAACAGCCGGACGCCGCCGTAATGCCGGGCACCACGGAGAACGGAATACCCGCATCGCACAGGGTTTCCAGCTCTTCACCGCCGCGTCCAAAGATAAACGGATCGCCCCCCTTCAGGCGCACCACGCGTTTTCCCTTTTGCGCTTCGCGCAGCAGGATCTGGTTAATCTCCTCCTGCGGCACGCAGTGGTAGCCCGCGCGCTTGCCCACGAAAACGCGGTCGGCGTCGCGGCGCACCAGATTCATGATGTCATCGGAGACCAGACGGTCGTACACCACGATATCCGCCTGCTGGATCTGCTGTAGCCCTTTCAGCGTCAGCAAACCCGCATCTCCGGGGCCTGCGCCTACCAGCACCACTTCGCCGCGATGGTCCAGCGGTTCGCTTAGCAACTGCTCGGTCGTCTCTTCAACGGCTTTGGTGTCCTGATTCGCCAGCGACTGCGCCAGCCTGTCGTTCACAAAGAATTTTTCCCAGAAGCGACGGCGCTCGCCCACGGTCGCGAAGGTTTGCTTCACGCGTGAGCGCAGCTGCCCGGCATAATGCGCAATCTGGCCAAGATGCTGGGGCAACAGGGCTTCCAGTTTTTCCCGCAGCAGACGCGCGAGAACCGGCGAACGTCCCCCGGACGATACCGCAATCATCAGCGGCGAGCGGTCGATAATCGACGGCATGATAAAGCTGGCCTCTTTCGGCGCATCCACCACGTTGCAGAAGATACGGCGCGCTTCGCAGGCGTCGCTCACGCGCTGGTTCACTTCATCGTCATCCGTCGCGGCAATGGTCAGCCAGCAGGTGTCCAGCAGGGATTCATTAAACGCGCCCTGTTCCAGCGTGAGCATCCCTTCCTGGGCCCAAACCTCAAACTGGGGGGCGAAGGAAAGGGCATTCACGGTCAGGCGGGCGCCAGCCTCTAACAGCAGGCGCGCTTTGCGCTCGGCCACGTCGCCGCCGCCCACGAGCAGGCAGTCGCGGTTGCGTAATTGACAAAAAATCGGCAGGTGATCCACGACGTTACCTCACAGCATTCATGGCGGGGGAAGAATTGACGTCAGGATAACAGCAGGAATCGTACAGAACATACGGTTTTTCCTGCCGTTACCCATAAGGGGTCATAAGCCTTTCCTATTGAAAAGGCGAGGGGTTACGCTTTCAGCTGCACCTCGCCGTCCTTCACGCGGACGTCGTAGTGTTTGACCGAGAAGCTTTCATCTTCCATGCAGAGTCCGTCGGTTAAGCGGAAACGCTGCTTTTTCAACGGGCTGGCGACCCACAGTTCACCCTGGTGCTCGGCAATCAGTCCGCGGGAGAGCACGCTGGCCTCAAAGAACGGGTCGATATTGCTGATGGCAAAGACCTGTTCATCGTGGCGAGGGCGGAAAATCGCCACCTGCTCGTTGCCCAGCAGCGCACAGACGCCGGTGGCGGGGAGAATGTCGTTAATATTGCAGATGTTTACCCACTGGCTCATGCGTTTTCCTCCACCAGCGTGACCGGAATACGTTCATACGGCGTGGCCGGACGATGCTGTTCGCGCTCCGGCACAACCTGTACGTTCGGGTCGCGCTGGGTGCTGTTGATAAAGTGTTTGAAGCGCGTCTGCGCCGCCGGAGTGTTGACGGTTTCCGTCCACTCGCAGATCACCGCCTCGCGCAGGCGCGCCATTTCCGCTTCCAGATGTTCGTTCAGACCCAGCTTGTCGTCGATAATGACCGATTTCAGGTAGTCGATACCGCCCTCGAGGTTATCGAGCCAGGAGGCGGTACGGGTCAGCTTATCGGCGGTACGGATGTAGAACATCATGAAGCGGTCGAGATACTGAATCAGCGTGTCGCGATCGAGATCCGCCGCCAGCAGGTCCGCGTGGCGCGGTTTCATCCCGCCGTTGCCGCACACATACAGGTTCCAGCCTTTCTCGGTGGCAATAATACCCACATCTTTACCCTGCGCTTCCGCACATTCGCGGGTACAGCCGGAGACGCCGAACTTCATTTTGTGCGGGGTACGGATGCCTTTGTAGCGGTTTTCCAGCTCAACGCCGAAGCCCACGCTATCGCCGACGCCGTAGCGACACCAGGTGCTGCCCACGCAGGTTTTCGCCATGCGCAGCGCTTTGGCGTACGCGTGGCCGGTTTCGAAGCCCGCTTCAATCAGCTGACGCCAGATTTCCGGCAGGTCGTCCTTCTGCGCGCCAAACAGGCCGATACGCTGGGAGCCGGTAATTTTGGTGTAGAGGTTAAATTCACGCGCGATACGGCCCACCGCGACCAGCCCTTCCGGCGTGATTTCACCACCGGCAGAGCGTGGAATCACGGAGTAGGTGCCGTCTTTCTGAATGTTCGCCAGGAAGTTGTCGTTGGTGTCCTGCAGCGGCGTGTGCTCGGGTTTGAGCACGTACTCGTTCCAGCAGGAGGCCAGCAGGGAGCCGACGGTGGGTTTACACACCTCACAGCCGTAGCCCTGGCCGTGCTTCGCCAGCAGTTCGTCGAAGGACTTGATGCCTTCCACGCGGATCAGATGGTACAGCTCCTGGCGAGAGTAAGCGAAGTGCTCGCACAGGTTGTTGTTCACTTCGATGCCCTGTTTCGCCAGCTCGGCGTTCAGCACCTGAGTGACCAGCGGAATACAGCCGCCGCAGCCGGTACCGGCTTTGGTTTCCGCTTTCAGCGCCGCAACGGTGTGGCACCCTTTGTTGATCGCGGAGATCAGCATGCCTTTGGTGACGTCGAAGCAGGAGCAAATCTGCGCGCTGTCCGGCAGTTTATCCACGCCGATGGACGGCTTGCCGCTGGAGGCATGCGCCGGGAGGATCAGCGCGTCCGGGTTTTCCGGCAGCTCGATGGCGTTGAGCACCAGCTGGAGCAGGTTACCGAAGTCGCTGGTGTCGCCCACCAGCACCGCGCCGAGCAGGGTTTTGTTGTCCTGGCTGACGATGAGACGTTTGTAGACTTCTTTGCTTTCGTCGAGATAGACATAGCTGCGCGCGCCGGGCGTGCGGCCGTGCGCATCGCCAATACCGCCTACGTCCACGCCCAGCAGCTTCAGCTTGGCGCTCATGTCTGCGCCGGTGAAGGCGTTTTCGCTGCCCAGGATATGATCCACGGCGACCTGCGCCATTTTGTACCCGGGCGCGACCAGGCCGAATACGCGGTTGTTCCAGCTGGCGCATTCGCCGATGGCGTAAATATCCGGGTCGGAGGTCTGGCAGGTGTCGTTAATCATGATCCCGCCGCGCTGCGCGACGGCCAGGCCGCACTGGGTCGCCAGCTTGTCGCGCGGACGAATACCGGTGGAGAAGACGATGAAGTCCACCTCCAGCTCGCTGCCGTCGGCAAAGCGCATGGTTTTGCGCGCTTCAGTCCCTTCCTGAACGATCTCTTTGGTGTTCTTGCTGGTGTGAACCTTCACGCCCATGCTTTCGATCTTACGGCGCAGCTGATCGCCACCCATGTGGTCGAGCTGTTCGGCCATCAGCATCGGCGCAAATTCGATGACATGGGTTTCAACGCCGAGGTTTTTCAGCGCGCCTGCCGCTTCCAGACCCAGCAGGCCGCCGCCGACAACCGCGCCGCGTTTGCTTCGACGCGCACAGGATTCGATGGCGTTGAGGTCTTCAATGGTACGGTAAACGAAGCAATCCTGCGTTTCAGAGCCTTTAATCGGCGGGATCCACGGATACGAGCCCGTCGCCATGATCAGCTTGTCGTAAAAAACCGTACGGCCGGCGCTGGAGTGGATCAATTTTTCCTGACGGTTGATGGTGATAGCGCGTTCGCCCACCAGCACTTTTACGCCATGCTTCTCGTAGAAACCTTCACGCACCAGAGAGAGCTCTTCGGCGGTATGATGGGAGAAGTAGGAAGACAGGTGCACACGGTCGTATGCCTTGCGGGGTTCTTCACAGAACACGGTAATATCGAACTGCTCAGCATCGGCTTTATCGAGAAGATCCTCAATAAAGCGGTGGCCGACCATGCCGTTACCGATGATAGCGAGTCTGACTTTGCTCATTATTGCCTCGATTTCTTTTCTATTATTGCCTACCTTAACGATTCAGCAGCGGCGCTTATTGATGCAAATCAAATACGCCTTCGCCTACTCCTTAGGTGGTATATGACTGATTTGTCAGGATTTTTATAAGTGGCGGAAATCGCAGGCTTTTCGTGTTCGTTGAATTTGTGTACAAATCAGGGGCGGTTTTGCAAAAATCGATACGCCTGAATATCAGCTGCGTTTATGAGGGGAAAGGTATGTCTACATCACCGTTATGGCTTGTTCAGAATGTGCGTTTACCGGGTCGGGATGGGCTGTGGCAACTTGCCATCGAGAACGGGCGATTTGGTGACATCACCCCCATGGACGACACCCACGCCGAAAGTTATGAGGTACTGAACGCGCGCGGTGGGCTGGCTATTCCCCCGTTCATCGAGCCGCATATTCATCTTGATACCACCCAGACGGCGGGTGAGCCGAACTGGAACCAGTCCGGCACGCTGTTCGAAGGCATTGAACGCTGGGCGGAGCGCAAAGCGCTGCTCAGCCATGACGACGTGAAAGCACGCGCCTGGAAAACGCTGAAGTGGCAAATCGCTAACGGCATTCAGTTTGTCCGCACCCATGTGGATGTCTCTGACCCAACGCTTACCGCCCTGAAGGCGATGCTGGAGGTGAAGCAGGAGGTGGCCCCGTGGGTAACGCTGCAAATCGTCGCGTTTCCTCAGGAAGGTATTCTCTCTTACCCGAACGGCGCGGCGCTGCTGGAAGAGGCGTTAAAACTGGGGGCCGACGTGGTGGGGGCGATCCCACATTTTGAGTTCACCCGTGAGTACGGCGTCCAGTCGCTGCATATCGCTTTTGAGCTGGCGAAGAAGTATGACCGCCCGCTGGATATCCACTGCGATGAAATTGACGACGAACAGTCGCGGTTTGTCGAGACGGTGGCCACGCTGGCGTACGAGGCCGGCATCGGCCCGCGCGTGACGGCCAGCCACACCACCGCCATGCACGCCTACAACGGCGCTTACACCTCGCGGCTTTTCCGTCTGCTGAAGATGTCGGGGATTAACTTCGTCGCGAACCCGCTTGTCAACATCCACCTGCAGGGGCGCTTTGATGACTATCCGAAGCGTCGCGGTATCACCCGCGTGAAAGAACTGCAGGAGGCAGGTATTAACGTCTGCTTTGGTCATGACGATGTCTTCGACCCGTGGTATCCGCTCGGCACCGGCAACATGCTGCAGGTGCTGCATATGGGGCTACATGTCTGCCAGATGATGGGCTATCCGCAAATCGACAGCGGCCTGAACCTGATTACCCATAACAGCGCCCGCACCTTCGGCCTGAGCGATTACGGTATTGAAACGGGAAATCCGGCAAACCTGATTATTCTGCCTGCGGAGAGCGGGTTTGAAGCGGTGCGCTGTCAGGTGCCGGTGCGCTGGTCGATTCGTCAGGGGCGGATTATTGCCACTACGCAGCTGGCGCAGACCTGGATCCAGATGGATACCGGAGGAGAAGAGGTCAGTTTCGCCAGAAACAGCCCCTCTGCGTAATGCAAAGGGGCGCAGGGTTTAGTGCGATGCCGCTGTCGCGTTGTGCTGGCGGTGGCGGGTCACAAAGCCCAGGATGAAGCACATGATGAACACCACGGCGTACAGACCGTTCGCGGTGTGCAGCGCGGCCAGCGGGCCGCTGTGGGCAACGATCGGGCCCGTCACCACGAAGGTCAGCATGGTACCGATGGTGCCGCAGGTCAGAACGAAGTTAACCAGCTTCGGCGAGGCCACTTTGGTCTGCAGGGAGCCCAGGGTGATGATCGAGGTATAAATGGCGCTGGAGAAGAAGCCCAGGGTCAGAATGAACCACGGCATATGCTCCGGCGAACCGTTGATGAACAGATACATCAGAACGGTCGCCAGGCCCGCCAGCACGGTCAGAATGCGCTGCAGGTCGAAGAAGCGCAGGATGAAGCTAAACGCCCACATGCCGAACATGTAGGACATCCAGAAATCGCTCACCAGTTTGCCCGCGTCGTTCAGGCTCATGCCCAGACCTTTGGCATATTCCGGTACCCAGGAGATAAAGCCCAGCTGGCCCAGGATGTAGCACAGGGCGGCGATGGAGAGGAACAGCACGCCGATACCCCATTTCTCTTTCGCCACAGGCTCTGCCGTGGTTTGCGCTTTTTTACCCAGAACCGGGAAGTCGCAGCCGAAGGTCAGAATGAAAATTGCAACGTAGACCAGACCGATGCAGGCGTAGACCCAGTACCACTCAATGCTGCGCGCCAGCAGAACGGCAGCGACCATCGGGAAGATCATTCCGGCCATGCTGAAGAAGGAGTCGGTAAACAGCAGGCGCGCGCCGCGCTGGCGGCCTTCATACATATGGGTAATCAGGAACGTCCCGATCGACATGGTGATCCCGCTGACCAGGCCGAGCACGAACATGGCGGCTGAGAACAGGGCGATGCTGTGGCTGAGCATTAGACCCGCCACGGCGGCAACCATCAGCACGAAGCCGAAGCGAAGCTGGGTTTTCAGCGGCACGATTTCCATCAGCCAGGCATTCAGGAAGATAGAGATCAGGATCCCTGCGTTGAGGAAGGTGAAGGTGTTACTCATGCTGGAAACGGGCAGCTGGAAGTAGTCTGCGATATTCCCCATCACCATCCCGGTGACGATCACCAACGCGCCGGTCAGGGCGTAGGAGAAGAAGCTGATCCATGTGAGCTTGATGCGATTGCTGTTAGTCATGTCTGGCCTGTTCAAAAAAAGAAAAGCGCCGAAGGGGCGCTGAGAGCGGGCAGATTTTAGTCGCTAAAGTGATCCATTCCTATCTTTTAAGGGTAATGATTATGTCATTGCAGGTTTTAACGTGATCTAAATCACATTAAACGGCGGTCTAACCAATCGTTTGCGCAGTAATAATTGTTTCAATTTCGTAAAATTAGGTAAAAGGCTGGTCTACGTTCATACTGCTCTTTAGAATCAAGCCATTCGCTTTTTATACTGCGCTTTGTTAAGGAATTCTCATGCTCAAATCAACACTGGCGGCTGTCGCAGCTGTGTTTGCTCTTTCTGCCGTTTCCCCTGCTGCGCTGGCAGCAAAAGGGGACCCTCACGTTCTGCTGACCACCTCCGCCGGGAATATTGAGCTGGAACTGAATAGCCAGAAAGCTCCGGTTTCTGTGAAAAACTTCCTCGACTATGTGAACAGTGGTTTCTATAACAACACCACCTTCCACCGCGTGATCCCGGGCTTCATGATTCAGGGCGGCGGCTTCAACGAGCAGATGCAGCAGAAACAGCCGAACCCGCCAATCAAAAACGAAGCGGACAACGGCCTGCTGAACAAGCGCGGCACGATCTCTATGGCGCGTACCGCAGACAAAGATAGCGCGACCAGCCAGTTCTTCCTCAACGTGGCGGATAACGCCTTCCTCGACCACGGCCAGCGCGACTTCGGCTATGCGGTGTTCGGTAAAATCGTGAAAGGGATGGATGTGGCCGATAAGATTTCTCAGGTGCCTACCCATGACGTCGGTCCGTATCAGAATGTGCCGTCTAAACCTGTCGTGATCCTCTCCGCAAAAGTTCTGCCGTAACGTTCTTCGACGCGGGCGATGCTCGCCCGTGTTGTGACCCCTCCCTGCGAAAGCGCGTTTTGCTGCTTATACTTGTGGCAAACGGACTATTCAGGGAGGCGTTAAGTGAAAAAACTCACCGACAAGCAAAAATCCCGTCTCTGGGAGCAGCAGCGTAGCGTCAACTTTCAGGCCAGTTGTCTCCTTGAGAAAGGTAATGGTCCATCGGATCCCGAGATTGAGAGCCTGGCGCTTGGGCCTTCCGCGCCCGGGTTACCCCATCTGTGCCTTATTCACCGCCATCTCTACCGCAGAGAGATGAAGCGGGCAGGTGAGTTCCGGACCGACGATATTTTCAAAGGTGATATTCCCTTCTGCCATTTCGAATACATCGAAAAGATGGGTAATGAACTGATGGCGGCGCTGGAAAGCGAAAAGTATCTGGCTGGCCTTGAGAAAGCGGCGTTCATTGAAAAAATTAGCCATTATTACTGTGAAATCAACATGCTGCATCCTTTTTCGAGTGGTAACGGTATTGCTCAGCGCGTTTTCTTTGAGCAGCTGGCGCTCCATGCGGGCTATTCACTGGACTGGCGCGATATCGATCCCGAGGAGTGGGTGTCCGCTAACCGCAGCGGCGCAACGGGGGATTTAACCGCGCTAAACGCGATCTTTGCCAAAGTAGTGAGCGAAGCGCGGGAATCTGAGTAGAATAGGGCGGCATTTTTTTCGGGAGCCGCCATGATTCTGCTGATTGATAACTACGATTCCTTCACCTGGAACCTTTACCAGTATTTTTGCGAACTGGGTGCAGAGGTGGTTGTCCGTCGTAACGACGAGATTGGCCTGGCCGATATCGAGACGCTGGCTCCGCAGAAAATCGTGATTTCACCCGGCCCCTGCACGCCGTCGGAATCAGGTATTTCGCTGGAGGTTATCCAGCACTATGCCGGCAAGCTGCCGATCCTCGGCGTTTGTCTGGGCCATCAGGCGATTGCCCAGGCCTTTGGTGCCACCATCGTGCGCGCCGCCAAAGTCATGCACGGTAAAACCTCGCCGGTCACCCACACGGGCACCGGAGTGTTCACGGGGCTCAATAATCCGTTAACCGTGACGCGCTACCATTCCCTGGTCATTGACCCGTCGACGCTGCCCGACGGCTTTGAGGTGACCGCCTGGAGCGATACGCAGGAGATCATGGGGATTCGTCACCGCGAATGGGATCTCGAAGGCGTGCAGTTCCATCCGGAAAGCATCCTCAGCGAGCAGGGGCACGCGCTGCTGGCAAATTTCCTTAATCGCTGAATATCTGTTGCCTTGCTGTGATTTTTTATGCATATTTTGTGATTATATTTTCACAATCAATGTGACATAAAATGGATGGGCATGACATGGCAACTGAACAACCAGCAATTACCCGCGCGACATTCGATGAAGTGATTCTGCCGATTTATGCACCGGCTGAATTTATCCCGGTGAAGGGGAAAGGCAGCCGCGTCTGGGATCAGCAGGGCAAGGAGTATGTGGATTTCGCGGGCGGTATTGCGGTCACGGCGCTGGGTCATTGCCATCCCGCGCTGGTGGAGGCGCTGAAAACCCAGGGTGAAACCCTGTGGCACACCAGCAACGTGTTCACCAACGAACCGGCGCTGCGCCTGGGCCGTAAGATCATTGA
This sequence comes from Enterobacter sp. HMSC16D10, assembly GCF_001807145.1. Lineage (NCBI taxonomy): Bacteria > Pseudomonadati > Pseudomonadota > Gammaproteobacteria > Enterobacterales > Enterobacteriaceae > Enterobacter > Enterobacter sp. HMSC16D10. Next base: position 182,368 of record NZ_KV787833.1, read on the forward strand.
TGCCACGTTTGCCGAGCGCGTGCTGTTTATGAACTCCGGCACCGAAGCCAACGAAACCGCCTTTAAGCTGGCGCGCTACTACGCGACCACGCGCCACAGCCCGTACAAAACCAAAATCATCGCCTTCCACAATGCCTTCCACGGGCGCTCCTTCTTTACCGTCTCCGTTGGCGGCCAGCCGAAGTATTCCGACGGGTTCGGTCCGAAACCAGCCGACATCATCCATGTGCCGTTTAACGATCTGCACGCGGTGAAAGCGGTGATGGACGACCACACCTGCGCGGTGGTGGTCGAGCCTATTCAGGGGGAAGGCGGCGTGACCGCGGCAACCCCGGAATTCCTGAAAGGGCTGCGCGCGCTGTGCGACGAACATCAGGCGCTGCTGGTGTTTGATGAAGTGCAGTGCGGGATGGGGCGTACCGGGGACCTGTTTGCCTATATGCACTACGGCGTGACGCCGGATATTCTGACCAGCGCGAAAGCGCTCGGCGGCGGTTTCCCGGTGAGTGCGGTCCTGACGACGCAGGAGATCGCCTCCGCGTTCCACGTCGGTTCTCATGGCTCTACCTACGGCGGTAACCCGCTGGCGAGCGCCGTAGCGGGGGCCGCGTTCGACATCATCAACACGCCAGAGGTGCTAAACGGCGTTAGCGCGAAGCGCGAGCTGTTTGTGAAGCACCTGAAGCAGATTGACGAGCAGTACGACGTGTTCAGCGAGATCCGCGGGATGGGGCTGCTGATTGGCGCCGAGCTGAAGCCGCAGTACAAGGGCCGAGCGCGCGACTTCCTGCACGCCGCCGCTCGCGAAGGGGTGATGGTGCTCAACGCCGGACCGGACGTGATGCGCTTTGCGCCGTCGCTGGTGGTGGAAGACAAAGACATCGAAGACGGCTTAACCCGCTTTGCCGCGGCGGTTGCAAAGATCGTTAAAGGCTAATATTCGGTTCGTTTCAACCGGCGCGTTAACCAAACCCCATGATGCGGACGCTGACGCCATGCCACCGACGAAATGGTGTGCATGGTGTTCAGATGCCCCAGCACGCGCTGCAAGTGTTGCTCAAGGGTGCTCATTGGCCCGTGGGTTAACGTCTCCGGCGCTTCCAGAATATTTAAATCCCCCGACTCGCCCGGTGAGTCATACTCCAGACGCTGCTGGCAGCGCTGCAACGCAATTTCACACGACTGCAGGTAGCGCTGCGCCAGATCCGGCGTCAGCATCGTATGCTCGCGCGCCAGCGTCGTCATGGCGTTAATGTGCTCAACGATAAACTGACTGTGCGTTACCCAGAGCTTCATGTCCGCCAGATAGTGCGAATTAAAGCCCGGCTCCTGCATCGCCTGGTTGAGCGAGTTGAACAGGGCGTTGTGCGCCTGGTGGACCTTCATGCGCTGATACGCCAGCGGGGAGGGCTGCGGGTCGTCGCTCAGGATGAGGCGAATGGCCTGCTGGTCGGCCTCCAGCGCGTCGTGGGCGTTCTGCCTGAGCAGCCCGCTCTGCCACTGCGGCCACAGCCAGACCATGCCGCCGAAGGCAATCAGGCAGCCGATCAGGGTATCAATCAGCCTGGCGATAATAAACTGTTCGCCGTTCAGCGTAAGCAGCTGCAGGGTGTATACCGCCGTCACCGTAAAGCCCACCATCGCCCAGCCGTAATTTTTGCGGATAATCAGGTAGCTCACCAGCGTGATCGCCAGCATGCCTGCCAGGGTATAGCCTTCCGGCACGTGGAAGTGCAGCGTTACGCCTGCAATGATCAGCCCGGCCATGGTGCCGCCCGCCCGGTGCAGAATACGCACCCGCGTGGCGCCGTAGCCGTTCTGGGTGACGAACAGCACGGTCATTAAGATCCAGTAGGGCTTCGGCAGATGCAGCGCCATGCCCATCAGGCTGGCGATACTGAGCATGACGCTAATTCGTGCGGCATTGCGCAGGGCGGACGATTTGAGAGACAGATAGCTTTTGAGCGCGGGCAACAGGGGAAGCCGTTTTTGTTTATCCGCCATCAGGTCGCGGGAATAAAGCGGGCGCTGGGTGCGCAGCACGCGGGCGATGCGGCTGAAGTGCCAGGCGGCAAACTGGCCGACCGGGTTATCCGGATGCTGACGGGCGATTTTCTCCAGCGCACCGAGCTGTTTTTCCATGTTAAAGCGCGTGGGATAGCGGTGGTAGAGAATATCGTCAGCCAGCACGCGCAGGCGTGCCGAGACGGTCTGCGCGTTCCAGCGGATCACCGCTTCGGCGTGGCTGCGCTCAACCAGCTTTTGCACCTCCTGCGGGTGGTGCAGGCTAACGGAGATATGCTCCTGCAGATCCAGGCCTACCTGGAAGGTGCGCAGCAGCCGTTTGTATTCGTGGTTCTTGTTGGCGGCGAGCATATGCAGCTGCTGATAGCACTGGCTTATCAGATCCACCACCTTCTGCTGGCGCGTCAGCAGCGGCGGTAAGGCTTTTTCCGGATCGGTATGCTGGGTGAGCAGGGTGTATTTGGCTTCGCAGTATTCCGCCAACTGCACATAGAGCAGGCTCAGGGATTCGCGCAGCGGCTGTTCCCGCCACAGCCAGAACCAGAACCAGTTAAACAGCCCGTACCACAGTGTCCCCAGCGCGTAGATCAGTAGCGGCTCCCACACCGGCATATTCCCGGCGAGGCTCAGCGTGAAGATGGCCGCAATCAGCGAGGCGGGAAGCAGGCGGGCGTGCAGCGAGCTGATTTCCGCCGTGACGCCGAGCGTCATCGCCAGCACCGTCAGGATCAGCGGCAGCGGGATATCCCGGGCCAGTAAAAGCTGTACGGCAAGGCTACAGCCAGCAAACAGGCAGCCGCCCACGATCAGTCGTTTGAAAAAGCGCTTATGCGGTGTGTCCAGGCCAGCAATGTTGCAGCAGGCGGGCACGAGGGAAAAGAGCAGGCCTTGCTGAAGGTGTCCGAGGATCAGGCCGATGGCCACGGGTAGACACAACACCAGCGTTTGTCGCAGTGCGTAGTTAACTTCCGGGTGATAGATCAGCCTGCGCCACATGAGGAGTAGAGACAAAAACGGCGTGACACCTTGCGATGGCACGCCGTTTAAGCGGAATTAACGCGTTCCGTAAACCACGATGGTTTTACCGTGGGCGGAGATCAGGTTTTGATCTTCCAGCATTTTCAGGATACGGCCTACTGTTTCACGGGAGCAACCGACGATCTGACCAATTTCCTGACGGGTAATTTTAATTTGCATGCCGTCCGGATGGGTCATGGCGTCCGGCTGTTTCGCCAGGTTCAGCAGAGTTTGTGCGATGCGGCCCGTCACGTCCAGGAAAGCGAGGTTGCCCACTTTCTCTGAGGTGACCTGCAGACGGCGCGCCATCTGGGAAGAGAGACGCATCAGAATGTCAGGGTTAACCTGAATCAGCTGACGGAACTTCTTGTAAGAAATTTCAGCCACTTCACATGCTGTCTTTGCACGAACCCAGGCGCTACGTTCCTGGCCCTCTTCAAACAGGCCCAGTTCACCGATGAAATCGCCCTGGTTCAGATAAGAAAGGATCATCTCTTTCCCTTCTTCATCTTTGATCAGCACTGCCACCGAGCCTTTAACGATGTAATACAACGTTTCCGCTTTTTCACCCTGGTGAATCAGCGTGCTCTTTGATGGGTACTTATGAATGTGGCAATGAGACAAGAACCATTCGAGAGTCGGGTCTGTTTGCGGTTTGCCAAGCACCATGCGCTGTTATCCTCTGTTATAAGCTGTCACCAGAGTCATCAGATGCATCCGGACTCTGGGGTTGCAATCGAATTCTTACCCATACCCTGGGAAGTCGGCTACCGTAACGTTTCGCAGCCAGTAAAGTTTGATGTCCTCTGCATACATGTGTAACGTCAATGTATTACTGTAGCATCCTGAGTGTTTTAGCATAGCTTTCGCCGCGTGTCTCCTGGTGTCTCGCTTCAGCATGATGCAGGTCGCCTTCCATTGCGAGAAATGTAACGCACGCGTAATCTGTCACCAAAAATGCAACGTTGGAGTTTAAGAATATGCAAGCGCGCGTGAAGTGGGTTGAAGGTTTAACGTTCCTGGGCGAGTCCGCGTCAGGACATCAGATTTTGATGGATGGTAACTCCGGCGATAAAGCGCCCAGCCCAATGGAAATGGTGCTGATGGCGGCAGGGGGATGCAGTGCCATTGACGTGGTGTCGATTCTGCAAAAAGGCCGTCATGACGTGACGGATTGTGAGGTCAAACTCACGTCAGAACGCCGCGAAGAGGCGCCACGCCTGTTCACCCACATCAATCTGCACTTTGTGGTCACCGGTAAAGAACTGAAAGACGCGGCGGTTTCACGTGCGGTGGACCTGTCTGCGGAGAAGTACTGCTCTGTCGCGTTAATGCTGGAGAAAGCGGTAAAAATCACCCATTCGTATGAAGTGATCGAGGCTTAATGTTTTGGCGGGTGGCGCTTCGCTGACCCGCCCTACAAAAGCACGACCGTAGGCCCGGTAAGCGCAGCGCCACCGGGCAAAATACTCACGCGATCTGTTTCCCTTCCATCAGTCGCTCCACCAGCGGCGTCATGATGAGCTCCATCGCCAGCCCCATTTTTCCGCCCGGTACGACTAATGTATTCATGTGAGAAATAAACGAGCCCTGCAGCATCGCCAGCAGCCAGGGGTAGTCAATGCCTTCGAGATTGCGGAAATGGATCACCACAAAGCTCTCATCCAGGGATGGGATACTTTTGGCCGCGAAAGGGTTGGAGGTGTCCACCGTCGGCACGCGCTGGAAGTTGATATGGGTGCGGGAAAACTGCGGCGTCAGGAAGTTGATGTAGTCTTCCATGGAGCGCACCACCGAATCCATCACTGCTTCGCGCGAGTGGCCGCGCTCGCTCATGTCACGCGTCAGCTTCTGGATCCACTCCAGGTTAACGATAGGCACCACGCCAACCAGCAGATCCACGTGGCGCGCCACGTCGTGCTGCGGCGTGACCACGCCGCCGTGTAATCCTTCGTAGAACAGCACGTCGGTAGGTTCCGGCAGGGGCTGCCAGGGGGTAAAGGTGCCAGGCACCTGATTCCAGGGAACGGCTTCATCATAGGTATGCAGATACTTGCGGGACTGCCCTTTACCGCTCTGGCCGTACTCAATAAAGGTTTGTTCCAGCAGGCCGAAGTCATTGGCTTCCGGACCGAAGTAGCTGATGTGTTTACCCAGATCGCGCGCCTTACGGATGGCCATGTCCATCTCCGGGCGCGTGTAGCGGTGAAAGCTGTCGCCTTCGACCTCCGCCGCACGGAGATTCAGCTGGGCGAAAATCTTGCGAAATGCGAGGCTGGTGGTGGTGGTTCCCGCACCACTCGACCCCGTAACGGCAATAACCGGATGTCTGGCAGACATAGCAACTCCCTGACTGAAAAGGGTGGAAGATCAGCCGTGAAACGCGTTGCGGGGCATGATATTCACCGTCTCATGCAGTTCTGACCACACCAGCACCACGTCGCCGCTTTTCAGCTGGCGCTTTACATCGTTGACCTTTTGCTCAAGCGAGCGTTCCTGTTCACCATAATCGGTGCCTTCGCGTAATACAAAGCTTTCAATCAGATTATCGAGCGTTTCGGGAGCCAGATCCTGCCAGGGAATAATCATGTTGCACCGTCCAGATAAGGGGTTAGCCAGTCAGGAATACGCGCCTCAAGCCACATTTTCGGGCGGCGCAGCGTGCCGCCGATAAACCCGACGTGGCCGCCGTGCTCGGTCAACTGATAGTGAACGTTGTCGGGCAGGAATTCCTGAGCGGGAATCGAGTGATGATCCATAAATGGGTCATCTTTGGCATGAATGATCAGCGTCGGCTGCGTGATCTTGCTGAGCAGCGGCATGGCGCTGCACTGACGATAATAGTCAATCGCATCGGCGAAGCCGTGGATTTTCGCGGTGATCAGGTCGTCGAATTCGCGAATGCGGCGTACCTTTTTCAGCTGGCGCAGGCTGACCGGGAGGGTGTCCGGGTAGGCCTTCAGCTTACGCGCCGCGTTGGCCTTCAGCAGGTTGAGCAGGTAGCGCTGATAGACGCGGGAAAAGCCTTTATCCATGTGGTAGCTGCACTGCTCCAGCATGAACGGGGCGGAGACAATGACGGCGGCATCCAGCGGGACGCTTTCCCCTTCTTTAGCTAACAGGCAGGCCAGCATATTTCCGCCCAGCGAGTAGCCTACGGCCGCGGTGGGCACGGTGCCATAGTTGTCCCGCAGCCAGTGTAAAAACCACGTACCGTCTTCGGTTTCACCCGAGTGATAGATACGCTTCTGCCGGTTCGGCTCGCCGCTGCAGCCGCGAAAATGCATCACCACGCCGAGCCAGCCGCGCGCTTTGGCCGCCTCAATGAGCCCGTGTGCATACGGGCTATGCAGGCTGCCTTCCAGACCGTGAAAAACCACCAGCCGCGGCTTATGTCGAGCCTGATCCGGCGCTTCGCTCCAGGCGAGATCCAGAAAGTCACCGTCTGGCAGATCTAGCCGCTGCCAGTGTGGGGTGAACTGAACCTTGCGGCGGATCAGTCGCGGCAGCATGGTCTGCAAATGGCGATTGGCGACGCCGCGCATAGGCACGAACTCAGTGCTGTCTTCGGCGGCAATGTCGAAGCCTGATGGAATGATTTGGGTCATAGGCGCGATGCTGATTCTTGTCGGAAATTTACGATACTTTCCGAATTGTACTCCGTTTAGCCTGAATTTCCGAAACATGAACTGATCCCGATCACAAATATTTACCTTGATTATTACTCTCAGGCTAATGATTCAGCTCTACGCTTAATTGATGCCTTTCTCACCAGAGCGCACACTCTACTCAACGTTAAGCAAATCAAAATGATTAGCTGAATCAGGAGGTTAATAATGTTATCTGGGCAAACACCCACCCGGCAATGGAACACGCGACGCAGCGAAAAAGCGCGTCGTCTGGCCTCCGTACCGGTGCAGGGCAAGGTACTGCCAACCGGCGATCTCGTCGCCATGCTGGAAAAACTGATCGCGCCAGGCGACAAGGTCGTGCTGGAAGGTAACAACCAGAAGCAGGCCGATTTCCTTTCCCGCTCGCTGGCCGAAGTGAACCCGCAGATCGTCCACGACCTGCATATGATCATGCCGAGCGTTGGCCGTAGCGAACATTTGGATATCTTTGAGAAAGGCATCGCCCGCAAGCTGGATTTCTCCTTCTCCGGGACGCAGAGCCTGCGCATCTCCCAACTGCTGGAGGATGGTCAGCTCGAAATCGGCGCGATTCACACCTACATCGAACTCTACTCCCGTCTCTACGTCGACCTGTCGCCCAACGTGGCGCTGATTGCTGGCTTTAAAGCTGACCGCAAAGGCAACCTCTATACCGGGGCGAGCACCGAAGATACCCCGGCGCTGGTGGAAGCCGCCGCGTTCCATGACGGCATCGTCATCGCGCAGGTGAACGAGCTGGTGGATGACGAGTGTGACCTGCCGCGCGTGGACATTCCGGGTTCGTGGATTGACTTTGTGGTGGTGGCCGATAAGCCGTTCTTTATCGAACCGCTGTTTACCCGCGACCCGCGCCTGATTAAACAGGAACACATCCTGATGGCGATGATGGCCATCAAGGGTATTTATGCGGAACACCAGGTGCAGTCCCTGAACCACGGGATCGGCTTTAACACTGCGGCGATTGAGCTGCTGCTGCCTACCTACGGTGAACAGCTCGGCCTTAAAGGCAAAATCTGTAAACACTGGACGCTGAACCCGCATCCGACGCTGATCCCGGCTATTGAAAGCGGCTGGGTCGAGAGCGTGCACTGCTTCGGCGGCGAGCTGGGGATGGAAGAGTACATCCGCGCGCGTCCGGACGTCTTCTTTACCGGTGCCGACGGCTCCATGCGCTCCAACCGCGCGTTCTGCCAGCTGGCAGGTCAGTACGCGGTGGATATGTTCATCGGCTCTACGCTGCAGGTGGACGGCTACGCCAACTCCTCAACCGTGACCCGTGGTCGTCTGTCCGGCTTCGGCGGTGCGCCAAACATGGGTCACGACCCGCACGGTCGTCGCCACGCCACGCCAGCCTGGCTGAACATGATCACCGAACCTGACCCAATGCAGCGCGGCAAAAAACTCGTCGTGCAGATGGTGGAAACCTTCCAGGCGGGCGTGAAGCCGACCTTCGTGGAAAAACTCGATGCCGTTGACGTGGCGAAAGCCTCCGGTATGCCGCTGGCGCCGGTGATGATCTACGGCGATGACGTCACCCACGTGCTGACGGAAGAGGGGATTGCCTACCTCTATCGGGCGAAAGATCTGGAAGAGCGTCGCGCCATGGTCGCCGCCGTCGCGGGGATCACCGACATCGGTCTGGGCGTGGATGCCAAACGCGTGGCGGAACTGCGTCAGAGCGGCAAGGTGCTCTATCCGGAAGATATGGGGATTCGCCGCACTGATGCCACCCGCTCTCTGCTGGCGGCAGGCAGCGTGTCTGATCTCGTGGAATGGTCCGGCGGTCTCTATAACCCACCTGCGAAATTCCGGAGCTGGTAATGAAACTTCTCCCCCAGATTCAGGTTGAAGGCGGTGCCGAATGGCTGGCGCGAACCGCCACGCAGTGTCTGATTGACGAAGCACGTTTAAGCCCGAAACCCGGTCTGGTGGACAGTCGGGGGAACGGCGCGCACCACGATTTATCCCTTGCGCTGATGGAGTGCTCCGCGCACAGCCTGACCTCCACGTTTCAGGCACTGGCGCTGCAAAGCTGGCAGCGCCCGGCAGATATCGCACTTCGGCAAACCGTCGGGCGACTCGGTCGCGAAGGCGAGCAGCAGATGATGGCCGCAACCGGTGGCGTAAACACCCATCGCGGCGCGATTTGGGCGCTGGGGCTGCTGGTCAGCGCGGTGGCGATGCTCGGTGGTGATGCCAGGGCGCAAGACGTCGCCCGCACCGCCGCACAGCTGGCGAGACTGCCGGACGACGCGGCGCCGAAGGTTTTCAGTAAAGGCCTGCGCGCCACGCACCGTTACCGCGTGCCGGGCGCGCGTGAAGAGGCGCAGCAGGCGTTCCCGCACGTTATGCAGCGCGCGCTGCCGCAGCTTCGTCTGAGCCGCCTCAACGGCAGCAGCGAAACGCACGCCAGGCTCGACGCGCTGATGGCCATCATGACCTCACTCACCGACACCTGCGTGCTGTCACGTGCCGGAATGGAAGGGCTTGATGCTATGCAGGACGGCGCCCGTGCGGTGCTGAATGCCGGCGGCAGCGCAACGCCTGCGGGCCAGCAGGCGCTGGCGAGGTTAGACCGTCAGATGCTGGCGCTCAACGCCTCACCGGGCGGCGCTGCCGACCTGCTTGCCGCCACGCTGTTTCTCGACCGCATCGAAACGCCAAATTCAAAGCATTAAGAGGATGTTATGGAAAAAATCACATTGACCGTGCCAGCCAGCCGCACGTTAAGCGGCAGGGCGCTGGCAGGGGTAGTCGGTTCCGGGGATATGGAGGTGCTCTTCACCGCCGAACCGGGCCAGACGTTAACCATTGATATCACCACCTCCGTGGACAACAGCCGGGGGCGCTGGGAGGCGCTGTTCAACCGTCTGCAAACCGTCAGCAGCCTGCCCGCAGGGAAGCTGACCATCCACGACTTCGGCGCGACGCCGGGCGTGGCGCGCATTCGCATCGAACAGGTTTTTGAGGGGGTGAGCCATGCGTGATGACAGCAGCTTTATCGAACTGAAAGCGCGCCAGCGCGCGCAGGCCCTGCTCGACGAGGGCAGCTACCGCGAACTGCTGGATCCGTTTGAAGGCATTATTTCTCCGTGGCTTGGGCCACAGGGCATTGTGCCGCAGGCGGACGACGGCATGGTGGTGGCGAAGGGCACCATCAACGGCAAGCCTGCCGTCGTCGTGGCGATTGAAGGCGCGTTCCAGGGCGGCAGCATGGGCGAAGTGTCCGGCGCCAAAATGGCGGCGGCGCTGGAGCTGGCGGCGGAGGATAACCGCAACGGCATTCCGACTCAGGCGGTACTGTGCCTCGAAACCGGCGGCGTGCGTCTGCAGGAGGCGAACCTCGGCCTGGCGGCGATTGCCGATATTCACGCGGCGATTGTGGACCTGCGTCGCTACACGCCGGTTATTGGCATTGTGGCCGGAACCGTGGGCTGCTTCGGTGGGATGTCCATCGCGGCGGCGCTCTGCAGCTACCTGATCGTGACCCGCGAAGCGCGTCTTGGCCTCAACGGCCCGCAGGTTATCGAACAGGAGGCGGGCATTGAGGAGTACGACTCCCGCGATCGTCCGTTTATCTGGAGCATGACCGGCGGTGAAGTGCGCTATCAAAGCGGGCTGGTGGATGCGCTCGTCGGCGACGGTATCAACGCGGTGAAACAGGCGATGAACGACGCGATTGCTAAAGGCGTTCCCGCGAAACATCGCACCGATAACTACGACGATTACCTGAACCGTCTGACGAATTTCGACACCCGCAAACAGGCTGATGCCGAACAGATTAACGCGCTTTTTGCCCGGGAGGTGAAATGATGAGTAACGCAATAAGCCGTGGCGAACGCTGGCTGGACATCCTCGCCCCGAACGCCAAACGTATCGAGGGGCTATGCCCGTCCGTCCAGGCGGCAGACGGCGAGCTGAACGGCGAGGCGGTGCGCTTTGTTGCCGTGGTGCCGGATGCCAACAACCACTTCCCGCGTGCGGCGAAAGGGGAAGTGGGGCTGCTGGAAGGCTGGACCCTGGCGAAAGTGGTCAGTGAAACCGTCGCGGCGGATGCTGACAAACCCGTGAAGCGCCCGATTGTGGCGGTGATCGACGTCCCAAGCCAGGCCTATGGCCGACGCGAAGAGGCGTTTGGGATTCATCAGGCGCTGGCCGGTGCGGCAGCAGCCTATGCGAATGCCCGCCTGGTCGGTCACCCGGTGATTGGGCTTATCGTAGGCAAGGCGATGTCCGGCGCGTTCCTGGCGCACGGCTACCAGGCTAACCGTCTGATCGCCTTTAACGACAAAGGCGTGCTGATCCACGCGATGGGCAAAGAGTCTGCGGCGCGCATCACGCTGCGTACCGTCGAGGCGCTGGAAAAACTGGCGGCGACCATTCCGCCAATGGCCTACGACATCAGCAACTACGCCACGCTGGGGCTGCTCTCTAACCTGCTGGATATCAGCAACCCGGATGCCCCCTCCGATAACGATCTGACGCTGGTGAAATCCACCCTGCAACAGGCCATCAGTGACGCTCGTCAGGACACCACGTTGAAAAACCGTCTGGGTGCTGACAATCGCCGCAGCTCGGCGCTCGTACGCGAACGTATGCGAGCCAGCTGGTAAGTAAAAAGAGACCTGCCAGATGCATCAACCCGTGGGCGCGTGACAGCGCCCACGCGGGAACCTGCATCCTGAAAATAATAATCATCGCGCCAGTGCTAAAACTTTTTTACTACAGGTGATTTATGACTTACGTAATTGTTCATGCTCTTGCACCGATTTTCGTCATCATGCTGCTGGGATTCTGGGCCGGCAAGGCAAAGATGGTCGATAACAAAAATGTTTCCCTGCTTAATATCTTCGTAATGGATTTTGCACTCCCTGCCGCGCTGTTCAGTGCCACCGTGCAAACCCCGTGGACCGGCATCGTTGCCCAGTCGCCGCTGATCCTGGTGCTGACGCTGGCGATGTGGATCACCTATGCGGTCATCTATTTCCTCGCCACCGGCGTCTTTAAGAAATCGCCACAGGATGCGGCCGTGCTGACGCTCACCGTCGCGCTGCCCAACTATGCAGCGCTGGGTCTGCCGATTCTGGGCAGCGTGCTGGGCGAAGGTTCCTCTACGTCGCTCTCCGTCGCGGTCTCCATCGCCTGCGGTTCGGTGCTGATGACCCCGTTCTGCCTGCTCATTCTGGAGCGTGAAAAAGCGCGCGCTGAAGGCAATAGCTCCGGCTCAACGCTCTCGATGCTGCCGGTGCTGATGTGGCGTTCCATTAAAAAACCGATCGTGATGGGCCCGCTGCTGGGCGTGATTTTGTCCGCCATCGGCATCAAAATGCCGGAGCTGGTGCTGGCGGCGATCAAACCGCTGGGGCTGTCCGCGACCGCTGCAGCGCTGTTCCTGACCGGGGTGATCCTCTCTGCCCGTAAGCTGCAGATTAATACCATGGTCATCACCTCCACGATCGCCAAGCTGCTGATTCAGCCAGCCATTGCCTGGGGTATCGTCTTGATCTTTGGTCTGCACGGCTCCGTGGCGATCACCGCTATCCTGATGATTGCGCTGTCTGCGGGCTTCTTCGGCGTCGTGTTCGGTAACCGCTTTGGCGTGCAGTCGCCGGATGCAGAAGCCGTGCTGCTGTTAAGCTCCGTCCTGTGTATCCTGTCGCTGCCGCTGTTTATCTCGCTAACTTCAGGAATGTAACCATGACCACCCCATTACGCCCGCACGACCTTATCTGGCTTACTTCCCGCGATGCGCTGGAAGGCATCACTGAATCCTGGGTGGAGGCCGCCTGGCATACCGGCCTGCCGGTGGTGGTGCGGCGTGATGTGGATAGCGAAGGCCGGATCCCCGTTGGCGTGCGCGGTTTACGTCGCGACCAGCGGGCGGCCGGATGGGGGAAGCCCGAAAACGTGTTACGCGTGGTTTCACCAGAAGATCTGAGCGTTGCGGCCGAACTGCTGCGCTCGCCCTTTGTGACTCAGCCACCCGTTCAGGTGGCGCTTCAGCTTTCTCAGCAGGCGTGGCCGTGGACGTGGGGCATTACCGGCAGTACCGGCTACGCGCTGGCGACCGGTATCCCGGTGATCCATGCCGACAGCGATCTCGATCTGCTTATCCGCGCTCCGCTGCCGATCTCACCGGACGCCCTGACGACGTGGCAGTCCCGGCTAAGCCGTGCGCTGTGTCGTGCCGATACGCAGGTGGATACGCCCGAGGGCGGTTTCGCGCTGGCGGAGTGGCTGCGCGACGGCAAAACGCTGCTGAAAACCCGCCGTGGACCGCGCCTGGTGGCGGATCCGTGGCGCAGGGAGGAGTGATGAAAATAGTGTTTACCTTTCCGGGGCAGGGCACGCAGCACGAAGGCATGCTGCAAAACCTGCCGGGAACGGAACTGGCTCAGGCGCGTGAGGTGCTTGGCACCGAAGTGGATACGCTGGATAGCGCAGACGCGTTAAGCCATACCCGCGCGGTTCAGCTTTGCCTGCTAATTGCAGGCGTGGCCTGGGCGCGCGAGCTGGAACGGCGCGGCGTGGCGCCGGATATCGTCAGCGGGCTGTCCATCGGCGCTTATCCGGCGGCGGTCATTGCAGGCGCGCTGGACTTCACGGATGCGCTGAAGCTGGTGGCGCTGCGTGGCGATCTGATGGAGCAGGCGTATCCGCACGGCTACGGCCTGACGGCAATTATGGGGCTCACTCTGCCGCAGGTGGAAGACCTTATCCAGGGCACCGGGACCTACATTGCCAACCTGAATGCCGAAACGCAGATCGTGATTGCCGGAACCGATGAAGGGATGGCGGAGGCGGCGTCGCGCGCGCTGGCGAAAGGGGCGAGCAAGGCCAAACGGCTGGCGGTCAGCGTGCCGTCGCACTGCGAACTGCTGACAGCACCCGCGCAAAAGCTGGCAACGGCGTTTGAATCGGTCACGCTTTCACGCCCACGCTGCGCCTACCTGAGCGGCAGCACCGGGCGCGTGTTGTGGCAGCCGGAAAAGATCGCCGACGATCTGGCGATGAACATGGCGCGTACGGTGCGCTGGCAGGAGGCGATGATTTCAGCGAATGAACGCGAAGCCCGGCTGGCGATCGAGATGCCCCCCGGCGGCGTACTGACCTGCCTGACGCGTCAGGCGCCGTGGGAAGGAGAGACGATTTCACTGGAGCGCAGCGGGGTGGACGTGGCGGTACATCTGGCGAAGCGACTCCGTGCGTGATGGTTTAGCCCGGTGGCGCTACGCTTACCGGGCCTACTACGGACTGTAGGCCCGGTAAGCGTAGCGCCACCGGGCAATAACATCAGGCACTATCCTGCAAACTGCGGGCATACATCCGCCCTTCGGCGGCCAGCGCCCGCAGGCTTGGATCCTGCTCGCGGTTGCGGGCAAAGACGATGGCGATCAGCTGTTGCATCTGGTACGGCTCGGCAAGCTTCAGGAGCTGCACGGAATTCTCATAGACCTTTTTCATCCTGCCCGGCATCAGCGTAAAGCCCACTCCCGCCTGCACCAGACTGAGCATGGAGAAAATGTCATTCACCCGGGTAACAATCTCCGGCTCGAACCCGGCGATATGAAACGCCTCCTGGAAGCCTGCATAGGTGGCGAACCCTTCCGCAAGAGAGACAAATTTCCGATCTTTATAGTCGCGCAGATCGGCCGGGCCGCGGGTATTGAGCGTCGCGGAGGCCGGTGCGGCAAGGAAGATGTCGTCATGGAACAGCGGGAGCACTTCCAGGCTGTTACGGTCGATATCGCTCTCGGAAATGGAGATAAGAATGGCGTCCAGAGAGCCTTCATCCAGCATGTGCAGCAGGGTTTCGTTGGAGCCCATCGTCAGATCCATTTCCAGATCCGGACGACGTAGCTTCATGCCCATGATCAGACGCGGCACGGTTTCCAGGGTGAGCGAGTAGAGCGTTCCGACTCGCAGCCGCCCCTGGCCGATCCCGGCAATTTTGCGCGACGCTTCCAGCCCGCGCTCCATCACCTGCATCACTTCCTGACAATATTCCAGTAAGGTCCAGGCGGAAGGGAGAGCAATCAGGTTGCGCCCCTTATGGGTAAAGAGCGGACAGCGCACGTTCTCTTCCAGCGTGTGCAGCGCACGGTGAACGCTGACGCCGCTCAGGCCCAGAGTTTCGGCGGTACGCGCGATATTCCCCTTCTCCATAAACGTCATGAAGATGCTGAGCTTGCGGAATGTAATCTCGCTCGTGTTATCGAAACTCATAGCCCTCCCGGTATCAGTCAGCCTGCAGCATCGCTTCCAGCTGTTCCTGCGCGTCCAGCCACGCCATCTCACACTCTTCAAGGCTGGATTTGGTCTTCGCCTGGGTTTGCAGGCAGTCCGTCAGTTCGGCTTTACGGCTCTGGTCATACAGACCGCTGTCGCCGAGCTTCTCTTCAACGGTAGCAAGCGTGGCGTTGAGCTTTTCCATCTCTTTTTCGAGACGGGCAATCTCTTTACGCAGCGGCTGCGTCTGGGTGCGCAGCTCCGCTTCACGGCGCTTCTGGTCTTTACGTGCCTGCGCGCTGTTGGCGTTGTCTTTCGCCGACTCCTCCGGCTGGTTCTCCTGCTTCTGCACGTCCGTCAGCCACTGCTGGTAGTCTTCCAGATCGCCGTCGAACGGTTCGACTTTGCCGTCGTGCACTAAGTAGAGATCGTCCGTGGTGGAGCGGATCAGGTGACGGTCGTGTGACACCACCACCAGTGCGCCTTCGAACTCAATCAGCGCTTCGGTCAGCGCCTGACGCATATCGAGATCCAGGTGGTTGGTCGGTTCATCAAGCAGCAGCAGGTTCGGGCGCTGCCAGACGATCAGCGCCAGCACCAGACGGGCCTTTTCGCCGCCGGAGAAGCGCTCGGTGTTTTCGGTGACCTTATCGCCCTGGAAGCCGAAGCCGCCGAGATAGTCGCGCAGCTTCTGCTCCATCTCCTGCGGCGCCAGACGCGCGAGGTGCTGAATCGGGGATTCATCCGCGCGTAAAAATTCCAGCTGATGCTGGGCGAAGTAACCCAGCTTGATGCCCTTCGCCAGGCCGATTTCACCCTTGACCGGATTAAGCTCGCCCGCCAGCAGTTTGATCAGCGTGGATTTACCGGCACCGTTGCGCCCGAGCAGACCAATACGTGAACCCGGCACCAGGTTGAGCTTGATGGAGTCGAGAATAATGCGGTCGGCATAACCCGCGCTGACCTTTTCCATTTTCAGCAGGGGATTTGGCAGGCTTTCCGGGGCCCGGAAGCTGAAGTGGAACGGGTTGTCGACGTGCGCCGGGGCGATCATCTCCATGCGCTCCAGCATCTTGATGCGGCTCTGGGCCTGCTTCGCCTTTGACGCCTTGGCCTTGAAGCGATCCACAAAGCTTTGCAGGTGCGCCACGCGCTGCTGCTGGCTTTCGTACATGGACTGCTGCTGGGCAAGACGCGTCGCGCGCTGGCGCTCGAAGGAGCTGTAGTTGCCCGTGTACTCGAACATCGTTTGCTGTTCGATATGAATGATTTTATCCACCACCGGGTCGAGGAAGTCGCGGTCGTGGGAGATCAGAATCAGAGTGCCCTGATAGCTCTTGAGCCACTTCTCCAGCCAAATAACCGCATCGAGATCGAGGTGGTTAGTCGGTTCATCGAGCAGCAGCAGGTCAGAGCGACAGATCAGCGCCTGCGCCAGGTTGAGGCGCATACGCCAGCCGCCGGAGAAGTCGCTGACCGGGCGTTCCAGCTGCTCATTGCTGAAGCCCAGGCCGTGCAGCAGGCTGGAGGCGCGGGAGCGAATGGTCCACGCGTCGATGGCGTCCAGCTTGCCGTGAACGGTGGCGATGGCGTGGCCGTCGTTGCGCTCGTTAGCGGCGTTAAGTTCCGCCTCGAGCTTGCGGTACTCACGATCGCCGTCGATAACATAGTCGAGTGCCGGTTCGCTCAGCGCGGGCGTCTCCTGGTTTACCCAGGCGAGCTGCCAGTTCCCCGGGAAGGTAAAGTTACCGCCATCCGCGCTAATCTCGTTTTTCAGCAGCGCCAGCAGCGTGGATTTACCACAGCCGTTTTTGCCGACCAGGCCCACTTTCTGGCCCGGGTTGATGGTAGCAGTGGCGTTATCCAGCAGGACGCGCACGCCGCGACGAATTTGTAACGAGGAGAAAACAATCATAGAAGCGCCGTATGTTCCGACTATGTTAATTTGTCATTATGATAATGTAAGGTGTGGGCCGTTTTCCGCACCGGGCCGTCATGGTAGCCCAAAACAGCGACGATACACAAAAACAGAAACAAGACCGGGAGGGGAATGATGTCTCAGACAGCAAAAGTGCTGCTGCTGTATGCCCATCCGGAATCTCAGGACTCGGTGGCAAACCGGGTGCTGCTTAAGCCGGCTACTCAGCTCAGCAACGTGACGGTGCACGATCTCTACGCGCACTATCCTGATTTCTTTATTGATATTCCCTACGAG
Source organism: Enterobacter sp. HMSC16D10 (assembly GCF_001807145.1). Classification (NCBI taxonomy): domain Bacteria; kingdom Pseudomonadati; phylum Pseudomonadota; class Gammaproteobacteria; order Enterobacterales; family Enterobacteriaceae; genus Enterobacter; species Enterobacter sp. HMSC16D10. Next base: position 199,525 of record NZ_KV787833.1, read on the forward strand.
CAGGAACTGCTGCGTCAGCATGACGTGATTGTGTTCCAGCATCCGCTTTATACCTACAGCTGTCCGGCGCTGCTCAAAGAGTGGCTGGACCGCGTGCTGAGTCGGGGCTTCTCCAGCGGGGTGGGGGGCAACCAGCTGGCGGGAAAGTACTGGCGTAGTGTGATTACGACCGGTGAACCCGAAAGCGCCTACCGCCACGACGGGCTGAACCGCTATCCGATGAGCGACATTCTGCGGCCTTTTGAGCTGACGGCGGCCATGTGCCGTATGCACTGGATGAGCCCGATTATTGTCTACTGGGCCCGTCGTCAGGATCCGAAAGAGTTGGCCAGCCACGCCAGAGCCTACGGTGAATGGCTGGCGTCACCGATTCCGGCAGGAGGGCGTTAATGGAAGGATCGAATTTGCTCCTCGCCGGGGTGCTGTTTTTATTTGCGGCCGTCGTCGCGGTGCCGCTTGCTGCACGTATTGGTATCGGTGCGGTGTTGGGTTATCTGCTGGCGGGGATCGCGATTGGCCCCTGGGGACTGGGATTCATCAGCGATGTGGATGAAATACTCCACTTCTCCGAGCTGGGCGTGGTGTTCCTGATGTTCATCATTGGCCTTGAGCTCAACCCTTCAAAATTGTGGCAGCTCCGACGCTCCATCTTTGGCGTAGGTGCCGCTCAGGTGTTGCTCAGCGCCGCGATTCTGGGTGGCCTGTTAATGCTGACGAATTTCTCCTGGCAGGCGGCGGTGATCGGCGGGATAGGCCTTGCGATGTCGTCGACGGCGATGGCCCTGCAGCTGATGCGCGACAAAGGGATGAACCGTAACGAAGCCGGTCAGCTGGGTTTTTCGGTGCTGCTGTTCCAGGATTTGGCGGTCATCCCGGCGCTGGCGCTGGTGCCGCTGCTGGCGGGCTCCGGCGACGACCACTTTGACTGGGCGAAAATCGCCATGAAGGTGCTGGCCTTCGCGGGGATGCTGATTGGCGGACGTTTCCTGTTACGTCCGGTGTTCCGCTTTATTGCCGCGTCCGGCGTGCGCGAGGTGTTTACCGCCGCGACGCTGCTGCTGGTGCTGGGGTCGGCATTGTTTATGGACGCGCTGGGGCTGTCGATGGCGCTCGGGACCTTTATCGCCGGGGTGCTGCTGGCGGAAAGTGAATACCGCCACGAGCTGGAAATTGCCATCGATCCCTTCAAAGGGTTGCTGTTGGGGCTGTTCTTTATTTCGGTGGGGATGGCGCTCAATCTTGGCGTGCTCTATACCCATCTCCTGTGGGTTGTGGTGAGCGTGGCCATCCTGGTGGCTGTGAAAACGCTGGTGCTGTACGTCATGGCGCGCATATACGGCCTGCGCAGTTCGGAGCGCATGCAGTTTGCGAGCGTGTTGAGCCAGGGAGGAGAGTTCGCGTTTGTGCTGTTCTCTACCGCCTCGTCCCAGAAGCTGTTTAAAGACGATCAGATGGCGCTTTTGCTGGTAACGGTCACGCTGTCCATGATGACCACGCCGCTGCTGATGAAGCTGGTGGATAGACTGCTGTCGCGCCGCCTGAACCCGGCAGACGACGAAGACGAAGCGCCGTGGGTGGAAGACGATAAGCCCCAGGTGATCGTGGTGGGCTTTGGCCGTTTTGGACAGGTAATTGGCCGTTTGCTGATGGCGAACAAAATGCGCATTACGGTGCTGGAGCGTGATATCAGCGCGGTCAACCTGATGCGCAAATATGGCTACAAGGTTTACTACGGCGACGCGACCCAGCTTGAGTTACTGCGCTCGGCGGGGGCAGAAGCGGCAGAATCCATCGTCATTACCTGTAACGACCCGGAAGACACGATGAAGCTGGTGGATCTTTGCCAGCAGCATTTCCCGCATCTGCATATTCTGGCGCGTGCACGGGGACGTGTTGAAGCTCACGAATTATTGCAGGCGGGTGTGAAACACTTCTCCCGTGAGACGTTCTCCAGTGCGCTGGAGCTGGGGCGCAAGGCGCTGATCTCGCTTGGCATGCATCCGCATCAGGCGCAGCGCGCCCAGATGCACTTCCGCCGGCTGGATATGCGGATGCTGCGCGAGCTGATGCCGGTCCATACCGATACGGCGCAGATCTCCCGCGTCCGGGAAGCGCGTCGCGAGCTGGAGGAGATCTTCCAGCGCGAGATGCAGCAGGAACGACGCCAGCTCGATGGCTGGGATGAATTTGAATAAAGGGTAACGAAAGATGGCTGTACGTAAACGCTTTATCGCGGGTGCAAAATGCCCGACCTGCCAGGCGCAAGACACCCTGGCGATGTGGCGGGAAAATAATATTGATGTTGTTGAGTGTGTTAAGTGCGGTCACCAGATGCGTGAGGCCGACAAAGAGGCGCGCGAGCACGTTCGCAAAGAAGAGCAAGTTATCGGGATTTTTCATCCGGACTAGCGATATGCCCTGAGTTTTTTTAAGCTAAAGGGTACACAGGTGCAGATTTCCGCTACAATCTGCGCCAGCAATTTTCCCACGCTCAGGAGATATCATGAAAGTAGCAAAAGACCTGGTGGTCAGCCTGGCCTATCAGGTACGTACAGAAGACGGTGTGTTGGTTGATGAGTCTCCGGTGAGTGCGCCGCTTGACTACCTGCATGGTCACGGTTCCCTGATTTCCGGCCTGGAAAACGCGCTGGAAGGTCATGAAGTTGGCGACAAATTTGACGTTGCTGTAGGCGCGAACGACGCTTACGGTCAGTATGACGACAACCTGGTTCAGCGCGTTCCTAAAGACGTGTTCATGGGCGTTGACGAACTGCAGGTTGGCATGCGCTTCCTGGCGGAAACCGACCAGGGCCCGGTTCCGGTTGAAATCACCGAAGTGGAAGATGACCACGTCGTGGTTGACGGCAACCACATGATGGCTGGCCAGAACCTGAAGTTCAACGTAGAAGTTGTTGCGATCCGCGAAGCGACCGAAGAAGAGCTGGCTCATGGCCACGTTCACGGTGCGCACGGTCACGACCATGACCACGATCACGGCCACGACGGCTGCTGCGGTGGTCACGGCCACGACCATGGTCATGACCACGGCCACGGTAAAGGTGGTTGCGGTAACGGCGGCTGCGGCTGCCACTAATTCCGTCATGCGGAAAATAAAAAAGCGGGATAATCCCGCTTTTTTTACGCCTCAATAATGAGGCGGTGGCGTCTCTTCTGACTGAGAGGCGATGTTCGACGGCTGCGTAGCCTTCAGCTTTTCCGTCAGCAGGCGCATATGATCCCGCAGTTTCGCCATTTCGAGCTCATGTGCGGTCACGGTCTGGTTTAGCTCTTCGATGGTGATGTCCTGAAAAGCCAGGCGGCTTTCCAGCTCAGCCATTCTCGCTTCTAATGCTGTATCCTTCATCATTCACCTTGTTTATTTCAGATTCGCCATAATGGCCCAGCGGCGGCGCAGTTTAACTGAGTTTATCCTTAAGTACAGTTCGCATCCCTCTGGCAAGAAACTTATTTAAACAAAAATAGTCTGAAAAGTGGCGAGAATTGGACGTGTCTGTCTGTAGATTTCTTCTGCAACGTTTTATAGTACGTCACTCATTTACGTTTAACGCTGGGGTGAGAGTCCCCAGGCCCTGGAGATATGGATGAAATCACTGTTTAAAGTAACGCTGCTGGCGACGACGATGGCTGTTGCGCTGAACGCGCCGCTGTCATTCGCTGCTGATACTGCTGCGAAGCCTGCTGCCACTGCAGACAGCAAAGCAGCGTTCAAAAATGACGACCAGAAATCCGCCTACGCACTGGGCGCATCTCTGGGTCGTTACATGGAAAACTCTCTGAAAGAACAAGAGAAACTGGGCATCAAACTGGATAAAGCTCAGCTGATCGCAGGCGTTCAGGACGCATTTGCCGATAAGAGCAAGCTGTCTGACCAGGAAATTGAACAGACTCTGCAGGCGTTCGAAGCGCGTGTGAAGGGCGCCGCGCAGACTAAGATGGACGCGGACGCTAAAGACAACGAAGCGAAAGGCAAAGCCTACCGCGATGCCTTCGCTAAAGAGAAGGGTGTGAAAACCTCTTCGACTGGCCTGGTGTACAAAGTTGAGAAAGAAGGCACCGGCGATGCGCCTAAAGACAGCGACACGGTTGTCGTGAACTACAAAGGTACGCTGATCGACGGTAAAGAGTTCGATAACTCTTACACCCGTGGTGAGCCGCTCTCCTTCCGTCTGGATGGTGTGATCCCTGGCTGGACTGAAGGCCTGAAAAACATCAAGAAAGGCGGCAAGATCAAGATGGTCATCCCACCGGATCTGGCCTATGGCAAAACCGGCGTTCCGGGGATCCCTGCCAACTCTACGCTGGTCTTTGACGTAGAGCTGCTGGACATCAAACCGGCACCGAAAGCGGATGCCAAGGCAGACGCACCGGCTGACGATAAAGCCGCTGCTGCTAAGAAGTAATGCTGAAAAAAAACCGCCGCCTTTAAGGCGGCGGTTTTTTATTGTGGGGCAGATATAATTAACACTGGAAAGCGTTAGGCACGCTGTATTAATTTAGTTGTCCGTGTAGATAATGAGCCTGCCCTGAAAACCTAACGACAGGCTCCTGAAAAGGAGTGTTTTTTTCATGTCCAGGTCGCTTTTAACCAACGAAACCAGTGAACTTGATTTGCTGGATCAACGTCCTTTTGACCAGACCGACTTCGATATTCTGAAATCCTATGAAGCGGTAGTGGACGGGTTAGCGATGCTCATTGGCTCCCACTGCGAAATCGTATTGCACTCCCTGCAAGATCTGAAGTGTTCCGCCATCCGCATTGCGAATGGTGAGCATACTGGCCGTAAAATTGGCTCGCCAATTACCGACCTTGCATTGCGTATGTTGCATGACATGACCGGCGCGGACAGCAGCGTCTCCAAATGCTATTTCACCCGCGCCAAAAGCGGCGTGCTGATGAAATCAGAAACCATCGCGATTCGAAACCGCGAGCATCGTGTAATTGGGCTGCTGTGCATCAACATGAACCTTGATGTGCCTTTCTCGCAGATCATGAGCACCTTTATTCCACCAGAAACGCCGGATGTTGGCTCTTCTGTTAACTTTGCCTCTTCCGTCGAAGATCTCGTCACGCAGACGCTTGAGTTCACCATTGAAGAGGTGGATGCCGACCGCAACGTCTCTAACAACGCCAAGAATCGCCAGATCGTGCTCAATCTCTATGAAAAAGGGATTTTTGATATTAAAGACGCCATCAACCAGGTGGCCGATCGTCTCAACATCTCCAAGCACACGGTCTACCTCTATATTCGCCAGTTCAAAAGCGGTGATTTCCTGGGACAAGACAAGTAATGCGTTATGCGTTAATGGTGACAGGCCCGGCGTACGGGACTCAGCAGGCCAGCAGCGCGCTGCAGTTTGCGCATGCGCTGCTGGCAGCCGGACATGAGCTGGCGAGCGTCTTCTTCTATCGGGAAGGGGTGTATAACGCGAACCAGTTTACGTCGCCGGCGAGCGATGAGTTTGATGTGGTGCGCGGCTGGCAGGCATTAAACGAAAAGCAGGGCGTAGAACTGCACATCTGCGTGGCGGCGGCACTGCGCCGCGGCGTGACCGATGCAACCGAAGCCGCCCGTCTTGGTTTGTCGGGTTCTAACCTGCAGCCCGGTTTTTCGTTAAGCGGTTTGGGCGCGCTGGCACAGGCGGCGCTCACCTGCGACAGAGTGGTGCAATTCTGATGAAGCGCGTGGCATTTGTTTTTGCGTCTGCGCCGCACGGGAGCGCTTCTGGCCGCGAAGGGCTGGATGCGTTACTTGCGACGTCCGCGCTGACCGAAGATATCGGCGTCTTCTTTTTAGGGGACGGTGTGTTTCAGCTTCTGGCGGGTCAGCAGCCACAGGCCATTCTGGCGCGGGATTACATCGCTACGTTTAAAGTGCTGCCGCTGTATGACATTGAAACCCTTTATGTCTGCGCCGACTCGCTGGCCGCTCGCGGTTTGGATGAGAAGACGCCTTTCGTGCTGGATGTGACCGTCGTCTCTTCTGCGGCATTGCGCGAACACCTTTCCCACTACGACACCGTTCTGACTTTCTGAGGCTGCCATGCTCCATACTCTGAGCCATTCACCATGGCAATGTGATATCGACGCGTTACTGAGTATGCTGCGCGACGGTGATGACCTGCTGCTGATTCAGGACGGCGTGCTTGCCGCACTTGAAGGCAGCCGCTTCGTTGAAATGCTCACGAATGCCCCCATAACAGTTTCTGCGCTGAAAGACGATCTGGATGCGCGGGGTCTTTCTGGTCAAATTTCAGCCAAAATTGACGTGGTTGGCTATACTGATTTCGTCAATCTTACTGTGACGCACGCCAGTCAAATGAACTGGTGATTTGAGATCGCTGTATATTTCTTGACACCTTTTCGACGTAGCCCTAAAATTTCGCGTCCTCATATTGTATGAGGTCGTTTTATTACGTGTTTACGAAGCAAAAGCTAAAACCAGGAGCTATTTAATGGCAACAGTTAACCAGCTGGTACGCAAACCACGTGCACGCAAAGTTGCGAAAAGCAACGTGCCTGCGCTGGAAGCCTGCCCGCAGAAACGTGGTGTATGTACTCGTGTATATACCACCACTCCTAAAAAACCAAACTCCGCACTGCGTAAAGTATGCCGTGTGCGTTTGACTAACGGTTTCGAAGTGACTTCCTACATCGGTGGTGAAGGTCACAACCTGCAGGAGCACTCCGTGATCCTGATCCGTGGCGGTCGTGTTAAAGACCTTCCGGGTGTTCGTTACCACACCGTTCGTGGTGCGCTGGACTGCTCAGGTGTTAAAGACCGTAAGCAGGCTCGCTCCAAGTACGGCGTGAAGCGTCCTAAGGCTTAATGGTTCTCCGTTAAGTAAGGCCAAACTGATTTATCTTAATGTCATACTAAACTCTTTGAGTTTTGGACAATCCTGAATTAACAACGGAGTATTCCCATGCCACGTCGTCGCGTCATTGGTCAGCGTAAAATTCTTCCAGATCCGAAATTCGGATCAGAACTGCTGGCAAAATTTGTAAATATCCTGATGGTAGATGGTAAAAAATCTACTGCAGAAGCAATCGTATACAGCGCGCTGGAGACCCTGGCTCAGCGTTCTGGTAAAAATGAACTGGAAGCTTTCGAAGTCGCTCTCGACAACGTTCGCCCAACTGTAGAAGTTAAGTCCCGCCGCGTTGGTGGTTCTACTTATCAGGTTCCAGTTGAAGTTCGTCCGGTTCGTCGTAATGCCCTGGCAATGCGTTGGATCGTTGAAGCTGCTCGTAAACGCGGTGATAAATCCATGGCTCTGCGTCTGGCGAACGAACTTTCTGATGCTGCAGACAACAAAGGTACTGCAGTTAAGAAACGTGAAGACGTTCACCGTATGGCAGAAGCCAACAAGGCGTTCGCACACTACCGTTGGTAATCCCTTCGGAGTCTTAGTCACCAGGCGGGCGCTTCAGAGAAGCCGCCCGCTCTGGGTAACTTAACTGAACGCCTAAAGATATAAACGAGGAATCAAATGGCTCGTACAACACCCATCGCACGCTACCGTAACATCGGTATCAGTGCGCACATCGACGCCGGTAAAACCACTACTACCGAACGTATTCTGTTCTACACCGGTGTAAACCACAAAATCGGTGAAGTTCATGACGGCGCAGCCACCATGGACTGGATGGAACAGGAGCAGGAGCGTGGTATCACTATCACCTCCGCAGCGACTACTGCATTCTGGTCAGGTATGGCTAAGCAGTACGAACCGCATCGCGTAAACATCATCGACACCCCAGGGCACGTTGACTTCACCATCGAAGTAGAACGTTCCATGCGTGTTCTTGACGGCGCGGTAATGGTTTATTGCGCAGTTGGTGGTGTTCAGCCACAGTCTGAAACCGTATGGCGTCAGGCGAACAAATATAAAGTTCCACGCATCGCGTTCGTTAACAAAATGGACCGTATGGGTGCTAACTTCCTGAAAGTTGTTGGTCAGATCAAAACCCGTCTGGGCGCGAACCCTGTTCCGCTGCAGCTGGCAATTGGTGCTGAAGAAGGCTTCACCGGCGTTATCGACCTGGTGAAAATGAAAGCCATCAACTGGAACGATGCAGACCAGGGCGTTACCTTCGAATACGAAGATATCCCAGCTGCAATGCAGGACCTGGCTGACGAATGGCACCAGAACCTGATCGAATCCGCTGCTGAAGCTTCTGAAGAGCTGATGGAGAAATACCTGGGTGGTGAAGAACTGACTGAAGAAGAGATCAAAAAAGCTCTGCGTCAGCGCGTTCTGAACAACGAAATCATCCTGGTAACCTGTGGTTCTGCGTTCAAGAACAAAGGTGTTCAGGCGATGCTGGATGCGGTAGTTGACTACCTGCCATCCCCGGTTGACGTTCCTGCGATCAACGGCATCCTGGACGACGGTAAAGATACCCCGGCTGAGCGTCACGCAAGCGACGAAGAGCCATTCTCTGCACTGGCGTTCAAAATTGCTACCGACCCATTCGTGGGTAACCTGACCTTCTTCCGCGTTTACTCTGGTGTGGTTAACTCCGGTGACACCATCCTGAACTCCGTGAAAGCGGCGCGTGAGCGTTTTGGCCGTATCGTACAGATGCACGCTAACAAACGTGAAGAGATCAAAGAAGTTCGTGCGGGCGACATCGCTGCAGCTATCGGTCTGAAAGACGTGACCACTGGTGACACCCTGTGTGACCCGGATCACCCGATCATTCTGGAGCGTATGGAATTCCCAGAGCCGGTAATCTCCATCGCAGTTGAACCAAAAACCAAAGCTGACCAGGAAAAAATGGGTCTGGCTCTGGGCCGTCTGGCGAAAGAAGACCCATCATTCCGCGTATGGACTGATGAAGAATCTAACCAGACCATCATCGCTGGTATGGGTGAACTGCACCTGGACATCATCGTTGACCGTATGAAGCGTGAATTCAACGTTGAAGCGAACGTGGGTAAACCTCAGGTTGCTTACCGCGAAGCGATTCGCGCGAAAGTTACCGACATTGAAGGTAAACACGCTAAGCAGTCTGGTGGTCGCGGTCAGTACGGTCACGTTGTGATCGACATGTACCCACTGGAGCCGGGCTCTAACCCGAAAGGTTACGAGTTCATCAACGACATCAAAGGTGGTGTAATTCCTGGCGAATACATCCCAGCCGTTGATAAAGGCATCCAGGAACAGCTGAAAGCGGGCCCTCTGGCTGGCTATCCGGTTGTTGACATGGGTATCCGTCTGCACTTCGGTTCTTACCACGACGTTGACTCCTCTGAACTGGCGTTTAAACTGGCTGCGTCTATTGCCTTTAAAGAAGGCTTTAAGAAAGCAAAACCAGTTCTGCTTGAGCCAATCATGAAGGTTGAAGTAGAAACTCCTGAAGAGAACACCGGTGACGTTATCGGTGACTTGAGCCGTCGTCGCGGTATGCTGCGTGGTCAGGAATCCGAAGTGACTGGCGTTAAGATCCACGCTGAAGTTCCGCTGTCTGAAATGTTCGGATATGCAACTCAGCTGCGTTCTCTGACCAAAGGTCGTGCATCATACACCATGGAATTCCTGAAGTATGATGATGCGCCTAACAACGTTGCTCAGGCCGTTATTGAAGCCCGTGGTAAGTAATCCACAGGATTAAAACCTAAGTCCCGTGCTCTCTCCAAAGGGGAGAGCACTATAGTAAGGAATATAGCCGTGTCTAAAGAAAAATTTGAACGTACAAAACCGCACGTCAACGTTGGTACTATCGGCCACGTTGACCATGGTAAAACTACCCTGACTGCTGCAATCACTACCGTTCTGGCTA
>NZ_KV787834.1:0-626 GCF_001807145.1 Enterobacter sp. HMSC16D10
ACACCATCATACACTAAATCAGTAAGTTGGCACCATTACCCTGAGTGTTGTATCTAATCGTGGGGGCAGGTCACTAAAGCGTAGCAGCAGTTTGCAAAAACATAAAAAAAGGCCTGCGTTTTACAGCAGGCCCTCAAGGAATTTCAAACTGGTTGTAGTTATTGTCATGGTGCCGGGTGCCTCCCGGTGACTTTACCCCTGGTCAGTAAAGCCGCGTGCATACCTGCAGACAGCAGTTGACTGGAACGCCCCACCGCTTAGGGGGATTCACCATTGCCATAATTTACCAGGTAATCAAAAGGTGGGTCAAACCGGACGAAGGCAACTGGTGTAGATTGAACTATAGTCAGTTAACTAAAATTTTACATTTTACCGTTGCGTTTTATACATCAAAATCCTAAATTCTCCTTCCCGTTCTCTACTAACTAAAATCAGTTGAGAATTTTTCGTCGAGGGATGTGATGTCGCCTGTAGAGTCCCTCGTCTTTTTTCCCTTTACAATGCCCCTCCGTTTACAAATCAGAAAATTTTCCTACTCCTCCAGCCGAGAATAAAAGCTTCAGTTACACGAGACTGCGTTAGTTTGGGAGCCTGGACTGACCCCGCCCCGGTAGACGATCCTGCCC
>NZ_KV787835.1:0-86513 GCF_001807145.1 Enterobacter sp. HMSC16D10
CCATTTCATCGTCCAACAAAATGGGTGCAGTACACACTGGAGCTTTATGCCGGGTACCTATCAGGGTGCAGAAGCCGGGGCTAACTTTGACTACGGTGACGCAGGTGCGCTGAGCTTCTCCTATATGTGGACCAACGAGTACAAAGCACCGTGGCACATTGAAATGGACAAGTTCTACCAGAACGATAAGAAAACCAAAGTCGATTACCTCCACTCGCTGGGTGCGAAATACGACTTCAAAAACGATCTGGTTCTCGAAGCGGCATTCGGCCAGGCGCAAGGGTATATCGATCAATACTTTGCCAAGGCCAGCTATAAGTTTGATATTGCGGGTAGCCCGCTGAGTACCAGCTACCAGTTCTACGGTACGCGCGACAAAGTCAGTAACGGTGGCGTCAATGATATCTACGACGGCACCGCGTGGCTGCAGGCGTTAACCTTCGGCTACAAGGTCGGTCAGGTTGATTTGCGTCTGGAAGGCACATGGGTGAAAGCGGAAGGGCAGCAGGGCTACTTCCTGCAGCGTATGACCCCGACCTATGCTTCCTCCAACGGTCGTCTTGATATCTGGTGGGATAACCGCTCCGATTTCAACGCCGACGGTGAGAAGGCGGTCTTCTTCGGCGCCATGTATGATCTGAAAAACTGGAACCTGCCGGGCTGGGCGGTGGGCGCTTCTTATGCTTACGCCTGGGATGCAAAACCAGCCGACATGGCAACACCGGATGCTTACTACGATCCAAACTATCGCCTGAAAGAGTCTTCCTACAGCCTGGATGCTATCTATACCCTGCAGGATGGCCGCGCGAAAGGCACGATGTTCAAACTGCACTTCACCCAGTACGACAACCACTCCGATATCCCGAGCTACGCGGGCGGTTACGGCAACATCTTCCAGGATGAACGTGACGTGAAATTCATGGTTATCGCACCGTTCACCATCTTCTGATGAATCGTCCGGCGGGTTAGATCCCGCCGGACCGGAGACTGCAAATGATGAAAAAAATCGTAATCGTCGCGCTGTTGGCATCGGGGCTGGTGGCGTGTGCCCAGACTCAGGCACCGAAAGAGGACTCCCGTCTCAAGGAGGCCTACAGCGCCTGCATTAATACTGCGGAAGGTTCGCCGGAGAAGATTGAAGCCTGCCAGAGCGTGCTGAACGTGCTGAAGAAAGAGAAAGCGCACGAGCAGTTCGCGACGCAGGAGAATGTCCGCGTGATGGATTACCAGGCCTGTATCCAGGCACGTAAAACCGGTAACGATCAGGAAGTGGCGCAGCGTTGCGACAAGATCTGGAACGAGATACGCAATAATAATAAATAAGTTGCTTTACGCCCGGTGGCACTGTGCCACCGGGCTTTTTTCTGGCAAAAAAAAGCCAACCTTACGGCTGGCTCAGAGTATGAACACTCACTTATTTTGCGTCATGCGCATGTTCATTTTCGCGGCAATCGCCTTCAGCGCAGTGACCATAAAGGTACAGGCTGTGGTTGGTCAGACGGATGCCGTGACGCGCGGCGATTTCACGCTGGCGCGCTTCGATAGAGTCATCGCTAAATTCAATGACCTTGCCACAGTCGAGGCAGATCAGGTGATCGTGGTGCTGCTGCTGGGTCAGTTCGAAGACAGATTTACCACCTTCGAAATTATGACGGGTGACAATGCCCGCGTCATCAAACTGGTTCAGCACGCGATAGACGGTAGCCAGCCCAATCTCTTCACCCATGTCGATAAGACGTTTATAAAGGTCTTCCGCACTGACATGGTGATTGTCTGGACCCTGAAGCACTTCGAGGATTTTTAACCGAGGAAGCGTAACTTTCAGGCCAGCCTTCTTTAATGCGGTATTGTTGTCAGTCATGCGGAATCTGTCCTGTTGCTAAACGATTCACTTCTGTAGGAAGTGACAGAAAATGCACCCGGGATAATGCGTCTCATTATAGAACTGCCATGGCTAAATGAAAACTGCAAGTCTCAGGCAAAATATGCTTATAAAAATGGGGTATCACCAACAAACTTGCTCGGTGGAAAACCACATTTTATCAGGGAGACATTGTACAGGTCTGGGCGAAAAAGTTAAAAGATTGTAGCAATTAATTTAATCGGTTTGACCTGGTGCGCGGGCGCAACCGCCGTTGCGCCGCGATAAAAATCAGGCGTTGAGAATATCGTCCAGGTGCAGTTCTTCACGGATCTGCTTAACCCATTTCTCGACGCGCTCTGCAGTCAGTTCTGGCTGACGGTCTTCGTCGATGGCCAGACCCACGAAATGATCGTCATCGGCCAGGCCTTTGGACGCTTCGAAGTGGTAACCGGCGGTTGGCCAGTGGCCGACGATTACAGCGCCATTCGGCTCAATGATGTCGCGGATGGTACCCAGCGCGTCACAGAAGTACTCGGCGTAGTCTTCCTGGTCGCCACAGCCAAACAGGGCAACCAGCTTACCGTTGAAGTCCACTTCTTCCAGCGTCGGGAAGAAATCATCCCAGTCGCACTGGGCTTCGCCGTAGTACCAGGTCGGAATACCCAGCAGCAGAATGTCATAGCCTTCGAGATCTTCTTTGCTGCTCTTGGCGATGTCATGCACATCAGCAACGTCTTTACCGAGCTGTTTCTGAATGTTTTTCGCGATATTTTCGGTATTGCCGGTATCACTGCCAAAGAAAATGCCGATGATTGCCATGAGTAAAATAACCTCTTGAAACTTAATAGTATGGTGGCGCAATTCGGCCACGGATAAGGGCAATAATAGCAGAACTGGCAACCCTGCGGAAACAGCTATCGCGCAGGACTGCACTCTGTGCTACATGAAAAGGGTAATTAAGGGAATTTTCAGACTTATGCCTGGCTGCGCAGCATCTCAAGCTGGGCGATCAACATCTCTTCAATGAGCTCGCTGCGGCTAATATTTCGCGCGTCGGCCAGCTCGTTAAGCGCATCGACCGCGTCGGCGTTGAGCTTCAGTTCGACACGCTTAAGCCCACGATTTTTATCGCGTTTAAGCTGATTGCGTTTATTGATACGCAGCTGTTCATCGCGCGAAAGCGGATTCGTCTTCGGTCGTCCCGGGCGACGCTCATTCGCGAACAGATCTAGTGTCGTACGGTCCGTTTGTTCTTTGGCCATGATTCTGAGACTTCGGGGGAAACACGCCGCCCTGCTAATGCCCGGGCGATAAGCGCGCCATCATACATCACCAAAAACGGCGCGCCAACGACTGGAAGCCCGCAGCCTTCCAGTCGCTCTCTTTTTAATCAATTTGCAGTATCAGCAAGATAGCGGCGAATGGCGCGCAGCACGGCGTCAGGTTTTTCCGCATGAACCCAGTGTCCGGCTCCGGCAATGACGTGGGCGCGAGCCTGCGGGAATTGCGCCAGTATGGCGTCGCGGTACGCGTCGGTAACGTAAGGGGAATTACCGCCGCGAATAAAGAGGGTAGGGTGTGGCCAGGCGGGGACGGTTTCCCACCCCACGATATTGTTGTACTGGTTCCAGAGCACCGGCACGTTAAAACGCCACTTGCCGTCAACAAATGACTTCAGCAGGAACTGGACGACGCCTTCTTCATCAAGATGCTCACGCATGACGGCAGCCGCCTGCTGACGCGTCGCGACACCCGCTTCGGTGACCGCATTGATGGCGGCAAAAATTTCGTCGTGACGGCGGACGTCGTAATCCACGGGCGCAACATCAATCACCACCAGGCCGTTAATACGCTCCGGGGCCAGCGCCGTAAGGGCCATCACCGCTTTACCGCCCATTGAATGCCCGATGAGGGTCACCTTTTGCAAGTGGTTGGCATCCAGCGTATCCCGCAGATCCTGCGCCATCGCGGCGTAGGTCATCTCGTCGGAACGGCCAGAAAGACCGTGATTGCGCATATCAACCTGAAGAATATCGTGGTCGGTAACCAGATCGCGCGCCAGCACGCCCAGGTTATCCAGGCTGCCAAAAAGCCCGTGAACCAGTACGATGGGAGAATTATTGTTCGGCGATTGTGCAGTTTGCGCTCGGGTATTCAATTTCATGGCAAAGTTCTTTTTTTACGTATGTCAGGTTAGGGTATCATGTTGACCATTCTGCCGCCCGGCTGCAAGGTTCCAGTTTAATCTGACTTTTGCCGCCAACCTGGTTTGACGCTATCCGCTGTTGGGATTTGACCTTATAATCCCAATGACTTGTATTCAGATAAGATATCGCACTGGATTAAGATGAAAACAATCGAAGTTGATGACGAACTCTATCAGTATATTGCCAGCCAGACGCGGCATATCGGGGAGAGCGCGTCCGACATTTTACGGCGCATGCTTAAAATTTCCGCCGCTTCACAGCCTGCTACCCCAGTCACCAAAGATGTCGTGTCTCAGCCAAGCGTTGTTGCACAAGCAAAACCTGCCGTGACACCGGCAAAAGATAAAGTGCGCGCGATGCGCGAGCTGCTGCTCTCCGATGAATATGCGGAGCAAAAAAAGGCGGTTAACCGCTTTATGCTGGTGCTGTCTACACTTTATTCACTGGATAACAAAGCGTTTGCTGAAGCGACCGAGTCGCTGCACGGTCGTACTCGCGTCTACTTCGCGGGCGACGAGCAGACGCTGCTGCAAAATGGCAATCAAACCAAACCCAAACATGTTCCTGGCACCCCGTACTGGGTGATCACCAATACCAATACGGGCCGCAAGTGCAGCATGATTGAACACATCATGCAGTCCATGCAGTTCCCGGCGGAATTGATTGAGAAGGTTTGCGGTACAATTTAACCCTTGCATCAGAAGGACCCGGTAATGGCAAATCACAGCCGTGCAGGCCAACCTGCACAACAAAGCGATTTGATTAACGTCGCTCAGCTGACCGCGCAGTATTACGTGCTGAAGCCGGTCGTGGGCAACGCAGAACACGCAGTGAAGTTTGGTACATCTGGTCACCGCGGCAGCGCGGCTCGCCACAGCTTTAACGAACCGCACATTCTGGCCATTGCTCAGGCCATTGCGGAAGAGCGCGCTAAAAATGGCGTTACCGGTCCTTGCTACGTGGGGAAAGATACCCATGCGCTGTCTGAACCGGCCTTTATCTCCGTGCTGGAAGTTCTGACTGCGAACGGCGTCGATGTGATTGTTCAGGAGAACAACGGCTTCACCCCAACGCCTGCGGTCTCTAACGCCATCCTGGTGCACAACAAAAAAGGTGGCGCGCTGGCTGACGGTATCGTGATCACGCCATCCCACAACCCGCCGGAAGACGGCGGCATCAAATACAACCCGCCTAACGGTGGCCCGGCAGACACTAACGTCACCAAAGTGGTGGAAGATCGTGCGAACGCCCTGCTGGCTGACGGTCTGAAAGGCGTGAAGCGCATCTCTCTGGATGCGGCCATGGCGTCCGGCCACGTAAAAGAGCAGGATCTGGTTCAGCCGTTCGTGGAAGGGCTGGCGGAGATCGTCGATATGGCGGCCATCCAGAAAGCCGGCCTGAAGCTGGGCGTGGATCCGCTGGGCGGCTCCGGTATTGAATACTGGAAACGTATCGCCGAGCACTATAAGCTGGATCTGACCATCGTGAACGATCACGTCGATCAGACCTTCCGCTTTATGCACCTGGACAAAGACGGCGCGATCCGCATGGACTGCTCCTCCGAGTGCGCGATGGCGGGCCTGCTGGCGCTGCGTGATAAATTCGATCTGGCGTTTGCGAACGACCCGGATTACGACCGTCACGGTATCGTCACTCCTGCCGGGCTGATGAACCCGAACCACTATCTGGCTGTTGCGATCAACTACCTGTTCCAGCACCGTCCGCAGTGGGGCAAAGAGGTGGCTGTCGGTAAGACGCTGGTTTCCTCCGCGATGATCGACCGCGTGGTCGAGGCGCTGGGCCGCAAGCTGGTGGAAGTACCTGTGGGCTTCAAATGGTTTGTTGACGGTCTGCACGACGGCAGCTTTGGCTTCGGTGGTGAAGAGAGCGCGGGGGCCTCTTTCCTGCGCTTCGACGGCACGCCGTGGTCAACCGATAAAGACGGCATCATCATGTGCCTGCTGGCGGCGGAAATCACCGCGGTCACCGGTAAAAACCCGCAGGAACATTACAACGACCTGGCAGCACGCTTTGGTGCGCCAAGCTATAACCGTATTCAGGCCAGCGCAACGTCTGCCCAGAAAGCGGCCCTGTCCAAACTCTCTCCGGAGATGGTCAGTGCAAGCACTCTGGCGGGCGATCCGATCACCGCGCGTCTGACGGCGGCACCGGGTAACGGTGCGTCTATTGGTGGTCTGAAAGTAATGACCGAAAACGGCTGGTTCGCTGCGCGTCCATCCGGTACGGAAGATGCGTATAAAATCTATTGCGAAAGCTTCCTCGGCGCTGAGCATCGTCAGCAGATTGAGAAAGAAGCGGTAGAGATTGTCAGCGAAGTGCTGAAAAACGCGTAAGTGCGGTTTGTGTGCCGGGCGGCACTGCGTTTGCCCGGCCTACAACAACGATCGTAGGCCCGGTAAGCGCTAGCGCCACCGGGCTTTTTTTCAACTGTGCTTATTCTTCAATTCAAACCGTGGCGACACCAGACCGTACAGCGTCCAGCCCATAAAGGTCACCATCGCACCATACAGCATCGCTTCCTGGCCGGAGGAATAGAGCGCATAGAAGCTGTAGATTGCGCCAATCAGCGCCACGATATTGGCCGCACGCGCCTTGCGCGGATCCACCTTCGCAACCTTCTGAATAATCACTAGCGCCGCCATCGACAGAATATACGGAATGATGTTCGTCACCACCGCCAGGTTGACCAGCACGTTGAACTGGCTGTTCAGCGACGGGCTAATGGTCATCAGCGACAATCCACTCTGGAAGATAACAATCGCCAGCATGCCCTGCACCGGCGCATCGGCTTTGGTGACGCGGGAGAAGATTTTGGGGAAGTAACCTTCATCAGCCGAAGATTTAAATACTTGTGCGATGGTGAACTGCCAGCCAAGCAGTGAACCGCAGCATGACATGACCATCAGACCCATAATCACTTTCCCGACTTCCGGCGTGAACATCTGCGCGAAGGCCAGTCCGAACGGCGCCGTGGAGTTGGCCAGATCCATGTTCGGAACGATGCCCGCAATGACGTTTGTCGAGACGATATAGATCACCGCCGCGCCCAGCGTACCGCCGAGGACCGCAATCGGCACGTTCTTTTCAGGGTTATCAACCACTTCTGCGTTCGCGCAGGCGGATTCCAGGCCCAGGAAGGCCCAGAGCGTCATGGCGATAGAAGAGCCGACTGCGCTGAAGAACGGCACATGGTGCGGGTTCCAGGAGTTGGCGTACAGGGTCGGGCTGAACCAGAACCAGCCGATGATGCACAGGCCGACAACCGGAATAATCACGCCCCAGACGGTGATGCTGGAGAGCTGTCCGGTGATACGCGCCCCGCCAAAGTTAGCCACGGTGCAGATCCACAACACGCCGATGGTGGCCAGGCCAATCTGTACCGGGCTAAGCGTCGCGCCAAACAGCTCCGTACCGTAGCCCACGGCGGAGATGGCAATCGCCACGTTGGCGATCAGCAGTGACACCCCGTAGGTATAGTTGGCCATAAAGTTGCCCGACTTGCCAAAGGCATACTCGGCGTAGCCCCCCATGCCGCCTGACTTGCGGCTGAACATCCCGCACTTGGCAAATGCCCACGCAAGCGCCATCGAGCCGACGGCGGTCACCAGCCAGGAGATAATTGAAATGGTTCCTACTTCGGCAAGCTTGGTGGGCAGCATAATGATCCCTGAACCCATCATGTTCACCATGGTGAGGATGGTCAGCTGCACCACGCCCATCTTATTGGACTTACTCATAATTTCTCTCCTTTCAGCAGCGCGGGCTGAGCGGCGGGTTGTTTGATGACGTTACAGCGAACCTGTTTGCGACCCTCGCACTCTTCGACGTACACACCCTGCAGCTCCGGCGCGAAGCCCGGCAGCAGGTTGATGCCTTCTTCCAGCGCGGCGAAGTAGCGCAGCACGGAGCCGCCCCAGACCTCCCCTGGAACCACGCACAATACCCCCGGTGGATAAGGGAGGGCGCCTTCGGCGGCGATGCGGCCTTCCGCGTCGCGCAGGGAGACCAGTTCCACTTCTCCGCGCAGATAGGCGTAGTTCGCGTCCTGCGGGTTCATCATCACCCGCGGGAAATGGGACTTGCGGAACATCTCTTTCTGCAGCTGTTTGACATTGTGACGGGCGTACAGGTCGTGCATCTCCTGGCAGATCTGGCGCAGGGTGTAATCCGCGTAACGTTCCGGATGTTGTCTGCAGATGGAAGGCAGCACCTCTTTTAATGGAGCATCGCTCTCGAGCAGTTTTTCGAAACGCACCAGCTGCGCCACCAGCTGCTGCAGCTTGCCCATATCTTCCGCAGGCGTGAGCAGGAACAGGATCGAGTTGAGATCGCATTTCTCCGGCACGATGCCGTTTTCACGCAGGAAGTTGGCGAGGATGGTGGCGGGCACGCCAAAGCCGTCATACTCCCCGGTGCGGGCGTTAATGCCCGGCGTGGTCAGCAGGAGCTTGCACGGGTCGATAAAATACTGATGCTCGGCGTAGCCTTCAAAAGCGTGCCAGTTTTCACCCGGTACGAAGTGGAAGAAGCGTAGATCGGTCGCAATCTCCGCCGTGTCCCAGCTTTCCCACGGACGGCCATCCACCGTCTCCGGCACGAAGGGGCGCAGATACCGGCAGTTCTCCAGAATCAGCTTGCGCGCTTCGATACCGTTCACCACGCAGTCCATCCACATGTTGCGGCCGCTCTGGCCTTCATGCATACGGGCGTTGATGTCCAGCGCGGCAAACAGCGGATAAAACGGGCTGGTGGAGGCGTGCATCATAAAGGCATTATTCAGCCGCTTATGCGGGACATAGCGCTGCTGACCTTTGATGTGGCTGTCTTTCTTGTGAATTTGCGAGGTCTGGGAGAAGCCGGCCTGCTGTTTATGCACCGACTGGGTAACCAAAATCCCCGGGTCGTTTTCGTTCAGCTCCAGCAGCAGCGGCGAGCAGTCGGCCATCATTGGAATAAACTGCTCGTAACCCACCCAGGCCGAGTCAAACAGGATGTAATCACACAGGTGCCCAATCTTATCCACCACCTGGCGAGCGTTGTAGATGGTGCCATCGTAGGTGCCCAGCTGGATCACCGCCAGACGGAACGGACGCGCATCGCGTGCACGACCGGGTGCGACTTCTGCCACCAGCTCGCGAAGATAGCTTTCTTCAAAACAGTGGGCGTCAATGCCGCCGATAAAGCCGTACGGGTTGCGCGCGGTTTCCAGATAGACCGGCGTTGCGCCTGCCTGAAGGAGGGCACCGTGATGGTTGGATTTGTGGTTATTACGGTCGAACAGCACCAGGTCGCCCGGGGTGAGCAGGGCGTTCAGCACCACTTTGTTGGATGACGAGGTGCCGTTGAGCACGAAATAGGTCTTATCGGCATTAAAGACCTTCGCCGCATGCTGCTGTGCGATGCACGGCGCGCCTTCGTGGATCAGCAGATCGCCCATTGCCACGTCGGCGTTGCACAGATCGGCGCGGAAAAGCGTCTCGCCAAAGAAATCAACGAACTGATTACCGGCAGGATGGCGGCGGAAGAACTGGCCGCCCTGATGCCCCGGGCAGTCAAACGCGCTGTTGCCCTGTTTTACATAGTCGACAAGGGCGCGGAAAAACGGCGGACGCAGCTGGGTTTCATACTTCAGGGCAGCCGCCTCCAGCTGGCGTCCATAAAAGTCGTTGCTGGTGTCTGAATACTCAAATACGCCATGAATGCGCGATAAATAATCTGCCGGAATGAATTCTTCTTTATGCGTCGCGACAAAAACAGGAATGCCAAATCCGGTGGCTTCTATTTCTTCCAGTATGCCGTCGGTAATATCACTGACCGCCAGCACAATAGCGGCAACGTCGATATAATCCGAGGCCCGGACATCCACCAGTTCACGCTGGGTGGTAAAGCAATCAGGACAGGCGCGGCTGGCTGCGATTTTTAAACTTTTCATCTTTCTCTCTTTATTTTAGGTAATAAGCGTCCCTCGATTTCTTGCAAAAAAGAAATCGATAATTTTCCGGAAAAAAAGCAAAGGGTGGCCGCTGATTAAAATCAGTACATTGCTTTTTTGATGATTGAAATTCAGTCCGCCCGGTGCGGATGGGTCTGAATCAAAATGAATGAGCGCACGCGTTCACAGGCAATGGCCTGTAAAATAAGATGTTTCAGGATAACCTGTAAGTGAGTGCGCCAGAAGTCGAAGGACTACCGGGCATTAAAGAGATGAAAGTCAAAGCAGTTTCGGTGGGCAAACATCATGATATGTGTTGTCCGCCTTATATGGGGCATTAAACGATTGTTGTTTTCCATGATTTATTTTCCTTTCAGTAATTGAAAGCACGGTCATTTTATCCAGGAAAACGCGATTAACTGTGAAGGAGATCACCGTTAACCGATCATTTTAGAAATAAATAGTCGTTTTTGATGAATATCGCAGATCAAAATTCTGATTTGTTGGTATCGGGTTAACAGGATGTATTGCAAATGTTTTAAATGGACATAAATAACCCAAAAAATATCGAGTGGATTATTTATGAAATATTTTCTGAGAGGTTTTGATTTTATTTAAAAATAAAATGAATAGTTATTCAGAGCATAAACCGATAACCGATACCGGTTTCAGTTAATAAATGGCGAGGGCGAGCGGGGTCGACTTCGAGTTTCTGACGAAGATGGCCCATATATATGCGTAAATAGTGACTATGTTCCACGGCGTTGGGTCCCCACACCTGACTTAACAGCTGGCGCTGGGTGAGAACCTTGCCGTGATTGTTGAGCAGCACGGCGAGCAGGCGAAATTCGATGGGCGTGAGGTGAATTTCCTCTTCGCCGCGCACAATGCGCCGCGCGGCCAGGTCAACCCGGATATCCCCAAACGTGTAGGTTGGATCGGCAGGCGTGGTGGCGCTGTGGCGACGCAGCGCCACGCGCAGGCGAGCCTGTAGCTCGCCGATGCCAAACGGTTTAATCAGGTAGTCATCCGCCCCGGCATCCAGCGCGGCGATTTTATCCGTCTCTTCAGTACGGGCGGAGAGCACGAGGATCGGCATCTGGCTCCACTGACGGACTTCACGAATAAAATCGATGCCGTCACCGTCCGGGAGACCCAGATCGAGGATCACCAGGTCCGGCTTGCGGGTGGCGGCTTCAATTAACCCCCGCTGAAGCGTACCTGCATCATGGACGCGCAGACCGTCTCCTTCCAGCGCAGCGCGCAGAAAACGGCTAATGGCGATCTCATCTTCAACAATCAGAACGTTGATCACAAATCCTCTGGTAATTCATTAAGTTCTGGCGGGGTTTCCAGAGGAAGTGTAACACAAAAACGCGCACCGCCTTCCGGACGATTCTCCGCGGAAATGGCCCCGCCGTGGACGTCAATGATCGCCTGGCAAATGGCCAGCCCCAGCCCCACGCCCGGAATGGCCGACTCCTTATTGCCGCGCGCGAATTTCTCGAAAATAGCCGACTCCTGCCCGGCAGGAATGCCCGGGCCGGTATCCCAGACGTTAAGGCGAAGCGCGCCGTCGTCCACCGTCGCATCCACCCCAATCTGCGCGCTGGCGCCCGCATATTTGGCGGCATTTTCCAACAGGTTGATCAGCACCCGTTCAAACAGCGGACCATCAACGTGAATTAAGGTCAGGGGTTCAGGCATGTTCAGCGCAATATGTCGCCCGCCCAGGCCGGGCTCGAGCATTTTCAGCGCGCTGCCCACCACCTCTTCCAGCGTGAGCCACTCTTTTTTGAGGTTAAAACCGCCCGACTGGATACGCGCCATGTCGAGCAGGTTATTCACCAGGCGCGTGGTATTCAGCACGTGCTGGCGGATCTCGCTGGCCTGAAGGGCATGCTTCGAGCCTTCCGCCGCCAGGTCCAGCGTCAGAATTTCTGACTGACCAAACAGGACGGTGAGCGGGGTACGCAGATCGTGAGAGAGCGCCGCCAGCAGCGAGTTACGAATGCTTTCACGCTCGCTCGCCAGACGGGCCTGTTCCTCGCTGGCGGTGAGGGCCAGTCGTTCCAGCGCGCTGGCCACCAGTAGGGTAAAGGTCTCCAGCAGTCGCTGCTGTTCGGGAATCATCAGCTGGCGCAGGTTGGAAGGCTCCACGATGACCAGCCCCTGATTTTTATCGGCGCTGCGCAGGGGCAGAATTTGGTAGGGCACGCCGGGGAGGGTGTCGGTCCCTGCGCCCGCCGGTAAGCCTTTGTCAAAGCTCCAGCGCGCGATGGCTTCGTCCCAGGGCGTCATGCCTGTGGCGGAGGTCAGCGGGCGCAGCTTGCCGTGTTCGTCCGGGAGTAAAATCAGGTTGCTGGCATGAAACGTCGAGCGGATAAACTGCTCGCTGGTCTGCACGATATCCAGCGGCGTGCGGCCCACCGCCAGCGATTTCGACATCTCATAGAGATGGCGCGTGCGCTGTTCGCGATAGCGGGCGATGCGCGCCTGATAGCGCACGCCCGCCGTCAGATTGCCGATCACCAGCCCGACGGTGAGCATGACGGCAAAGGTGAGGATGTACTGCACGTCCGAGACGGCTAGCGTCCCGCGGGGGGCAATAAAGAACAGATCGAAGCTGATGACGTTGATCACCGTCGCCAGGACCGACGGCCAGCGCCCGTAGAAGAGCGCCACCACCACCACGCCTAAAAGGTAGATCATCACCAGGTTGGCGGCATCAAACGCGATCAGCCACTGGCTGGCAATCACGGTAATCAGGGCGCAGAGCACGACGGCGACGAGACAGCCGCGAAGCTGAATGCGCCATTTATCGCTGAAGGTACGGCTGTCCGGCGCGCGATTGGGTAAGGGGGTAGGTTTGTCGTCCAGCGCCACGATCACCAGATCCAGATCCGGCGCGCGACGGGCCAGCTTGTCGGCAAAGGATTCGCGGCTAAACCAGCGCCGATGCTGACGACGGCCAATGACGATTTTCCCCAGGTTATGCTCGCGCGCGTAGCGCAGAATCGCTTTATCTTCCTGCGGATCGGAAAGGGTGGCGGTCTCCGCGCCCAGCTCCTGCGCCAGGCGCAGCGAACTCAGGATCGCGCGGCGCTGGTTTTCGGGCAGCGCGTGCAGCTGCGGCGTTTCAACATACACCGCATGCCAGACGCTGCCAAATTTGGCTGCCAGGCGCGCGGCGGTGCGGACAAGCTTTTCATTGCCGCTGCCGTGCCCCACGCACAGCAGGATGGCGTCCCGCGTGTGCCAGACGCGCTCCTGGCCCTGCAGGTCGCGCCAGGCGCGCATCTGATCGTCGACGCGATCGGCAGTACGACGCAGAGCCAGCTCGCGCAGGGCAATCAGGTTACCTTTACGGAAGAAATGTTCGATGGCGCGCTCGGCCTGGCCGGCGATGTAGACTTTGCCTTCATGCAGGCGCTGGCGTAAATCATCGGGGGGCAGGTCGACCAGCACCACCTCGTCCGCGGAATCAAAGAAGGGATCCGGCACCGTCTCTCGCACCTGAATGCCGGTCACGCCGCTGACCACGTCGTTCAGGCTTTCGAGATGCTGAACGTTAACCGTGGTGAACACATCGATACCGGCTTCAAGTAATTCTTCAACGTCCTGCCAGCGTTTGGGGTGGCGCGAGCCTGGCGCATTGCTGTGCGCCAGCTCGTCCATCAGGATAAGCGCGGGGCGGCGGGCGAGGGCGGCATCGAGATCGAATTCGGTGACTAACCGACCGCGGTGGCTGATGCGGCGGGGCGGCTGGGTAGCCAGCCCCTTCAGCAGTGATGCCGTCTCTTTACGTCCGTGGGTTTCAACCACGCCGATCAGAATATCGAGCCCCTGCGCCCGAAGCCGCTGGGCTTCCGTCAGCATGGCGAAGGTTTTCCCGACGCCCGCGCAGGCGCCGAAGAAAATTTTCAGTTTGCCGCGATGGGCCTCAGCTGTTTGTTCGAGCAGCCTGTCCGGATCCGGGCGCATGGGCTCGTCGGTCATTTAGTTTTTCCTTAGCGCGTCCAGCGCCAGATTCAGCTCAACAATATTTACCACGGGCATGCCGATGAAGCTGACCAGCGGCTTTTGCGTGTGCTCTGCCACAAGCCTGCTCACCTGTTCGACGGTCAGCTGACGGGCAGCGGCGACGCGCGGGATCTGCCATGCCACGGCTGCTGGCGTCAGGCTGTAGTCCAGTCCGCTGGCCGAGGCGGTTACCAGCTCCACGGGAACGTCACGGCTGGCCTGCGGATTCGCGGCGCGCAGGGCTGCCACGCGCTCAGCGACGGCTTTGTCCAGCTCGGGGTTGCTGCCCGCCAGGTTGCTGCCGCCGGATGCCATCGGATTATACGGGCTTTCGGCAGTGGCGGAAGGGCGTCCCTGGAAGTAGCGGGCATCCGTAAAGTTCTGACCAATCAGGCGAGAGCCGCGGTTTTCACCGTTTTGCAGTATCAGCGAGCCGTTGGCCTGATCCTTAAACCACCACTGGCCCAGCGCGGTGGTCACCAGCGGGTACAGCCCGCCGGTAATGAGAGACAGCAGTATGAACAGAAGTATAGCGGGGCGTAACATTGTCATTTGATTCACCTTTTAAACCAGGCCGAACAGCGTCAACAGCAGGTCGATAGCCTTGATACCGACGAAGGGCACCACCAGCCCGCCCAGGCCGTAAATCCACAGGTTACGGCGCAGCATGGCGGCCGCCGTGAGCGGCTTATAGCTCACGCCCTTCAGCGCCAGCGGGATCAGGAAGACAATAATCAGGGCGTTAAAAATCACTGCGCTCAGAATGGCCGAGGCCGGAGAGTGCAGGTGCATCACGTTCAGGGCGTTTAATTGCGGATAGGTCGCAGCAAACGCGGCCGGAATGATGGCGAAATACTTCGCCACGTCGTTGGCGATACTGAACGTGGTCAGCGAACCGCGCGTCATCAGCATCTGCTTGCCGATGTGCACCACTTCAATCAGCTTGGTCGGGTTAGAGTCGAGGTCGACCATGTTGCCCGCCTCTTTTGCGGCCTGGGTTCCGGAGTTCATCGCCACCGCCACGTCGGCTTGTGCGAGGGCAGGGGCATCGTTGGTCCCGTCGCCGGTCATCGCCACCAGACGGCCTTCCGCCTGATACTGACGAATCAGTGCCAGCTTGGCTTCCGGGGTGGCTTCAGAAAGGAAATCATCCACGCCCGCTTCGGCGGCAATCGCCGCGGCGGTAAGACGGTTATCCCCGGTGATCATTACCGTTTTGATCCCCATTTTACGCAGCTGGGCAAAGCGCTCTTTGATGCCGCCTTTGACGATGTCCTTCAGGGCAATGACCCCGAGCACGCGCGCGCCTTCGGCCACCACCAGCGGCGTCGCCCCCTGACGGGCCACGCTTTCGACCAGGCTGTCCACTTCCGGCGGGAAGTGGCCGTTGTTAGCCTCGATGTGGCGGCGGATCGCGTCAACCGAGCCTTTACGGATCATGCGATCCTGAATGTTAATTCCGCTCATGCGGGTTTGCGCCGTAAAGGGCACGAACGTGGCGTGCAGGCTCTGAACGTCGCGCTGGCGCAGGTTAAAGCGCTGCTTGGCGAGGATCACGATACTGCGGCCTTCCGGGGTTTCATCGGCAAGGGATGAGAGCTGCGCGGCATCCGCCAGCGTTTTTTCATCCACGCCCGGGGCGGGTAAGAAATCCGACGCCTGGCGGTTACCGAGGGTAATGGTCCCGGTTTTATCCAGCAGCAAGACATCCACGTCACCGGCGGCTTCCACCGCACGCCCGCTGGTGGCGATGACGTTGGCACCGAGCATACGGCTCATGCCGGCCACGCCGATGGCCGACAGCAGGCCGCCGATGGTGGTGGGGATCAGACAAACCAGCAGCGCCACCAGCACCGTGACGGTGACCGCGGTACCGCCATAGGCAGAGAACGGCCAGAGCGTCGCGGTTGCCAGCAGGAAGACAATGGTCAGGGCCACCAGCAGGATGGTCAGGGCAATCTCGTTTGGCGTTTTACGACGCTGTGCGCCTTCCACCATGGCGATCATCCGGTCGAGGAAGGTTTCACCCGGGTTAACGCTGCACTGGATCACCAGCCAGTCGGAGAGAATGCGCGTCCCGCCCGTCACGGAGGCGAAATCGCCGCCGGACTCACGGATCACCGGCGCGGATTCGCCGGTGATGGCGCTCTCATCGACCGATGCGCCCCCTTCAATAACTTCGCCGTCGCAAGGGATGATGTCACCGGCTTCCACCAGCACCACATCGCCTTTACGCAGTTCATCTGCCGGAACGTGGTCCATCTGCGCGCCGTACTTCGGCTCACGTAGCTTGCGTGCGAAGGCGGTCTTTTTCACCCCTTTCAGGCTGTTGGCCTGGGCTTTGCTCCGGCCTTCCGCCAGCGCTTCTGCAAAGTTGGCGAACAGCACGGTAAACCACAGCCACAGGCTGATGGCGCCGGTAAACATCGCATTTCCCGGCATATGGCCCGTTCCCATGGCAATCGCCAGGGCGGTGGTCAGGACGCTTCCCGCCCAGACGATAAACATCACCGGGTTGTGCCACTGCACGCGCGGGCTCAGCTTTTTCACCGCATCCATGAGCGCCTGGCGAACTAATGACGGTTCGAACAGGGCCAGTTGTTTACGACTCATGACAATTTCTCCGCAAAATCAGCGTAAAGAGAGGTATTCCGCGACCGGGCCTAACGCGAGGGCGGGGATAAAGGTCAGGGCGCCGACCAGCAACACGGTGCCCGTCAGCAGGCCGATAAACAGCGCGCCGTGGGTCGGTAACGTTCCGGTGGTGGTCGGTTGGATTTTTTTGTTCACCAGCGATCCGGCTATCGCCATAACCGGCACAATGATCCCGAAGCGGCCCACAAACATGCAGAACGCCAGCAGACAGTTCCAGAACGGAGAGTTGGCGCTTAAGCCTGCAAAGGCGCTGCCGTTGTTGTTGGCGGCAGAGGAGACGGCATACAGCACTTCGCTAAAACCGTGAATGCCGGGGTTAAAGATGCCGCTGCGTCCAGCCTCGGTCATCAACGCCAGCGCGGTGCCGAGCAGCACGAGAGTCGGGGTGACCAGAATCGCCAGTGCGGTTAACTTCATCTCGCGAACGTCGATCTTTTTACCCAGATACTCCGGGGTGCGGCCAATCATCAGACCGGCAATAAACACCGCCAGCAGCACGAACAGCAGCATGCCGTAAAGACCGGAGCCCACGCCGCCAAACACCACCTCGCCAATCTGCATCAGCCACATCGGGATCATGCCGCCCAGCGCCGTAAAGGAATCATGCATGGCATTGACGGCCCCGCACGACGCTGCCGTGGTGACCACCGCATACAGGCTGCTGGCGAGAATGCCAAAGCGGCTCTCTTTACCTTCCATGTTGATTGCGCTATCTGCACCCAGTGAGAGGAAGTGCGGATTACCCTGCCATTCGGCCCACATCACCAGCGCAACACAGACCACAAAGATCAGCGACATGGTCCAGAGCAGGGTACGCCCCTGACGGCGATCGTTGACCACGTCGCCAAAGGCAAAGCAGAGCGCGGCGGGGATCAGGAAAATCGCCAGCATCTGCACAAAATTGGTCAGGGCGGTCGGGTTTTCGAACGGGTGCGAGGAGTTGGCGTTGAAGAAGCCGCCACCGTTCGTCCCGAGCATTTTGATGGCTTCCTGCGACGCCACTGGCCCCATCGGCAGGAGCTGTTTTGCGCCTTCCAGCGAGGTATAAGGTGCGTAAGGCAGCAGGTTTTGCAGGGTGCCCTGCTGAATGAAGAACAGTGCGATCAGCAGCGCAATCGGCAGCAGGATCCACAGCGTAATGCGCGTCAGATCCACCCACGCGTTACCCAGCGTGCTCACTTTCTGGCGCGCAAACGCCCGCGTTAGCGCGAAGATCACCGCAATACCGCTGGCGGCAGAGAGGAAGTTCTGCACGGTTAACCCGACCATCTGGCTGAAGTAGCTGAGCGTGGTTTCACCGGCATAGGACTGCCAGTTGGTGTTGGTGACAAAACTGACCGCCGTGTTTAGCGCCAGATGCCAGGACAGGCCCGGTAACTGCTGCGGATTCAAAGGCAGGACACCCTGCAACATCAGCATGGCAAAAAGCGCGATGAGGCCAACGATATTCAGCAGCAGAATGGCGATCAGATAGTCACGCCAGTTCATCTCCCGATCGTCTATACCCAGTACGCGCCAGATCCCTTTTTCAACGCTTCCCGTGCCGGGCAGGGGAACGTTATTGATCAGCCGTGCCAGCCCCGAGCCCAGTGGCCTTGCCAGGACGAACAACACCACTAAGAAACTGGCAATAAGCAAAAACGCCTGAGCAGCCATCAGAATGCCTCCGCATTAATCAGGGCATAAACCAGATAACCCAATAACAGGAACACCAGCACGATGCCAGCAATGAGACCTGCACTCACAATCCACCTCCGGGTGACTTTTGTTGTTGTGCTAACGGTAGGATTTATGGCGCAAAGATTTCGCAAAAATGAGAAGGGCGGGTGTAAAAAAAGTATAAAAATGGCAAAGCCCACAATTTAACTATTGATAAGTAAATCGTTAACTTTTTTGTAACTTAATTACGGCGTGAATGTAAATTTTGGCTAAACGGACGAAAATAAGTGGTCGGATGAGTAGTAAAATTACAAACAAAGCGATATTATTTTAGCCAGGTCACAGATTTTGAATTTTCCGGATGACGTTTCCGGCCAACTATAGGGGAGAAAAATATGGATCTTTATAAAGAGTTTCCGGCTCATATCGTGTTCATGCGCCGCGCTTTCGCCGTAGTGGCTGGCGTGCTGGCTCTGCCGGTGATGCTGTTCTGGAAAGATCGTGCACGTTTTTATAGCTATTTGCACCGCGTCTGGGCGAAAACCAGCGAGAAGCCGGTGTGGATGGATCAGGCCGAGAAAGCGACCTGCGATTTTTACTGATACTAAGACGACACCCAGAAAAAAACGCCGGGGGGAGCGATAGCCCCTCGTCAGGGTTTACAGGCACATAATAGCCGTCTTTCTTGCCGGGTGACGCTGCGCTTACCCGGCCTACACAGGGCAAAGAGATCAATGCATTGCATGTTTCATTGTAGGCCCTTGCAAGCGTAGCGCCGCCGGGCGAAATGCACAGCATGCACCTTGTCATTAGTCTGTAAGGCCGCCTTGGGCGGCCTTTTTTATTTCATCCCGTCTACACTTCATGGCAAAGTAGTTCAATGCATGCTTTTTCCTTTTACGGCATGCCCTTATGGACATAATGGACAATAGCCTGGAGTTTTATGCCCACCCATCTGGTTTGGTTTCGCGCGGACCTGCGCGTACATGACAACTTCGCACTCGCGGCAGCCTGCCGTTCCGATGACGCCAGCGTGCTGGCGCTGTTTATCGCTACGCCCGAACAGTGGCAGCAGCATGATATGGCCCCGCGGCAGGCGGCTTACCTCAAATCGCATCTGAACGATCTGCAACACTCACTGGCTGAAAAAGGTATCCCGCTGATCTACAAAGAGGTCAGTGACTTTGCCGCGCAGCTTAAGATGTTGCGGGAGGTATGTCAGCAGAACGGCGTCACGCATCTTTTTTATAACTACCAGTACGAGCTGAACGAACGGCTGCGGGATCGCCAACTGGAGAACATTCTGGGCGAGGTGGTTTGTGAAGGATTTGATGACAGCGTAATGCTGGCACCGGGCAGCGTCATGACCGGCGGCCATGAAATGTATAAAGTGTTCACGCCGTTTAAAAATGCTTTTGTTAAACGTCTGAAAGAGGCGCTGCCGGAGTGCGTACCCGCACCCGCAGCCAGAGGGGAAGCTATAACCACGCTGCCTGAATTAACGTTTAACTATCCCCAACAGGCATTCGATGAGCTTCTGTTCCCCGCAAACGAGAAGGCAGCAATTGCGAAGCTGCGCCAGTTTTGCAAACAGGGCGCGGGAGAGTACGACGCGCGCAGGGATTTCCCGGCGATTGAAGGGACAAGCCGCTTATCGGCAAGCCTGGCGCTGGGCGTACTCTCTCCTCGCCAGTGTTTACATCGTCTTCTGGCCGAGCAGCCGCAGGCGATGGACGGTGGGGCGGGTTCGGTGTGGCTGAACGAACTCATCTGGCGTGAATTCTATCGCCATCTGATGACGTATCATCCCGATCTTTGTAAGCATCGTCCGTTCATCCCCTGGACCGACAACGTAAAATGGCAGCACGATGAGGCACGTTTACAGGCCTGGCAAAAAGGGGAAACGGGCTATCCGATTGTTGATGCCGCCATGCGCCAGCTGAATGAAACCGGGTGGATGCACAACCGCCTGCGAATGATTACCGCCAGCTTTCTGGTGAAGGATCTGCTTATCGACTGGCGTATCGGAGAGCGCTATTTTATCTCTCAGCTGATCGACGGCGATCTCGCTGCGAATAACGGCGGCTGGCAGTGGGCGGCCTCTACCGGCACCGATGCGGCTCCCTATTTCAGGATTTTTAATCCGACCACTCAGGGGCAAAAATTTGATGCCAACGGCGACTTTATCCGCCGCTGGTTGCCCGCGCTCAGGAACGTTCCTGCGAAAGCGATCCACGACCCGTGGGCATGGGCGGATAAACAGGGCGTAAAGCTCGATTATCCCCGCCCGATTGTTGACCATAAACAGGCGCGCACCGCCACGCTGGCGGCGTACGAAGCCGCCCGAAAAGTTTGAGAGCATAAAGATGAAAAACAGTGAACTGGAACGCCTGATTAACGAAAAACTCAATACCGCCTCCTTTAGCGACTACGGCCCAAATGGCCTGCAGGTAGAAGGGCGCGAAACGGTGCAGAAAATTATCACCGGCGTCACGGCAAGCCAGGCGCTGCTGGACGAGGCTGTCCGTCAGGAAGCCGATGCGGTGATTGTCCATCACGGCTACTTCTGGAAAAACGAATCACCGATTATTCGCGGCATGAAGCGCAACCGCCTGAAAACGTTGCTGGCAAATGACATCAACCTGTACGGTTACCACCTGCCGCTGGACGCACACCCGGAACTGGGCAACAACGTTCAGCTTGCGCAGCTGTTGGGAATTACCGTAATGGGCGAAATCGAGCCGCTGGTGCCGTGGGGCGAGCTGGCGATGCCGGTTCCCGGACTGGAGCTGGCCTCGTGGATTGAAGCGCGCCTGGGGCGTCGCCCGCTGTGGTGCGGCGATACGGGCGCGGACCTGGTAAAACGCGTTGCCTGGTGCACCGGGGGCGGGCAGGGCTTTATCGACAGCGCCGCGCGCTTCGGTGTTGATGCCTTTATCACCGGCGAGGTTTCCGAGCAGACCATTCATTCGGCGCGTGAACAGGGGCTGCATTTCTACGCGGCCGGTCATCATGCCACCGAGCGCGGCGGCATTCGGGCCCTCAGCGAGTGGCTGACGGAAAATACCGATCTGGATGTAACCTTTATTGATATCCCTAATCCGGCCTGATGAGAGGTGCCTGAGTGCAGCGAGCGCGTTGTTATCTTCTGGGAGAAACGGCAGTGGTTCTGGAGCTCGAGCCGCCGGTGACCCTTGCCACGCAAAAGCGTATCTGGCGGCTAACCCAGCGTCTGGTCGATCTGCCGGACGTGGTTGAAGCCATTCCGGGGATGAATAACATCACGGTGGTGCTGCGTAGTCCGCATACGCTGGCGCTGGATGCCATCGAGCGTTTACAGCGCTGGTGGGAAGAGAGCGAGGCGCTGGAGCCGGAATCGCGTGCCATTGAGATCCCGGTCGTTTATGGCGGTACGGGGGGACCGGATCTTGGTGTGGTCGCAGACCATTGCGGGCTCACCGAAAAGCAGGTGGTTGAACTGCACAGTTCGGTGGATTACGTCGTCTGGTTCCTGGGATTCCAGCCCGGATTCCCGTATCTGGGGGGATTATCTCCCCGGCTGCATACGCCGCGCCGCGCTGAACCGCGCCTGAGCGTACCGGCGGGGACGGTCGCGATTGGTGGCGAGCAGACCGGCGTATATCCGCTGGCTTCGCCCGGTGGTTGGCAGCTTATTGGGCATACCTCCACCCCGTTATTTGACCCCGCGCTGGCGTCGCCAATACTCCTGCGCCCGGGCGACACCCTTCGCTTTATCCCGCAGAAGGAGGGGGTATGTTAACGCTTATTCGCGCCGGGCTTTACACCTCCGTACAGGATGCCGGGCGCTTTGGCATGCGCCAGTCCGGCGTGAGCTATTGTGGCGCGCTGGACCGTCCAGCGCTGGAAATTGCTAACGTGCTGGTGGGCAACCCCGGCAGCACGGCGGCGCTCGAAATTACGCTCGGCCAGTGTGTCATTGAGTTTGGTCAGGAGACCTGGTTCGCGCTCACCGGCGCCGGCTGTGATGCCACGCTGGACGGCAAAGCGGTGTGGACCGGCTGGCGTCTGCGGGCGAAAGCCGGGCAGCGTCTGACCTTAAAGCGTCCTCTGCACGGCGTGCGTAGCTATCTCGCGGTGGCTGGCGGCATTGATGTGCCTGAGGTGCTGGGCTCATCCAGTACCGATCAGAAAGCCGGGATAGGCGGTCACGAAGGACGTCTGTTGCGCGACGGCGATCGCCTGGCGATTAAGCCCTCTTCGCGTCACTTCTCGACGGCTCAGGGGGTGAAACAACTTCTCTGGGGAAACCAGATCCGCGCCTTACCGGGGCCGGAATATCATGAGTTCGACGAGGCCTCAAAAGAGTCTTTCTGGCGCGCGCCGTGGAAGCTTAGTCCGCAGAGTAACCGAATGGGCTATCGTCTGCAGGGGCAGCCGCTGATCCGGACCACCGACCGGGAACTGCTCTCCCACGGTTTGTTGCCCGGCGTGATTCAGGTTCCAGGCAACGGGCAACCGATCGTCTTAATGAACGACGCGCAGACGACGGGGGGCTATCCGCGAATTGCCTGCATTATTGAAGCCGATCGCTACCATCTGGCGCAAATTCCCCTCGGTCAGCCGATTCACTTCGTGCAGTGTTCGCTGGAGGAAGCGCTAAAGGCGCGGCAGGATCAGCAGCGCTATCTCGAACAGCTGGCGTGGAGGCTCGATGGTAAAGATTGATTTAAACGCCGATCTGGGCGAGGGCGGCAGCGCCGACGCGGCGCTGATGACGCTGGTCTCTTCGGTCAATATTGCCTGCGGCTTTCACGCGGGCGATGCGCAAACCATGCTGGAGAGCGTGCGTCATGCCATCAAAAATGGCGTGGCGATTGGCGCTCACCCGAGCTTCCCTGACCGGGATAACTTTGGTCGCACCGCGATGGACCTGCCGCCTGAGACGGTCTACGCGCAGGTGCTCTACCAGACTGGCGCGCTGGAGGCGATGGTTCGCGCCGGGAAGGGCGTACTGCGTCACGTGAAGCCGCACGGTATGCTCTATAACCAGGCGGCAAAAGACCCGGTGCTGGCGGCGGCGATTGCCCGTGCGGTGCGGGACTGTAATCCGCAGCTGATTCTGGTCGGCCTGGCGGGCAGTGAGCTTATTCGTGCCGGAGAACGGCTGGGGCTGACCACGCGGCAGGAGGTGTTTGCCGATCGGGGATACATGCCGGACGGCAGTCTGGTTCCGCGCACGCAAGCCGGTGCGCTGATTACCGATGAAGCGAAAGCGCTGGCGCAGACGCTGGAGATGGTGCGCTACGGGCGAGTGACCGCCGTGGATGGCACAACGGCGCACGTTCAGGCTGATACGGTATGTTTACACGGCGATGGCGAGCATGCGCTCCAGTTCGCGCGCCGCCTGCGGGCCGCGTTCGCTGAAGAGGGCATTCTTGTCAGCGCAGATTAATCATAAAAGGACAGAAAAATGCCAGAAGGCCCGGAGATCCGCCGCGCGGCGGATAGCCTCGAGGCGGCGATAAAGGGCAAACCGCTGACGGAGGTCTGGTTTGCTTTTCCTCAACTGAAACCGTTTGAATCACAGCTGGTGGGGCAGTCGGTAACGCATATTGAAACGCGCGGCAAAGCGTTGCTCACGCACTTTTCCCATAACCTGACGTTATATAGCCATAACCAGCTTTACGGCGTGTGGCGCGTGGTGGAGGCGGGTGAACAGCCGCAAACGACCCGCGTGCTGCGCGTCAGGCTGCAAACGGCGGATAAGGCGATCCTGCTCTATAGCGCCTCTGATATCGAAATGTTAACGCCTGAGCAGTTGCTCACGCACCCGTTCTTACAGCGGGTTGGGCCGGACGTGCTGGATATGCGCCTGACGGCGAGCGATGTGAAGGCCCGGCTGCTATCGCCCACATTCCGCAACCGGCAGTTTTCCGGCCTGTTCCTTGACCAGGCCTTTCTCGCCGGGCTTGGCAACTACCTGCGGGTGGAGATCCTCTGGGAAGTCGGGCTGGCACCGCAGCACAAAGCTTCTCAGCTGAGCGATGAACAGCTGGAGGCGCTGTCCCACGCGCTGCTGGACATTCCGCGGCTGTCGTACAACACGCGTGGCATCGTAGATGAAAACAAGCACCACGGGGCGCTGTTCCGGTTCAAGGTGTTTCATCGGGCGGGGAAGAAGTGCGAGCGGTGCGGCGGGATTATCGACAGGATTATGCTCTCTTCGAGACCCTTTTACTGGTGTCCACATTGTCAAAAATAAAAAAGCCGGGTGGCGGCTACGCCTTACCCGGCCTATGTTTCGCATTTGTAGGCCCGGTAAGCGGTAGCGCCACCGGGCTTAACTTTTAGCGCTTCAGGTCAGACTTAAAATCACGCTGCTCGTAGCCGGTATACAGCTGACGAGGACGGGCGATCTTCATGCCTTCGCTGTGCATTTCGTTCCAGTGCGCAATCCAGCCTACGGTACGCGCCATGGCGAAGATCACGGTGAACATGGAAGACGGAATGCCCATCGCTTTCAGAATAATGCCAGAGTAGAAATCGACGTTCGGGTAGAGTTTCTTCTCGATGAAGTACGGGTCGTTCAGCGCGATGTGTTCCAGCTCCATCGCCACTTCCAGCAGGTCATCTTTGGTACCCAGCTCTTTCAGCACTTCGTGGCAGGTTTCACGCATCACGGTGGCGCGCGGGTCATAGTTTTTGTAAACACGGTGACCGAAGCCCATCAGGCGGAAGGAGTCATTCTTGTCTTTCGCGCGACGCACGAACTCAGGAATGTGCTCAACGGTGCTGATCTCTTCCAGCATCTTCAGCGCCGCTTCGTTGGCGCCGCCGTGCGCCGGTCCCCACAGGGAGGCAATGCCCGCAGCGATACAGGCGAACGGGTTCGCGCCTGAAGAGCCTGCGGTACGAACGGTTGAGGTCGAGGCGTTCTGTTCGTGGTCAGCATGCAGGATCAGAATACGGTCCATCGCGCGTTCCAGAACCGGGTTCACTTCGTACTCTTCGCACGGCGTGGAGAACATCATGCGCAGGAAGTTGCCCGCGTAGGAGAGGTCGTTACGCGGATACACAAACGGCTGGCCGATGGAGTATTTGTAACACATCGCCGCCATGGTAGGCATTTTGGACAGCAGACGGTAAGCGGCGATTTCACGGTGACGCGGGTTATTCACGTCAAGGGAGTCGTGGTAGAACGCTGCCAGCGCACCGGTAATCCCGCACATCACCGCCATTGGGTGAGAGTCACGACGGAACGCATGGAACAGACGGGTAATCTGCTCATGGATCATGGTGTGACGGGTCACGGTGGTTTTAAATTCATCGAACTGGGCCTGCGTCGGTTTTTCGCCGTTCAGCAGGATGTAGCACACTTCCAGATAGTTGGATTCGGTGGCTAACTGATCGATAGGGAAGCCGCGATGGAGCAGGATACCTTCGTCACCGTCGATAAAGGTGATTTTGGATTCGCAAGATGCGGTAGAGGTAAATCCAGGGTCAAAGGTGAATACCCCTTTGGAACCCAGCGTACGGATATCAATAACATCCTGACCGAGCGTGCCTTTTAGCACATCCAGTTCAATAGCAGTGTCACCATTTAGGGTGAGCGTTGCCTTTGTATCAGCCATTTACGGTCTCCTTAGCGCCTTATGCTTAAGACTGCGCTTTACCGGATTTGCTTTCAGCTGTTAATCACCGTTACCAGATTGTTATTTGGCTTACCGCTCAGCTCACGAGGACAAACCAGGGTACAGAGCTATGGCGCCTTGCAGGTAAACGAATGAAATTTCAGTGAAACAACAGCAAATCAGCGTTTTTGCAGTCCGAATTATTCAAACCTGTATATCACTAATAACTGTCCTGATAACTTCGGTCAATACCATCACACTGTTACATAACTATTTGTCAGGTGAAAGAGAGACCTCATAACTTTTGCGCATTATATGCCTTTTCTGATGACGTTTGTAACAATATTGTTTAACATTTGTCAAATCAGATGATTAAAAATTAAAAAGATGTTGTTATCGTGACCCTGATCACTGTTCCAGAGAAAACCCGACAAACTGTATGTAGGTTAATTGTAATGATTTTGTGAACGGCCTATACTGCCGCCAGGTCTCCGGAACA
This sequence comes from Enterobacter sp. HMSC16D10, assembly GCF_001807145.1. Lineage (NCBI taxonomy): Bacteria > Pseudomonadati > Pseudomonadota > Gammaproteobacteria > Enterobacterales > Enterobacteriaceae > Enterobacter > Enterobacter sp. HMSC16D10. The sequence continues at coordinate 26,474 of NZ_KV787835.1, forward strand.
CCCTGCAATCCCGAGCCACCCAGCGTTGTAATGTGTCGTTTAAGCATCTGGAAGCACTGTTTTGCATGACGCGCAGTTATAGAAAAGGAACGCTGTCTGACCCGCATCGCAGTCCGGAGGAAGGAAACAATAAGAACAGCATGTGGGCGTTATTCATGATAAGAAATGTGAAAAAACAAAGACCTGTCAATCTGGATCTGAAAACGATCCGGTTCCCCGTAACAGCAATAGCGTCCATTCTGCACCGCGTTTCTGGTGTGATTACGTTTGTGGCGGTCGGTATTCTGCTGTGGTTACTGGGCACCAGCCTCTCTTCCCCTGAAGGATTCCTCCAGGCCTCTGCCATCATGAACAGCTTCTTCGTGAAATTCATCATGTGGGGCATTCTGACCGCGCTGGCGTACCACGTTGTGGTGGGTGTTCGCCATATGCTGATGGACTTTGGCTACCTGGAAGAGACTTTCGAAGCCGGGAAGCGCTCCGCTAACATTTCATTTGTGATTACAGTCGTGCTTTCACTTCTCGCAGGAGTTCTCGTATGGTAAGCAACGCCTCCGCATTAGGACGCAACGGCGTACATGACTTCATTCTGGTCCGTGCTACCGCCATCGTTCTCACCCTCTACATCATCTATATGATCGGTTTCTTCGCGACCAGCGGCACGCTGACGTGGGAAATCTGGAGTGGGTTCTTCGGATCCGCCTTCACCAAAGTGTTCACCCTGCTGGCTCTTTTCTCCATCCTTATTCATGCCTGGATTGGCATGTGGCAGGTGTTGACCGATTACGTTAAACCGCTGGCGATTCGCCTCCCGCTGCAGCTGGCCATTGTCGTTGCACTGGGGGTTTACGTTATTTATGGATTCGTTGTGGTGTGGGGTGTGTAATGAAACTGCCAGTCAGAGAATTTGATGCTGTTGTGATTGGTGCCGGTGGCGCAGGTATGCGTGCCGCACTGCAAATTTCCCAGAGTGGCCAGAGCTGTGCGCTGCTCTCTAAAGTCTTCCCAACCCGTTCCCATACTGTGTCTGCGCAGGGCGGTATTACCGTTGCGCTGGGTAACTCCCATGAAGATAACTGGGAATGGCACATGTATGACACGGTAAAAGGTTCCGATTACATCGGTGACCAGGATGCCATCGAATATATGTGTAAAACCGGCCCGGAAGCGATTCTGGAGCTGGACCACATGGGTCTGCCGTTCTCCCGTCTGGAAAATGGCACCATCTATCAGCGTCCGTTTGGCGGCCAGTCGAAAAACTTCGGCGGCGAGCAGGCGGCACGCACCGCGGCGGCGGCTGACCGTACCGGTCACGCGCTGCTGCACACCCTGTATCAGCAGAACCTTAAAAACCACACCACCATCTTCTCCGAATGGTATGCGCTGGATCTGGTGAAAAACGCCGATGGTGCCATCGTTGGTTGTACCGCGCTGTGCATCGAAACCGGTGAAGTGGTCTACTTCAAAGCCCGTGCAACCGTGCTGGCGACCGGCGGTGCAGGCCGTATTTACCAGTCCACTACCAACGCCCACATCAACACCGGTGACGGTGTCGGTATGGCTATCCGCGCGGGCGTGCCGGTGCAGGATATGGAGATGTGGCAGTTCCACCCAACCGGTATCGCCGGTGCAGGCGTGCTGGTAACAGAAGGCTGCCGTGGTGAAGGTGGCTACCTGCTGAATAAACACGGCGAGCGCTTCATGGAGCGTTATGCCCCGAATGCGAAAGACCTGGCGGGTCGTGACGTGGTGGCGCGTTCCATCATGATCGAAATCCGTGAAGGCCGCGGCTGTGACGGCCCTTGGGGTCCACACGCCAAGCTGAAGCTCGACCACCTGGGTAAAGAAGTGCTGGAATCCCGTCTGCCGGGCATCCTGGAACTGTCCCGCACCTTCGCGCACGTCGATCCGGTGAAAGAGCCGATTCCGGTTATTCCAACCTGCCACTACATGATGGGCGGTATTCCGACCAAAGTGACCGGTCAGGCGCTGACCGTGAACGAGCAGGGCGAAGACGTGGTCATTCCTGGCCTGTTCGCGGTGGGCGAAATTGCCTGCGTATCCGTACACGGCGCAAACCGTCTGGGCGGCAACTCCCTGCTGGACCTGGTGGTGTTTGGTCGTGCGGTGGGTCTGCATCTGCAGGAATCCATTGCCGAGCAGGGCGCGCTGCGTGACGCGACCGACGACGAAATTGATGCCTCTCTTGAGCGTCTCAACCGTTGGAACGGCAACCGTAACGGCGAAGATCCGGTGGAAATCCGTAAAGCGCTGCAGGAATGCATGCAGCACAACTTCTCGGTATTCCGTGAAGGCGACGCGATGGCCAAAGGTCTTGAGCAGCTGAAAGCGATCCGCGAGCGTCTGAAAAATGCCCGTCTGGACGACACCTCCAGCGAGTTCAACACCCAGCGCGTTGAGTGCCTGGAGCTGGATAACCTGATGGAAACCGCGTTCGCGACCGCGATGTCGGCAAACTTCCGTACCGAAAGCCGTGGCGCGCATAGCCGCTTCGACTTCCCGGAACGTGATGACGAAAACTGGCTGTGCCATTCCCTGTATCTGCCAGAGTCGGAAACCATGACGCGTCGTAGCGTCAACATGGAACCGAAACTGCGTCCGGCGTTCCCGCCGAAGATTCGTACTTACTAATGCGGAGACAGGATAATGAAACTCGAATTCTCAGTTTATCGTTATAACCCGGATGTTGATGACGCTCCGCGCATGCAGGACTACACCCTGGAAGCGGAAGAAGGTCGCGACATGATGCTGCTGGATGCCTTAATCCAGCTGAAAGAAAAAGATCCAACCCTGTCGTTCCGTCGCTCCTGCCGTGAAGGGGTGTGTGGTTCTGACGGTGTGAACATGAACGGCAAAAATGGCCTGGCCTGCATCACGCCAATTTCAGCGTTGCAGCGTCCTGGTCAGAAAATTGTTATCCGTCCTCTGCCAGGCCTGCCGGTCGTGCGTGATTTGGTGGTAGACATGGGGCAATTCTATGCACAATATGAGAAGATTAAGCCTTACTTATTGAATAATGGGCAAAATCCACCGGCTCGTGAGCACTTACAGTCTCCTGAGCAGCGTGAAAAACTCGATGGTCTGTACGAGTGTATTCTCTGCGCATGCTGTTCTACGTCCTGCCCGTCGTTCTGGTGGAACCCGGACAAGTTTATCGGCCCGGCCGGTCTGCTGGCTGCCTATCGCTTCCTGATCGATAGCCGCGACACCGAAACCGACAGCCGTCTGGAAGGACTGAGTGACGCTTTCAGCGTATTCCGCTGCCATAGCATCATGAACTGCGTCAGTGTGTGTCCGAAGGGGCTGAACCCGACGCGCGCCATCGGCCATATTAAGTCGATGCTGCTGCAGCGCAGTGCGTAAGTAACGTTGCCGGATGGCGCTGCGCTTATCCGGCTTACGAAACTGTAGGCCCGGTAAGCGTAGCGCCACCGGGCAAAATGCAGAAACCTTTAAAAACTGCCCTGTACTACCCTGAAGTCCAGACAGTTTCTAAAGGTTCCTTCGCGGGCCAAATGAAAAGAGCTCGCAGGTGAACCCCGGCACGTACACGTGGTGTGCGTGGTAGTTTCTACGGCGAAAGTAAGCATAAAAATGCTTAAGGGATCACGATGCAGAACGGCGCAATGAAAGCCTGGCTGGACTCTTCTTACCTCTCTGGTGCCAACCAGAGCTGGATAGAACAGCTCTATGAAGACTTCTTAACCGATCCTGACTCAGTGGACGCAAACTGGCGTTCCATGTTCCAGCAGTTGCCTGGTACAGGGGTCAAACCGGATCAATTCCATTCCAAAACACGTGATTATTTCCGTCGTCTGGCGAAGGATGCCTCACGTTACTCTTCTGCGATTTCCGACCCTGACACCAATGCGAAGCAGGTTAAAGTCCTGCAGCTTATCAACGCTTATCGCTTCCGTGGTCACCAGCATGCGAATCTCGATCCGCTGGGACTGTGGAAACAAGACCGTGTGGCCGATCTCGATCCGGCGTATCACGATCTGACCGAGGCCGATTTCCAGGAAAGCTTTAACGTAGGTTCCTTTGCCATCGGCAAAGACACGATGAAGCTGGGCGATCTGATTGACGCGCTCAAGCAAACCTACTGCGGCTCCATCGGCGCGGAATACATGCACATTACCTCTACCGAAGAGAAGCGCTGGATCCAGCAGCGTATCGAATCCGTAGCGGGCCACGCGACCTTCTCGGCTGACGAGAAAAAACGCTTCCTCAGCGAACTGACCGCAGCGGAAGGCCTTGAGCGCTATCTGGGCGCGAAGTTCCCGGGCGCAAAACGCTTCTCGCTGGAAGGCGGCGACGCCCTGGTGCCGATGCTGAAAGAGCTGATTCGTCACGCAGGCAAGAGCGGCACCCGTGAAGTGGTGCTGGGCATGGCACACCGTGGTCGTCTGAACGTACTGGTCAACGTGCTGGGTAAAAAACCGCAGGACCTGTTCGACGAATTCGCGGGCAAACATAAAGAACACCTCGGCACCGGCGACGTGAAGTACCACATGGGCTTCTCGTCAGATATCGAAACCGAAGGCGGTCTGGTTCACCTGGCGCTGGCGTTTAACCCGTCGCACCTCGAGATCGTCAGCCCGGTGGTTATCGGTTCCGTGCGCGCGCGTCTGGATCGTCTGGACGAGCCGAGCAGCAACAAAGTTCTGCCAATCACCATCCACGGTGATGCGGCGGTGACAGGGCAGGGCGTGGTGCAGGAAACCCTGAACATGTCCAAAGCGCGTGGTTACGAAGTGGGCGGTACCGTTCGCATCGTGATCAACAACCAGGTGGGCTTCACCACCTCTAACCCGCTGGACGCACGTTCTACCCCGTACTGCACCGACATCGGTAAGATGGTTCAGGCGCCGATCTTCCACGTTAACGCGGATGACCCGGAAGCCGTGGCTTTCGTGACCCGCCTGGCGCTGGACTTCCGTAATACCTTCAAACGCGATGTGTTCATTGACCTCTTCTGCTACCGCCGCCACGGCCACACCGAAGCGGATGAGCCAAGTGCAACCCAGCCGCTGATGTATCAGAAAATCAAAAAACACCCGACCCCGCGCAAAATCTATGCTGACAAGCTGGAGAGCGACAAAGTGGCGACGCTGGAAGATGCGACCGAAATGGTCAACCTCTACCGCGACGCGCTGGACGCGGGTGAATGCGTAGTGAAAGAGCTGCGCCCGATGAACATGCACTCCTTTACCTGGTCGCCGTACCTCAACCACGAGTGGGATGAGAGCTACCCGAACAAGGTGGAGATGAAGCGCCTGCAGGAGCTGGCTAAACGCATCAGCACCGTGCCGGACGCTATCGAGATGCAGTCTCGCGTGGCGAAAATTTATGCTGACCGTCAGGCCATGGCGGCAGGCGAGAAGCTGTTCGACTGGGGCGGCGCGGAAACGCTGGCTTACGCGACGCTGGTTGACGAAGGCATTCCTGTTCGTCTGTCCGGTGAAGATGCGGGCCGTGGCACCTTCTTCCACCGTCACGCGGTGGTTCACAACCAGTCTAACGGTTCAACCTACACCCCGCTGCAGCACGTGCACAACGGTCAGGGCCAGTTCAAGGTCTGGGACTCCGTGCTGTCTGAAGAAGCGGTACTGGCTTTCGAATACGGTTACGCCACGGCAGAACCGCGCACCCTGACCATCTGGGAAGCGCAATTCGGCGACTTCGCCAACGGTGCGCAGGTGGTGATCGACCAGTTCATCTCCTCCGGCGAACAGAAATGGGGCCGTATGTGTGGCCTGGTGATGCTGCTGCCGCACGGCTATGAAGGCCAGGGTCCGGAGCACTCCTCCGCGCGTCTGGAACGTTATCTGCAGCTCTGCGCCGAGCAGAACATGCAGGTTTGCGTGCCGTCGACCCCGGCGCAGGTTTACCACATGCTGCGTCGTCAGGCGCTGCGCGGTATGCGTCGTCCGCTGGTGGTCATGTCGCCGAAATCCCTGCTGCGTCACCCGCTGGCGGTGTCCAGCCTGGAAGAGCTGGCGAACGGTACCTTCCTGCCGGCCATCGGTGAAATTGACGAGCTGGATCCACAGGCCGTGAAGCGTGTGGTGATGTGTTCTGGTAAGGTTTATTACGACCTGCTGGAACAGCGCCGTAAGAACGATCAGAAAGATGTCGCCATCGTGCGTATCGAACAGCTTTATCCGTTCCCGCACCAGGCGGTGCAGGAAGCGCTGAAACCGTACGCTCACGTTCATGATTTTGTCTGGTGCCAGGAAGAGCCGCTCAACCAGGGCGCATGGTACTGCAGCCAGCATCATTTCCGTGAAGTGATTCCATTTGGGTCAGCCCTGCGCTATGCAGGTCGCCCGGCCTCCGCCTCTCCGGCGGTAGGGTATATGTCCGTTCACCAGAAGCAGCAACAAGATCTGGTCAATGACGCGCTGAACGTCGATTAATTAAAGGATACATAATGAGTAGCGTAGATATTCTTGTTCCCGACCTGCCTGAATCTGTAGCAGATGCGACCGTCGCTACCTGGCACAAAAAACCAGGCGATGCCGTTAAGCGCGATGAAGTGCTGGTAGAAATCGAAACTGACAAAGTGGTACTGGAAGTACCGGCTTCGGCGGATGGCGTTCTGGACGCGGTGCTGGAAGATGAAGGCACCACCGTCACCTCTCGTCAGATCCTGGGTCGCCTGCGTGAAGGCAACAGCGCGGGCAAAGAGTCCAGCGCGAAATCTGAAGAGAAAGCCTCTACGCCAGCGCAGCGCCAGCAGGCCTCTCTGGAAGAGCAGTCTAATGACGCCCTCAGCCCGGCGATCCGTCGCCTGCTGGCGGAACACAGCCTTGACCCGGCAGCCATTAAAGGCACCGGTGTGGGCGGTCGTCTGACCCGCGAAGACATCGACAAGCATCTGGCGAAAGCGCCTGCTCAGGCGGAAGCGAAAGCCCCTGCGGCAGCACCGGCAGCACAGCCTGCTCTGGGTGCCCGCAGCGAAAAACGCGTGCCGATGACTCGCCTGCGTAAGCGCGTTGCCGAGCGTCTGCTGGAAGCGAAAAACTCTACCGCGATGCTGACCACCTTCAACGAAGTGAACATGAAGCCAATCATGGACCTGCGTAAGCAGTACGGTGACGCGTTCGAAAAACGTCACGGTATCCGTCTGGGCTTTATGTCCTTCTACGTGAAGGCGGTGGTTGAAGCGCTGAAACGCTACCCGGAAGTGAACGCGTCCATTGATGGCGATGACGTGGTTTACCACAACTACTTCGACGTCAGCATGGCGGTTTCGACCCCACGTGGCCTGGTGACCCCGGTTCTGCGTGATGTGGATACCCTGGGTATGGCCGACATCGAGAAAAACATTAAAGAGCTGGCGGTGAAAGGCCGCGACGGCAAGCTGACCGTAGACGACCTGACCGGCGGTAACTTCACCATTACCAACGGCGGCGTCTTCGGATCGCTGATGTCTACCCCGATCATTAACCCGCCGCAGAGCGCGATCCTGGGTATGCATGCCATCAAAGATCGTCCTATGGCGGTAGACGGTAAAGTTGAGATCCTGCCGATGATGTACCTGGCGCTCTCTTACGACCACCGCCTGATCGACGGCCGCGAGTCCGTGGGCTTCCTGGTAGCCATTAAAGAGCTGCTCGAAGATCCAACGCGTCTGCTGCTGGACGTCTAGTCACGATTTAGCATCACCTGCCCCGTAGACCGGCACACGCTGCGCCGGTCTACAGGTTTGAAGATAACGATTACCCTGAAGGATGGATAGAACACATGAACTTACATGAATATCAGGCCAAACAGCTGTTTGCCCGGTATGGCTTACCGGCTCCGGTGGGTTATGCCTGTACTACCCCGCGTGAAGCAGAAGAAGCCGCATCTAAAATCGGTTCCGGCCCGTGGGTAGTTAAGTGTCAGGTTCACGCTGGTGGCCGTGGTAAAGCGGGCGGTGTGAAGGTTGTTAAGAGCAAAGAAGAGATTCGTGCGTTTGCTGAACATTGGCTCGGCAAGCGTCTGGTAACGTACCAGACAGATGCGAACGGCCAGCCGGTTAACCAGATCCTGGTTGAAGCGGCAACCGATATCGCGAAAGAGCTGTACCTGGGCGCGGTGGTTGACCGTAGCTCCCGTCGCGTGGTGTTCATGGCATCTACCGAAGGCGGCGTGGAAATCGAAAAAGTGGCGGAAGAGACCCCGCACCTGATCCACAAAGTGGCTATCGATCCGCTGGCAGGCCCAATGCCTTACCAGGGTCGCGAGCTGGCGTTCAAACTGGGTCTGGAAGGCAAGCTGGTTCAGCAGTTCACCAAGATCTTCATGGGTCTGGCGACCATTTTCCTGGAGCGCGATCTGGCGCTGATCGAGATCAACCCGCTGGTGATCACGACCCAGGGCGATCTGATCTGCCTCGACGGCAAGCTGGGCGCTGACGGCAACGCGCTGTTCCGCCAGCCGGATCTGCGCGAAATGCGCGACCAGTCTCAGGAAGACCCGCGTGAAGCGCAGGCTGCTCAGTGGGAGCTGAACTACGTGGCGCTGGACGGTAACATCGGCTGCATGGTTAACGGTGCGGGCCTGGCGATGGGCACCATGGACATCGTTAAGCTGCACGGCGGTGAGCCAGCGAACTTCCTCGACGTGGGCGGTGGCGCAACCAAAGAGCGCGTAACCGAAGCGTTCAAAATCATTCTCTCCGACGACAACGTGAAGGCCGTTCTGGTTAACATCTTCGGCGGCATCGTCCGTTGCGACCTGATCGCCGACGGTATCATCGGTGCGGTAGAAGAAGTGGGTGTTAACGTTCCGGTGGTTGTGCGTCTGGAAGGTAACAACGCTGAACTTGGCGCGAAAAAACTGGCTGACAGCGGCCTGAATATTATTGCAGCGAAAAGTCTGACGGATGCAGCTCAGCAGGTTGTTGCCGCAGTGGAGGGGAAATAATGTCAGTTTTAATTAATAAAGATACCAAGGTTATCTGCCAGGGCTTCACCGGTAGCCAGGGGACTTTCCACTCCGAACAGGCGATTGCCTACGGCACGCAGATGGTTGGCGGCGTAACGCCAGGTAAAGGCGGCACCACCCACCTGGGCCTGCCGGTGTTCAACACCGTGCGTGAAGCCGTAGAAGCGACGGGCGCAACCGCGACCGTGATCTACGTTCCGGCGCCGTTCTGCAAAGACTCCATTCTGGAAGCGATCGACGCAGGCATCAAACTGATCATCACCATCACCGAAGGTATCCCGACGCTGGATATGCTGACCGTGAAGGTGAAGCTGGATGAAGCCGGCGTACGTATGATCGGCCCGAACTGCCCAGGCGTTATCACCCCGGGCGAATGCAAAATCGGCATCATGCCGGGCCACATTCACAAGCCGGGTAAAGTGGGCATCGTGTCCCGTTCCGGTACCCTGACCTATGAAGCGGTTAAGCAGACCACCGACTACGGTTTCGGCCAGTCCACCTGCGTGGGCATCGGCGGTGACCCGATCCCGGGTTCTAACTTCATCGACATCCTGAAGCTGTTCCAGGAAGATCCACAGACCGAAGCGATCGTGATGATCGGTGAGATCGGTGGTAGCGCGGAAGAAGAAGCGGCTGCTTACATCAAAGAACACGTGACCAAGCCAGTTGTGGGTTACATCGCGGGTGTGACTGCGCCGAAAGGCAAGCGTATGGGTCACGCAGGCGCGATCATCGCCGGTGGTAAAGGTACGGCTGATGAGAAATTCGCAGCGCTGGAAGCCGCAGGCGTGAAGACCGTTCGCAGCCTGGCGGATATCGGCGAAGCACTGAAATCCATCATTAAGTAAGTCCTCTCTGCTCCCCGAAAGGGGGGCGTTGCAGTATAAAAATGTCCGTTTCGACATGGTTGGCCGCTGTAAAGCGGCCTTTTTTATTGCCTGCGTCTGGCGACTAGCGTGAACTTGTAATCATCGGTATTGAACACGTTGCGGCTGTATTCAAATACCCGCCCGTCCTTCAGAAACCCGCGGGAGACTTTTTCCAGGATCGGCTTTGCCGGATCGAGCGACAGCGCGGCGATCGCCTCCTCTGACGGCATGATCGGCACCAGCTCCTGCTCGCTGCGATCGATAACCAGCTTTTTGATCTGCTCAACGTAGTGGTATTTCGAATTCTCCATCACTTCCCAGGCGAGGTCGGGGAACAGGGCCAGCGGCATCCACGTTTCTTCCAGATTTACCGGTTTTTGTTTGATAAAGCGGACGCGTTTAACGTGCCAGACTTTATCGTCATGAGAGAGATTCAGCTTTTCGGCAAGTTTTGCATCGGCTTTCAGCACTTCGAAAATGCTCACCTCACTGTGGGTATCCACGTTCCGGTCCGCCAGTTTTTCGTAAAATCCGGTGAGCTGGTAAATGTCGTAATTGACGCGCTCTTCTTTTACGTAGGTGCCGCTGCCCTGAATGCTCTCGACGATCTGCTCTTCCGTAAGCAGCTTCAGCGCCTGTCTCACCGTGACGCGACTCACGTTGAATGCCTCCTGGAGGCTGGATTCCGTCGGTAACGCATCGCCAGGCTTTAACTCTCCCGCACTGATTTTTTCGCGAAGCGCATCGGCTATTTGCCGGTACATCGGTTTGTTACCCATCGAATCTGCCTTTCTAATACCTTTTCATGGAATTATGCCTCCCGCTTAAAATTTGTAAATAATACAACTTAAATACAAATTTGCATTGTTAGTGAAAATGATCACATAAATGTATTGTGTGACCTGCCACAATTGCCGCCAGACAATAACAACGTATGTGTGAGGATCTTATGAACCTGACGACTCTGACCCACACCAGTGCTGTCTGCGTGCAGGCGCACTATGCCAGCCGTGATGAGGCCATTCGCCAGCTTACAATGCGGCTGGTGGCGCTGGGCAAAATTACCGATGGCGAGGCATTTTTGGCGGAGGTCTACCGTCGCGAATCGCAGGGGCCAACCGCCCTGGGTGAAGGGCTGGCTGTCCCGCATGGTAAATCGAACGCGGTGAACGAAGCGGCTTTTGCGGTTGCTACGCTGCGCGAACCGCTGGAGTGGGAGGGGGTGGACGGCCCTGAACGCGTAGAGCTGATCGTCCTGCTTGCCATCCCGCCAGCTGAAGCGGGATCCACGCATATTCAGGTGCTGACGGCGCTGACGTCTCGCCTGGCCGATGATGCCCTCCGGGAACGCGTTATGGCTGCTGAGACGGCAGAGGATCTGCTTGATGCGCTGAACGGTGTCTCGAAGGAAGACGAGGCTGATACGCCGGTGAATGCACCAACCGTCGTCTGTGTCACCGCCTGTCCTGCGGGGATCGCGCATACCTATATGGCCGCAGAGTACCTGGAGAAAGCGGGACGTAAGCTCGGCGTCAACGTGGTGGTCGAAAAGCAGGGGGCGAACGGCATCGAAGGGCGAATTACTGCCCAGCAGTTGCAGGAGGCGAAAGCGTGTATTTTTGCCGCTGAAGTGGCGATCAAAGAGAGCGAGCGCTTTCAGGGGATCCCCGCCATTTCCGTGCCCGTTACGGAACCCCTGCGTCATGCCGAAGCGTTGATTGAGCGCGCGCTGGCGCTAAAGCCTTCTACCGATGCGCGCCATGCGCAAGTCGATACCGAAACGAAAAAGCGCGTTAAAACTGAACTCAAGCAGGCGCTTCTCAGCGGCATCTCTTTTGCGGTGCCGCTGATCGTCGCCGGCGGTACGGTGCTGGCCGTATCGGTACTGCTGGCGCAAATCCTTGGCCTGCAGCACCTGTTTGACCAGGAAAACTCGTGGCTGTGGATGTACCGCAAGCTTGGCGGCGGCATGCTTGGCATTTTGATGGTGCCTGTCCTGTCGGCCTATACCGCCTACTCGCTGGCGGATAAACCCGCGCTGACGCCGGGCTTTGCGGCCGGTCTGGCTGCCAACATGATCGGCTCCGGTTTTCTTGGCGCTATCGTCGGCGGGCTGATCGCGGGCTACCTGATGCGCTGGGTGAAAAACCACATCCGGCTCAGTAGCCGCTACAACGGCTTTCTGACTTTTTATCTCTATCCGGTGATTGGCGTGCTGGGCGCGGGCAGCCTGATGCTGTTTGTGATTGGCGAACCGGTGGCCTGGCTCAATAACACGCTCACCGTCTGGCTTAACGGTCTGTCCGGCGCGAATGCGCTGCTTCTGGGGGCGATCCTCGGGTTTATGTGCTCATTCGATTTGGGTGGCCCGGTCAACAAAGCCTCTTACGCGTTCTGCCTGGGGGCGATGGCGAACGGGGTATACGGTCCCTATGCCATCTTTGCCTCCGTCAAAATGGTCTCAGCCTTCACCGTCACGGCGTCAACGATGCTGGCACCGAAGCTGTTTAAGTCGTTTGAAATTGAAACCGGTAAATCGACCTGGCTGCTCGGCCTCGCGGGCATTACCGAAGGGGCGATTCCGATGGCGATTGAAGATCCGCTTCGCGTCATTGGCTCATTTGTACTCGGATCCATGGTGACAGGCGCGGCTGTCGGTGCGATGGGGATCGGGTTGTCTACGCCGGGGGCCGGGATTTTCTCTCTCTTTTTACTTCACGATGCCGGGTTGGGCGGTGTGGTTGCTGCGGCGGGCTGGTTTGGCGCGGCGCTGGTGGGGACCGCTATCTCCACCCTGGTTCTGCTGCTCTGGCGACGCCAGGCGGTAAAAAAGGGCAACTACGTCACTGAAGACGCCTTATCGTAAAAACGCACAAACAGGAAACGAAGATGAAAGCTGTATCTCGCGTTCATATCACGCCGCATATGCACTGGGACCGTGAGTGGTACTTCACCACCGAAGAGTCGCGTATTCTTCTGGTCAATAATATGGAAGAGATCCTGACCCGGCTGGAGCAGGATGATGAGTACAAATACTATGTTCTCGATGGACAGACGGCTGTTCTGGAGGATTATTTTGCCGTTGTGCCCGAAAACCGCTCTCGCGTGAAGGCGCTTGTCGAGCGTGGAAAGCTGATTATCGGTCCCTGGTATACCCAGACTGATACCACGATTGTGAGCGGCGAGTCGATTGTCCGCAACCTGATGTACGGCATCCGGGATTGTATGGCCTTCGGCGAGCCGATGAAGATCGGCTATCTGCCGGATTCGTTTGGCATGTCCGGCCAGCTTCCGCATATCTATAACGGGTTTGGCATTACCCGCACGATGTTCTGGCGCGGTTGTTCTGAACGCCACGGGACCGATAAAACCGAATTTCTCTGGCAGAGCCAGGACGGCAGTGAAGTGACGGCACAGGTGCTGCCGCTGGGCTACGCGATTGGTAAGTACTTACCGGAGGACGAAGCGGGGCTGCGAAAACGGCTCGACAGCTATTTCGAGGTTCTGGAAAAGGCGTCCGTCACCAAAGCGATTTTGCTGCCCAACGGACACGACCAGATGCCGCTGCAGCAGAACATTTTCGCGGTGATGGAGAAGCTGCGTGAAATCTATCCTCAGCGTCAATTTGTGATGAGCCGGTTTGAGGAGGTCTTTGATCGCATCGACGCGCACCGCGACGATCTGGCGACCTTAAAAGGTGAGTTTATCGACGGGAAATACATGCGCGTGCACCGGACCATCGGCTCCACGCGCATGGATATCAAAATCGCCCATGCGCGTATTGAGAACAAAATTGTCAATATCCTTGAGCCGCTGGCGACGCTTGCCTGGACGCTGGGCTTCGACTACCACCACGGCCTGCTGGAGAAGATGTGGAAAGAGATCCTCAAAAACCACGCTCACGACAGCATCGGCTGCTGCTGCAGCGACAAGGTGCATCGCGAGATTGTCTCCCGCTTTGAACTGGCTGAGGACATGGCAGATAACCTGGCGCGTTTCTATATGCGCAAGATTGTCGACAACATGCCGCAAAGCGATGCCGATAAGCTGGTGATGTTCAACCTGATGCCCTGGCCGCGTGAGGAGGTGATGAACACCACGATTCGACTGCGCGCCAGCCAGTTCCGTCTGCGGGATGACAAAGGCAACGAGATCCCGTATTTCATCCGCAGCGCGCGAGAGCTCGACCCGGGCCTCATTGACCGACAGATTGTTCACTACGGCAATTACGAACCGTTTATGGAGTTTGATATTCAGCTCAGCCAGATATTGCCGTCGATGGGCTACCGTACGCTGTTTATCGAACCTAACGTGGCCGGGAAGGTGCTCTCTCCCGGGGAAAATACCGCCTCCTTACTTGAAAACGCCTTCTGGCAGATTGACGTAAATGACGACGGTTCGCTGCGCCTGCGCGACAAAGAAACCGGGCTTATTTATGACCGCGTGCTGGAAATCGAAGAGAGCTCGGATGATGGCGATGAGTACGACTACTCGCCTTCGCGGGAAGAGTGGAGACTCACTTCCGCGCAGGGCGAGCATGAATTTGAGGTTACGCATGAAGGCTGGCAGAGCAGGGCAGTTATCCGCCATCGAATCGCCGTTCCGGCAAACCTGGCGGAACGCGCGGCGCGCCAGCGAAACGGCTACCTCGACGCTGAATTTGAAATTACGCTAAGCCGCAACAGCAGACGCATTGACGTGGGGGTGCGCCTGGATAATCAGGCCGACGACCACCGCGTTCGCGTGCTCATCCCAACGCCGTTTGCGACCCGGGAGGTGTTAGCGGATACACAGTTTGGCACGATCTCTCGTCCGGTGCAGGACGCGGCGATGCAAAACTGGCAGGAGGAGGGGTGGAAAGAAGCGCCGGTTCCCGTCTGGAATTTACTCAACTACGCCGTCCTGCAGGAAAAACGAAACGGGCTTGCGCTATTTACCGAGGGGCTGCGTGAATTTGAAGTCGTGGGCGATGAACAAAAGGCATTTGCTCTGACCTTGCTGCGCGGCGTGGGGGTACTCGGCAAAGAAGATCTGCTCCTGCGCCCCGGCAGACCATCCGGTATCAAAATGCCGGTCCCGGACGCTCAGGTGCGTGGTCCGCTAAGCTGTCGCTTTAGCCTCTTCAGCTTCAGCGGCACGCCGGAAAACGCGGGTGTCGCGCAGCAGGCTCAATCGTGGTTAACGCCGGTGCAGTGTTATAACAAGATCCCCTGGGATGCAATGAAGCTGAATCGCGCGTCGTTGACCACGCCGGAAAGTTACAGCCTGTTAGCGCTTTCGCCAACGGGATGCGTACTCAGTGCGATCAAAAAAGCGGAAGATCGTGATGAGCTCATTCTTCGTCTGTTCAACCCTTCACAGTCCAGTGCATGTGACGCGACGCTATCCGTCAATCCAGCGGTGAAGCGGTGCTGCGAAACGGACATGAATGAACGGCAGATGGACCACGGTGAAGACGAAGGGATTGTCGGGGCGTTCAGACCGGGACAGTCGCGAACCTTTAGCCTTCTTCTTGCCTGAGAACCGCTGATATCATTAAAAGGCTGCACTGTTTGCGGCCTTTTTCATTAAATAGTCACTCCGCGGTGTTAAGTTATGGGGTGACAAAAGTAAAATAAATGTAATTGCGAAGGGTTGCATAAATGCCGTGGAAAAATAACCCGGCCCGACTATGCTTTATTGTTTGCCGCGCATCGAAATGAGGCTTTTGTTTCGCGTTAATTAAAATCACTTCTGTTTATATTTTTTTTCGTCTTCGATAACCAATCACATCTTTACATGCACATATCATTAACATGGTTTTTACCATTCTCACCACGATTAAACATAGTTAACATCAAGGTTTGTTTTTGATTTAAATCAAAGTTTAATCCTTGGAAAAAGGTGCTGAAAAGCGCTAAATTGTTCCCGATCAAAATGGCCGAAAAGTGGTAATTTTGCTATAAATTGATCACCGTCGAAAAACGTAAATGTGATTCAATAAAAACCTGTTTATTGTAAGGGGTTTGCAGCGTATTATATTTGCGGTATCAATTTGAGTTTTTTATTAACGTATTTGTAACCTCACGTCATCGTTTTTATCCTCCTTCAGGGTAATAACGACGACAAGGATGCGAATAATTTGTATTGGGGCATGCGTGTGGATCTCTTTCTGACGGGGTTCACTCTCGGAGTCTTCATGCGATGAGCAAGGAGTCATGATGTTAGATATAGTCGAACTGTCGCGCTTACAGTTTGCCTTGACCGCGATGTACCACTTCCTGTTTGTGCCACTGACGCTCGGTATGGCGTTCCTGCTGGCCATCATGGAAACGGTATACGTTCTCTCCGGCAAACAGATTTATAAAGATATGACCAAGTTCTGGGGCAAGTTGTTTGGTATCAACTTCGCACTGGGCGTGGCAACCGGTCTGACCATGGAGTTCCAGTTCGGGACTAACTGGTCTTACTATTCCCACTATGTAGGGGATATCTTCGGTGCGCCGCTGGCCATTGAAGGTCTGATGGCATTCTTCCTTGAATCCACCTTTGTAGGTCTGTTCTTCTTCGGTTGGGACCGTCTGGGTAAAGTCCAGCATATGGCGGTGACCTGGCTGGTGGCATTAGGTTCGAACCTGTCCGCGCTGTGGATCCTGGTCGCGAACGGCTGGATGCAGAACCCTATCGCGTCTGATTTCAACTTCGAAACCATGCGTATGGAGATGGTCAGCTTTGCCGAGCTGGTCCTGAACCCGGTTGCTCAGGTTAAATTCGTTCACACCGTCGCCTCTGGCTATGTGTGCGGCGCGATGTTTGTACTGGGTATCAGTTCTTACTACATGCTGCGCGGTCGTGACTTCGCGTTCGCCAAGCGCTCCTTTGCTATCGCTGCAAGCTTCGGTATGGCTGCGATTCTCTCCGTTATTGTTCTGGGTGATGAATCCGGTTACGAAATGGGCGACGTGCAGAAAACCAAACTGGCCGCTATCGAAGCCGAATGGGAAACCCAGCCGGCACCTGCTGCCTTTACGCTGTTCGGTATTCCCGATCAGGACGCGCAGGAAAACCGCTTCGCTATTCAAATCCCTTACGCGCTGGGTATCATCGCCACCCGTTCTGTTGATAAGCAGGTGACGGGTCTGAAAGAGCTGATGGTGCAGCACGAAGAGCGTATCCGTAACGGTATGAAAGCCTACTCGCTGCTGGAACAGCTGCGTGCCGGTTCTACCGACCAGGCCGTTCGCGACCAGTTTAACGACGTGAAGAAAGATCTGGGTTACGGTCTGCTGCTGAAGCGTTATACCCCGAACGTTTCTGATGCGACGGAAGCGCAGATCCAGATGGCAACCAAAGACTCAATTCCACGCGTTGCGCCACTGTACTTCGCATTCCGTATCATGGTGGGCTGCGGCATCATCATGCTGCTGATCATTGCGGCGTCCTTCTGGTCCGTGATTCGCAACCGCATCGGCGAGAAAAAATGGCTGCTGCGCACCGCGCTGTACGGTATTCCACTGCCGTGGATCGCGATTGAGTCCGGCTGGTTTGTGGCGGAATATGGCCGTCAGCCATGGGCGATCGGTGAGGTGCTGCCAACGGCGGTAGCGAACTCGTCCCTGACCGCAGGCGACCTGATCTTCTCCATGCTGCTGATTTGTGGTCTGTACACCCTGTTCCTGGTGGCTGAACTGTTCCTGATGTTCAAGTTCGCGCGCCTTGGCCCAAGCAGCCTGAAAACCGGTCGCTATCACTACGAGCAGTCCACTGCGACTACTCAGCCGGCACGCTAAGACAGGAGTCATCAAATGATCGATTATGAAGTATTGCGTTTTATCTGGTGGCTGCTGGTTGGCGTTCTGCTGATCGGTTTCGCCGTCACGGATGGTTTCGACATGGGGGTGGGGATGCTCACCCGTTTCCTCGGTCGTAATGACACCGAGCGTCGAATCATGATCAACTCCATCGCCCCGCACTGGGACGGTAACCAGGTGTGGCTGATCACCGCAGGCGGCGCGCTGTTCGCTGCCTGGCCGATGGTCTACGCGGCTGCGTTCTCCGGTTTCTATGTGGCGATGATTCTGGTGCTGGCCTCTTTATTCTTCCGTCCGGTCGGTTTCGACTACCGTTCGAAGATTGAAGATACCCGCTGGCGCAACATGTGGGACTGGGGCATCTTCATCGGTAGCTTCGTTCCACCGCTGGTGATCGGCGTGGCGTTCGGTAACCTGCTGCAGGGCGTACCGTTCCACCTGGACGAATACATGCGTCTTTACTACACCGGTAACTTCTTCCAGCTGCTGAATCCGTTTGGTCTGCTGGCCGGTGTCGTCAGCGTGGCGATGATCATCACTCAGGGCGCAACCTACCTGCAGATGCGTACCGTAGGCGAGCTGCATCTGCGCTCCCGCGCGACGGCTCAGGTTGCTGCGCTGGTTACGCTGGTCTGCTTCGCGCTGGCCGGTGTGTGGGTGGTGTACGGCATTGATGGCTACGTGGTGACGTCTGCCATTAACCACACCGCACCGTCTTACCCGCTGACCAAAGAAGTGGCGCGTCAGGCGGGAGCATGGCTGGTGAACTTTAACAATACCCCTGTGCTGTGGGCGATCCCGGCGCTGGGCGTGCTGCTGCCGCTGCTGACCATGTTGACGTCTCGTCTGGAAAAAGGCGCGCTGGCGTTCGTGTTCTCTTCACTGACTCTGGCATGCATCATCCTGACGGCGGGTATTGCGATGTTCCCATTCGTCATGCCATCCAGCACCATGCTGAATGCTAGCCTGACCATGTGGGATGCAACGTCCAGCCATATGACGCTGAACCTGATGACGTATGTTGCTTGCGTGTTCGTTCCGATTGTTCTGGCCTACACCATCTGGTGTTACTGGAAAATGTTCGGTCGCATCACGAAAGAACATATCGAAAGCAATACCCACTCTATGTATTAAGTAAGGAGCTGAATATGTGGTATTTCGCATGGATTTTAGGGACGCTTCTTGCCTGTGCATTTGGTGTCATCACTGCCCTGGCGCTTGAGCACGTTGAAGCGACCAAAGCGGGTGAAGAAAAACACTGATGAATATTATCGCGAAACTTTACGCGGTAATGGATAAGCGCCCGTTACGGGCGCTTTCTTTAGTGATGGCATTACTGCTGGCAGGCTGTATCTTCTGGGACCCTTCGCGCTTTGCAGCGAAAACCAGCGAGCTTGAAATCTGGCACGGCTTCCTCATCATGTGGGCGGTGTGCGCAGGTGTGATCCACGGCGTCGGCTTTCGTCCGAAAGCCGTTCACTGGCAGGGAATTTTTTGCCCGTTGATCGCCGATCTGGTGCTACTCGCCGGTTTGATTTTCTTCTTCTTCTGAATAAGAAATGTCCGTTAACGTTATGGGCTTACCCGAGCCCATAAAAATTTACTCTCCGTTTACTTTCCCCCATTCCAAACCATCTTTCCCGCGCGTATAGTAGCGAAGTTTAAAAGCTCTAACTTTTGTTGCATTACTGGGATGTAAAGTGAATACAACGCTGTTTCGATGGCCGGTTCGTGTCTATTACGAAGATACCGATGCCGGTGGTGTGGTTTACCACGCCAGCTACGTTGCTTTTTATGAACGGGCACGCACAGAGATGCTGCGCCATCATCACTTTAGTCAACAGGTGCTGTTGGCTGAGCGAGTTGCCTTCGTGGTACGCAAGATGACGCTTGAGTATTTTGCGCCTGCCAGACTCGACGATATGCTCGAAGTCCAAACTGAAATTACATCAATGCGCGGGACCTCAATTGTTTTCACGCAGCGGATAGTCAACGCAGAGAATACCGTACTGAACTCAGCTGAAGTGCTGATTGTTTGTGTTGATCCAACCATAATGAAGCCTCGTGCGCTTCCTAAGTCTATTGTCGCGGAGTTTAAGCAGTGACTGACATGAATATCCTTGATTTGTTCCTGAAGGCAAGCCTTCTGGTTAAACTTATCATGTTGATTTTGATTGGTTTTTCAATCGCATCCTGGGCCATCATCATCCAGAGAACGCGTATCCTCAATGCCGCTGGCCGTGAGGCTGAAGCGTTTGAAGATAAGTTCTGGTCGGGCATTGAGCTTTCTCGTCTGTACCAGGAGAGCCAGGGACGTCGTGAAAACCTGACCGGCTCCGAGCAAATTTTCTATAGCGGTTTCAAAGAGTTCGCCCGTCTGCATCGTGCAAACAATCATGCGCCGGAAGCGGTGGTGGAAGGTGCCTCGCGTGCGATGCGCATTTCGATGAACCGCGAGCTGGAAAACCTTGAAACGCATATTCCGTTCCTCGGTACTGTCGGTTCCATCAGCCCGTATATCGGCCTGTTTGGTACCGTGTGGGGGATCATGCACGCCTTTATCGCGCTGGGCGCGGTGAAGCAGGCCACGTTGCAGATGGTTGCACCGGGTATCGCTGAAGCACTGATTGCGACCGCTATCGGTCTGTTTGCGGCAATTCCTGCGGTTATGGCTTACAACCGTCTGAACCAGCGCGTGAACAAACTGGAACTGAACTACGACAACTTTATGGAAGAGTTCACTGCGATTCTGCACCGTCAGGCGTTTACCAGCACCGAGAGCAACAAGGGGTAAACCATGGCCAGATCGCGTGGACGAGGTCGTCGCGAGCTCAAGTCCGAAATCAATATCGTTCCGCTGCTGGACGTCCTGTTGGTACTGCTGCTGATCTTCATGGCAACAGCGCCAATCATTACCCAGAGCGTGGAAGTTGATCTGCCGGATGCGACAGAATCACAGGCGGTGAGCACCAATGACGATCCTCCGGTTATCATTGAGGTTTCCGGCGTAGGGCAATACAGCGTCGTGGTAGAAAAAGATCGTATGGATCAGCTGCCACCTGAGCAGGTTATTGCCGAAGCGCAGCGTCGCCTGGAGTCAAATCCGAAAACGGTCTTCTTAATCGGTGGCGCGAAAGACGTACCCTACGATGAAATTATTAAAGCGCTGAACTTGCTACATAGTGCGGGTGTTAAGTCAGTTGGCTTAATGACCCAACCTATTTGATCATCCGCGTAGTTTTTGGGAACCGATAGTGTCAAAGGCAACCGAACAGAACGACAAGCTTAAGCGAGCGATAATCGTCTCCGCAGTGCTGCACGTTATTCTCTTTGCAGCGCTGATCTGGAGTTCGTTCGACGAGCATATTGATGCATCAGCCGGCGGCGGTGGAGGATCTTCCATTGACGCCGTCATGGTGGATCCCGGTGCGGTAGTACAGAACTATAATCGCCAACAGCAGCAGAAGGCGAGTGCAAAACGGGCTGAAGAGCAGCGTGAAAAACAGGCGCAACAGCAGGCGGAAGAACTGCGTGAAAAGCAGGCCGCAGAGCAGGAGCGTCTGAAGCAGCTTGAGAAAGAACGTTTGCAGGCGCAGGAAGCCGCGAAAGCGCAGGCAGAGCAGCAGAAACAAGCCGAAGAGGCCGCGAAAAAAGCACAGGAACAGCAAAAGCAGGCGGAAGAGGCGGCAGCAAAAGCCGCAGCGGACGCGAAAGCACAGGCTGATGCCCAGGCGAAATTAGCGGCAGAAGCGGCGAAGAAAGCGGCTGCAGACGCCCAGAAGAAAGCGGAAGCCGAAGCGGCGAAGAAAGCGGCCGCTGATGCTCAGAAGAAAGCCGAAGCGGAAGCCGCGAAGAAAGCCGCAGCTGATGCTCAGAAGAAAGCAGAAGCGGAAGCCGCGAAGAAGGCCGCTCAGGAAGCAGAGAAGAAAGCTGCTGCCGAGGCCGCGAAGAAAGCGGCTGCTGCAGAGAAAGCAGCAGCAGAAAAAGCCGCGGCAGAAAAAGCAGCAGCTGCCGAAAAAGCCGCTGCTGACAAAAAAGCTGCAGCTGAGAAGGCCGCTGCCGATAAGAAAGCAGCAGCTGAAAAAGCGGCTGCTAAAAAGGCTGCCGCCGCTGAAAAAGCCGCTGCTGCCGCAGGGGTTGACGATCTGCTCGGCGATTTGAGCTCCGGTAAGAATGCGCCGAAAACGGGCGGTGGGGCGAAAGGAAACAACGCAGCGCCGACCGGAAGTGGTAACACTAAGAGTAACGGTGCGACAGGGGCTGAAATCAACGGTTATGCCGCGCAGATTAAATCCGCTATTGAAAGCCGATTCTATGATGCGTCTTCCTATACCGGTAAAACGTGTACGTTGCGTATAAAACTGGCTCCGGACGGCATGCTGCTGGATATTAAGTCTGAAGGTGGCGACCCGGCTCTATGTACTGCGGCCCTGGCTGCAGCGCGTCAGGCGAAGATGCCTAAACCGCCTTCGCAGGCAGTCTACGAAGTCTTCAAAAATGCGCCGCTGGACTTCAAACCTTAAGTTACATTTTCCCCGTGCAAACGGGGAAAAATAGACCAGGTTTAGTCACAGGGTTCGGGTAGTTTTGTCTATTTGAGTTTGTTAACATTCTGCTAAATTATCGTGGGTAAGGTTACCCGGATAAGGGAGATATGATGAAGCAGGCATTACGTGTAGCATTTAGTTTTTTAATGCTGTGGGCAGCAGTACTGCACGCAGAAGTACGTATCGAGATCACCCAGGGGGTGGACTCGGCACGCCCAATCGGTGTTGTTCCGTTCCAGTGGGCCGGTCCTGGCGCTGCACCTGAAGATGCCGGTGGCATCGTGGCGGCTGACCTGCGTAACAGCGGTAAATTCAACCCGTTAGATCGTTCTCGCCTGCCACAGCAGCCGGGTAGCGCGCAGGAAGTTCAGCCTGCAGCATGGTCTGCACTGGGTATTGATGCCGTGGTTGTGGGTCAGGTTACCCCTAATCCGGACGGTTCTTACAACGTGGCCTGGCAGCTGGTGGATACCGGCGGTGCACCAGGTACCGTTCTGGCCCAGAACTCTTACAAGGTCACTAAGCAGTACCTGCGCTACGCGGCACACGCTGCCAGCGATGCGGTATTTGAAAAACTGACCGGCATTAAAGGCGCGTTCCGTACCCGTATCGCGTACGTGGTGCAGACCAACGGTGGTCAGTTCCCGTACGAACTGCGCGTATCTGACTACGATGGCTACAACCAGTTCCTGGTGAAACGCTCTTCGCAGCCACTGATGTCTCCAGCCTGGTCTCCGGACGGTTCTAAGCTGGCGTATGTGACCTTCGAAAGCGGCCGTTCTGCGCTGGTTATCCAGACGCTGGCAAACGGTGCGGTTCGTCAGGTGGCGTCTTTCCCACGTCACAACGGTGCGCCTTCGTTCTCTCCAGACGGCTCTAAACTGGCCTTTGCGCTGTCAAAAACCGGTAGCCTGAACCTGTACGTGATGGACATTGGCTCTGGCCAGATCCGTCAGGTGACCGACGGTCGCAGCAACAACACCGAACCTTCATGGTTCCCGGACAGTCAAAACCTGGCGTTTACCTCTGACCAGGCTGGCCGTCCACAAATCTACAAAGTCAACATCAACGGTGGTGCTCCGCAGCGTATTACCTGGGAAGGTTCTCAGAACCAGAACGCAGACGTGAGCAGCGACGGTAAATTTATGGTAATGGTCAGCTCCAACGGCGGGCAGCAGCACATTGCCAAACAAGATCTGGTAGCGGGTGGCGTGCAAGTTCTGTCGTCAACGTTCCTGGATGAAACGCCAAGTCTGGCACCTAACGGCACTATGGTAATCTACAGCTCTTCTCAGGGGATGGGATCTGTGCTGAATCTGGTTTCTACAGATGGGCGTTTCAAAGCGCGTATTCCGGCAACTGATGGACAGGTAAAATCACCTGCCTGGTCGCCGTATCTGTAAATAATAATTAATTGATTACTAAAGGAATCATAGAAATGCAACTGAACAAAGTGCTGAAGGGGCTGATGATCGCTCTGCCTGTAATGGCAATCGCAGCGTGTTCTTCTAACAAGAACGCCAGCAATGACCAGAGCGGCGAAGGCATGATGGGTGCCGGCACCGGTATGGACGCGAACGGCAATGGCAACATGTCTTCTGAAGAGCAGGCGCGTCTTCAGATGCAGCAGCTGCAGCAGAACAACATCGTTTACTTCGATCTGGATAAATACGACATCCGTTCTGACTTCGCTGCGATGCTGGATGCGCACGCTAACTTCCTGCGTAGCAACCCATCTTACAAAGTCACCGTAGAAGGTCACGCGGACGAACGTGGTACCCCAGAGTACAACATCTCCCTGGGTGAACGTCGTGCTAACGCTGTTAAAATGTACCTGCAGGGTAAAGGCGTTTCTGCTGACCAGATCTCCATCGTTTCTTACGGTAAAGAAAAACCTGCAGTACTGGGTCACGACGAAGCGGCTTACTCCAAAAACCGTCGTGCCGTACTGGTTTACTAAGAGAATTGCATGAGCAGTAACTTCAGACATCATCTGTTGAGTCTGTCGTTACTGGTTGGAATAGCGGCCCCCTGGGCCGCTTTTGCTCAGGCACCAATCAGTAGTGTCGGCTCAGGCTCGGTAGAAGACCGGGTCACTCAACTCGAGCGTATTTCTAACGCTCACAGCCAGCTTTTAACCCAACTCCAGCAACAACTTTCCGATAACCAGCATGATATTGACTCTCTCCGCGGTCAGATTCAGGAAAGCCAGTATCAGCTTAATCAGGTTGTGGAACGTCAGAAGCAAATCTTGTTGCAGATAGATAGCCTGAGCAGCGGTGGTGGTGCAGCAGCGCAACCAGCCGCAGGCGATCAGAGCGGTGCGGCGACGTCTACGCCAGCGCCATCTGCTGATACGTCTGCCTCAACAGGCGCGCCTGTACAGAGCGGTGACGCGAATACGGACTACAATGCGGCCATTGCCCTGGTGCAGGATCAATCTCGTCAGGATGACGCGATTGCTGCGTTTCAGAGCTTTGTTAAGAAATACCCTGATTCCACTTATCAGCCAAATGCCAATTACTGGCTCGGTCAGTTGAATTACAACAAGGGTAAAAAGGACGATGCGGCGTTTTATTTTGCCTCAGTGGTGAAAAATTACCCAAAATCGCCGAAAGCGCCAGATGCGATGTATAAGGTTGGCGTGATCATGCAGGACAAAGGCGACACGGCGAAAGCCAAAGCGGTTTATCAGCAGGTGGTCGCAAAATTCCCGGGTACCGAAGGTGCTAAGCAGGCGCAAAAACGTCTGAATTCGATGGGATGATTATCGCATGACCAGAAATCGCGTTATTTCTGGTCGTGCAGCATGATTACTAAGCAGTTAAGTGATCTTCATCGAAATTTTTGTTGCGCAGAATTCTTAAATCAGTAATATATGCCGCCGTTGCCACGGGATATCAAACAACGTGAAAGCAGCATAAAAGTGGGTCGTTAGCTCAGTTGGTAGAGCAGTTGACTTTTAATCAATTGGTCGCAGGTTCGAATCCTGCACGACCCACCACTTAACGCAGTTCCGGCAGTACAGAGTGGGTGATTAGCTCAGTTGGTAGAGCATCTCCTTTACACGGAGGGGGTCGGCGGTTCGAGCCCGTCATCGCCCACCATTTCGGGTCGTTAGCTCAGTTGGTAGAGCAGTTGACTTTTAATCAATTGGTCGCAGGTTCGAATCCTGCACGACCCACCACTTCGAAGAAAAAAATCCCGCAAGGGGTCGTTAGCTCAGTTGGTAGAGCAGTTGACTTTTAATCAATTGGTCGCAGGTTCGAATCCTGCACGACCCACCACTTTAAAGTGGTACCGAGTAAAAATCTTCGAAGTCAGCACCCGAATGGGTCGTTAGCTCAGTTGGTAGAGCAGTTGACTTTTAATCAATTGGTCGCAGGTTCGAATCCTGCACGACCCACCAGTGTAGAAAGGCGCCCTAAAGGCGCCTTTTTGCTATCTGCGGTACAACAAATGCTCCGCCCATCTATTCCCGGTGACTTTTCACGCCAGATTCGCTATCTTGTTTAGTATACAAAACACAATTGCCACGCATTTTGCTATGTCAGGCAAATGAAAGGCAATATTGTTAAGCCCGTAAAACGAGAAGCCATAATGAGTGTGATGTTTGATCCTGAAGCCGCAATCTATCCGTTTCCGCCTAAGCCTGTCCCGCTGAGCCAGGACGAAAAGCAGTTCTACCGCGAGAAGATTAAACGTCTTCTTAAAGAGCGCGACGCGGTGATGGTGGCCCATTACTACACTGACCCGGAAATTCAGCAGCTGGCGGAAGAGACCGGGGGCTGCATTTCTGACTCACTGGAGATGGCGCGCTTCGGTGCACGACATCCCGCTTCCACGCTGCTGGTTGCCGGCGTGCGTTTTATGGGCGAAACGGCAAAGATCCTGAGCCCGGAAAAAACCATTCTGATGCCCACGCTTAACGCGGAGTGTTCCCTGGATCTCGGCTGTCCGATTGACGAATTCACGGCCTTCTGTGATGCCCACCCTGACCGGACCGTGGTGGTTTACGCGAACACGTCGGCAGCAGTGAAAGCGCGGGCAGACTGGGTGGTCACGTCAAGCATCGCCGTTGAGCTGATAGAATATCTGGATAGTCTGGGGGAGAAAATTATCTGGGCGCCTGATCGCCATCTCGGCAACTATGTTCAGAAGCAGACGGGGGCTGACGTACTCTGCTGGCAGGGCGCCTGTATCGTTCATGACGAGTTCAAGACGCAGGCGCTGGCGCGCATGAAGGCGCTTTATCCTGACGCCGCCATTCTTGTGCACCCTGAATCTCCGCAGTCGATTGTCGACATGGCGGATGCGGTGGGTTCAACCAGCCAGCTTATTAACGCGGCCAGGACTTTACCTCACAAGCAGCTTATCGTGGCGACCGATCGCGGTATCTTCTATAAGATGCAGCAGGCCGTGCCGGAGAAAGAGCTTCTCGAAGCGCCTACCGCAGGCGAGGGGGCAACGTGCCGCAGCTGTGCGCATTGCCCGTGGATGGCGATGAACGGCCTGAAAGCGATTGCCGAAGGGTTAGAAACCGGTGGTGCGGCGCATGAAATCCACGTGGATGCTGGCCTGCGTGAAGGCGCGTTAATTCCGCTTAACCGCATGCTGGATTTTGCGGCTACACTACGTACTTAATTCACTACGCCCCGGGGAAAAGATGGATTTTTTTAGCACACAGAACATTCTGGTTCATATACCGATTGGTGCAGGTGGCTATGACCTGTCATGGATTGAGGCCGTTGGTACGCTGGCGGGACTATTGTGTATCTGGCTGGCAAGCCTTGAGAAGATCAGTAATTATGCGTTCGGGCTGATTAACGTCACGCTGTTTGCGATTATCTTCTTCCAGATCCAGCTGTACGCCAGCCTGCTTTTGCAGCTGTTCTTCTTCGCCGCCAATATTTACGGCTGGTATGCGTGGTCGCGTCAGAACAGCCAGCAGGAGGCAGAGCTGCAGATTCGCTGGCTGCCCTTGCCGAAAGCCATCGCCTGGTTTGTCGCCTGCGTGGTGGCCATTGGCTTAATGACCGTCTTCATCAATCCGGTGTTTGCGTTCCTGACCCGCATTGCCGTTTCGGTCATGTCCGGCATCGGCCTGAACGTGACGATGCCAGAACTCCAGCCGGATGCTTTCCCGTTCTGGGATTCCTGCATGATGGTGCTGTCGATTGCGGCGATGATTCTGATGACCCGTAAATACGTTGAGAACTGGCTCCTGTGGGTCATCATCAACGTTATCAGCGTGGCGATCTTCGCCCTGCAGGGCGTCTATGCCATGTCGCTGGAATATCTGTTGCTGACCTTCATCGCGCTGAACGGTAGCCGGATGTGGATTAACAGCGCGCGTGAGCGAGGCTCTCGCGCGCTTTCCAGCTAGTGGTCATGATGATGTGAATGACCGGACTGCGCCTCGTTAAGGTGGCAGTCCGGTCCGCTACAGGGCTGATACTCCATCTGAACGGTGGCATGGCTAATGTCGTAGTGATGTTCCAGGAAGTGCTGGATGCGATCGAGCAGCGCATCGTGGTCGTGAGGCGGGATCACCTGGACATGGAGCGTCATGACCGGTTTCTCCCCCACCAGCCAGACGTGCACGTGGTGGACATTGCGGACTTCCGGAACAGTACGGCGCAGGTTGCGCTTCAGCTCGTCGATGTCCATGGATGCCGGAGCCCCTTCAAGCAGTTCATTCACGCTCTCCTTCAGCAGCCGCCAGGCGCTGCGCAAGACCAGACACGACACCAGCACGGACAAAATCGGATCGACAGGCGTCCAGCCGGTATAGAGGATCACCAGCGCGGCGAAAATCGCCCCGACTGAACCGAGCAAATCCCCCAGCACATGCAGAGCCGCCGCGCGCACGTTGAGGTTCTTTTCCTCGCTGCCGCGGTGCAAAATCCAGAAGGCCAGGATATTCGCCACCAGCCCTGCCACGGCAATCACCATCATTGTCGCCCCGGCAATCGGCTGAGGATGTCTGAAGCGCTGAATGGCCTCCCAGACGATAAGAATGGTAATGACCACCAGGGCAATCGCGTTAACAAAGGCGGCAAGGGTCGTCAGCCTCAGCCAGCCGAAGGTATGGCGTGTATTGGGGGGACGACGGGCAAACTGTACGGCCAGAAGGGCGAAAAGTAGCGCCGCTGCATCGGTAAGCATATGCCCGGCGTCAGCCAGTAGCGCCAGAGAGCCGGAGACCAGACCGCCGATGACCTCAACAATCATGAAGGTTGCGGTGACGCCAAAGGCCAGCAGCAATCGTTTAGCGTTGTCGTCGCCAGCGGCGTGGGAATGTGTGTGTGCCATGTTATCTTTCCTGATTCGTTATCGTTTTTAGTGTAGCGTTTTTAATAGGTTACTCAAAAAGAAAGGAGAGCCTTAGCTCTCCTTTTATCATTAATTTCACAGCCGGTTACTGAGTCGTACCATCTGTTTTGGTATTGGCATCATCCCCCACTTTGTCATTCGGGTCGGGACATTTGCCATCTTTACACATGGAGTTCTTATGAACTTCATCTTTGCTCATGCTGTCATGATTCATGGTGCCGGAGTCGGTACCGTTGGGGTGCAGCATGGTGCCGCCGGTGTTAGTGTTTCCATTATTGATCTGACTATTATCGACATTGTTCGGGGCGACGTTCTGTTTGGCATCAGGGGCGACCTGGCCTGCTGACGCAGCCGCGTTTGCATCACCGTTACCCGATGAGCCCGTTTCGGCCGCAAGAACGCTACCGCTGGCCAGGGTGAGGGTGGCGGTCAGGAAGAGGGTTGCCAGTTTTGTCATTTTCATCATGGTGCTCCTGTTCTTGTCGTTACGCTGGATAACTTTTTCCAACAGTGCATCTTTTTCAGAGGCGAAAGATTCCGCCATACGGACTTACGTCAGTCGGGAATCGCGTTTAAGCGTGTAAAAATGGTTGTTACAGTTAAAAAGCTTAGGTTAGATCTCGTTTTTCGCTATTTTGTGGCGATTTTTAGGCGAATTCCAGGAATTATCTGCGTGAAGTGTAAAACCGTGTTTACACTTCCTGAGCGACAAGATAGATTGAAAGGATTGCTTTCATTACTAAAGATATGGCAGAGCTGGAACGAAGATGAATTATCAGAATGACGATTTACGTATTAAAGAGATCAATGAGTTATTACCTCCTGTAGCACTCCTTGAGAAATTCCCCGCCACTGAAAATGCCGCAAACACGGTTTCTCATGCTCGTAAAGCGATCCATAAGATCCTGAAAGGTAATGACGATCGTCTTCTGGTGGTGATTGGCCCATGCTCTATCCACGATCCTGCTGCCGCGAAAGAATACGCAGCCCGTCTGCTCACCCTGCGTGAAGAGCTGAAGGATGAGCTGGAAATCGTGATGCGCGTCTATTTTGAAAAACCGCGCACCACCGTTGGCTGGAAAGGGCTGATTAACGATCCGCACATGGATAACAGCTTCCAGATCAACGACGGCCTGCGCATTGCGCGCAAGCTGCTGCTGGAGATTAACGACAGCGGGCTGCCTGCGGCCGGTGAGTTCCTGGATATGATTACGCCCCAGTATCTGGCAGACCTGATGAGCTGGGGGGCAATTGGTGCCCGCACTACTGAATCTCAGGTTCACCGCGAGCTGGCGTCCGGTCTCTCTTGTCCGGTGGGCTTCAAAAACGGCACTGACGGCACCATTAAGGTGGCTATCGACGCCATCAACGCAGCGGGCGCACCGCACTGCTTCCTGTCCGTGACCAAATGGGGCCACTCCGCCATCGTTAACACCAGCGGTAACGGTGACTGCCATATCATTCTGCGCGGCGGCAAAGAGCCGAACTACAGCGCAAAGCATGTGGCCGAAGTCAAAGTCGGGCTGGAAAAAGCCGGGCTGCCACCGCAGGTGATGATCGATTTCAGCCACGCCAACTCAAGCAAGCAGTTTAAAAAGCAGATGGAAGTGGGCGCAGATGTCTGTCAGCAGATTGCCGGCGGTGAGAAGGCGGTAATTGGGGTGATGATCGAAAGCCATCTGGTTGAAGGTAACCAGAACCTGGAAGGCAGCGAGCCGCTGGTGTACGGCAAGAGCGTGACCGATGCCTGCATCGGCTGGGACGATACCGACGCCATCCTGCGCCAGCTGGCGAATGCGGTGAAAGCGCGTCGCGGTTAATTCTGACGGCTCAAATAAAAAAGCGCGGACGGTTCCGCGCTTTTTTTATGGTCAGCGAAAATTACTTCGCTTTACCCTGGTTCGCAACGGCCGCCGCTTTCGCTGCGATTTCGTCCGCGTTACCCAGGTAGTAGTGTTTGATTGGCTTGAAGTTTTCGTCGAACTCATACACCAGCGGTACGCCAGTTGGGATGTTCAGTTCGAGAATTTCGTCTTCACCCATGTTGTCCAGGTATTTCACCAGCGCACGCAGGGAGTTACCGTGAGCGGCGATAATCACGCGCTCGCCGCTTTTCAGACGTGGCAGAATGGTTTCGTTCCAGTAAGGCACAACGCGGTCGATGGTCAGCGCCAGGCTCTCGGTGGTTGGCAGCTCAGCGTCGGTCAGTTTCGCGTAACGCGGGTCGTGGCCCGGGTAGCGCTCGTCATCTTTGGTCAGCTCTGGTGGGGTGACCGCGAAGCCGCGACGCCACTGTTTAACCTGCTCGTCACCGTATTTCTCAGCGGTTTCCGCTTTGTTCAGGCCCTGCAGCGCACCGTAGTGACGCTCGTTCAGTTTCCAGGATTTCTCAACCGGCAGCCAGGCCTGGTCCAGTTCGTCCAGCACGTTCCACAGGGTATGGATGGCACGTTTCAGCACAGAGGTGTAAGCAAAATCAAAGCTGAAGCCTTCTTCCTTCAGCAGTTTACCTGCTGCTTTTGCTTCGCTTACGCCTTTCTCGGACAGATCAACGTCGTACCAACCGGTAAAGCGGTTTTCGTTGTTCCACTGGCTTTCGCCGTGACGCACCAGAACCAGCTTAGTAATAGCCATCTCTTACTCCTCAAGCATTTTTAGAATGATAACAATTCTCATTATATTGCCGTGGCCGTGCCAGCAGCAACGCTTAACCCTAACCATAGCGAAAATAGTCTCTGAGTGTAAGATGCTTGTGAATCCAGGGTTATGATTTTGTCTGCGATCGGCGCTATTTTCAGCAAGGCGCACAGAAAAAAGCCCTCCAGAGGGAGGGCTGAATATTAATGTGGAATAAAATGATACTCCGTCACGCTAACGTACTCTTCACCCGGGCGCAGCACGCAGTCCGGCTGCGGCCATTCCGGATGATTCGGGCTGTCCGGCAGGAACTCGCTCTCCAGCGCCAGGCCTTGCCAGTCGCTGTACTCTTCGTGTTCGCGCGCCGTCGTGCCGCCGAGATAGTTACCTGAGTAGAACTGCAGGGCAGGAGCGGTGGTATAAACCGTCATCTGCAGCTTCTCATCGGTGGACCAGACCTGTGCGGCAGGTTGTTTCACATCGCCTTTAGCCTGCAGCAGGAACGCGTGGTCGTAGCCTTTCACCTTGCGCTGGTCGTCATCGCTCAGGAAATCCTGGGCGATGGATTTCGCGCTGCGGAAGTCAAAGCTGGTGCCGCTCACGTCTTTGAGGCCCTGGTACGGAATGCCCATCTCATCAACCGGCAGATACGCATCCGCCAGGATCTGAAGCTTGTGGTTCCGCACGTCGCACTGGTTACCGTCCAGATTAAAGTACGCGTGATTGGTCAGGTTAACCGGACACGGCTTGTCGACCGTCGCACGGTATTCAATGGCGATACGGTTGTCGTCGGTCAATGTAAAGCGCGCGGAGGCGATAAGGTTACCCGGGAAGCCCTGATCGCCGTCCTGCGAATCCAGCGAGAACAGCACTTCGCCGTCGTTTTGACGAACAATCTTCCAGCGACGTTTATCAAACCCGTCCGGGCCGCCGTGCAGCTGGTTCTCACCCTGGCTTGGAAGCAGGGTGTACGGCACGCCGTCGAGTTCAAAACGGCTCTTCGCGATGCGGTTCGCATAGCGCCCTACGGATGCACCCAGATAGGCAGACTGATTAACATACTGCTCGGGCGATGCGCAGCCGAGCAGGGTTTCGCGCACGCTGCCGTCCGGCATCGGTACGCGTGCTGAAAGAAGGGTTGCACCCCAGTCCATGAGCGTAACCACCATCCCCGCGCGATTGCGCAGGGTTAACAGGCGATACGGCAGACCATCCGGTGCGAGGGTAGGTGTTTCGTTTAGCACTGTCCGGCTCCTTGTGATGCTTTGCAAACATAGAAGGTTTCTTTGATACCTGTTTTTGCTTCGTACTGCTTCGCCACGGCGTCCTGTACAGCAGGGACCAGCTCCTCAGGCACCAGCGCAACGATGCAGCCGCCAAAACCGCCGCCCGTCATGCGTACGCCGCCTTTGTCGCCAATGACCGCTTTGACGATCTCCACCAGGGTGTCGATTTGCGGAACGGTAATCTCGAAATCATCGCGCATGGAGGCGTGAGATTCTGCCATCAGCTCACCCATGCGTTTCAGATCACCTTTCGCCAGCGCGGACGCGGCTTCAACGGTACGGGCATTTTCCGTCAGCACGTGACGAACGCGTTTGGCGACAATCGGATCCAGCTCGTGCGCCACTTTGTTAAATTCATTGAGCGTGACGTCGCGCAGTGCGGGCTGCTGGAAGAAGCGGGCGCCGGTTTCGCACTGCTCGCGGCGGGTGTTGTACTCGCTGCCCACCAGCGTGCGTTTAAAGTTGCTGTTGACGATCACGACAGCCGCGCCTTTTGGCAGGGGAACGGCTTTGGTGCCCAGCGAGCGGCAGTCGATCAGCAGCGCGTGTTCTTTTTTGCCCAGCGCGGAGATCAGCTGGTCCATGATGCCGCAGTTGCAGCCCACGAACTGGTTTTCCGCTTCCTGGCCGTTCAGGGCGATTTGCGCGCCATCCAGCGGCAAATGATAGAGCTGCTGAAACACGGTGCCGACGGCGACCTCCAGAGACGCAGA
This sequence comes from Enterobacter sp. HMSC16D10, assembly GCF_001807145.1. NCBI lineage: Bacteria > Pseudomonadati > Pseudomonadota > Gammaproteobacteria > Enterobacterales > Enterobacteriaceae > Enterobacter > Enterobacter sp. HMSC16D10. The sequence goes on from NZ_KV787835.1 coordinate 59,610, forward strand.
GGAGCTTAAGCCCGCCCCCTGCGGCACGTTGCCGCTGATGACCAAATCGGCGCCGCCGAAGTTTTTGTTACGCTTCTGCAGATGCTTCACCACGCCGCGCACGTAGTTAGACCACTGCTGGCTGTCGTGCGTCACAATCGGGGCATCGAGGGAAAACACGTCCGTCTCATTACCGTAATCCGCCGCAATCACGCGAACCTGGCGGTCGTCGCGCTTCGCGCAGCTGATGACCGTCTGGTAATCGATGGCGCACGGCAGCACAAAGCCGTCGTTGTAGTCGGTGTGTTCACCAATCAGGTTGACGCGGCCAGGTGCCTGAATTACGTGGGTGGCAGGGTAGCCAAATTTCTCAGCAAACAGGGATTGTGTTTTATCTTTCAGACTCATTTTTTAGACTCCTGATTCGCGATAGTGGACGTCGCTAACGGCACGCAGACGTTCAGCCGCCTGTTCCGCCGTCAGATCACGCTGGGTTTCTGCCAGCATTTCGTAGCCCACCATAAATTTACGCACCGTCGCAGAGCGCAGCAGCGGCGGATAGAAATGGGCGTGCAGCTGCCAGTGCTGATTCTCTTCCCCGTTAAACGGTGCGCCGTGCCAGCCCATGGAGTACGGGAAGGAGCACTGGAACAGGTTGTCGTAACGGCTGGTCAGCTTTTTCAGCGCCAGGGCAAGGTCGTCGCGCTGCGCGTCGCTGAGTTCGGTGATGCGCTGCACGTGCGCTTTCGGCAGCAGCAGCGTCTCAAACGGCCAGGCGGCCCAGTAAGGCACGACGGCCAGCCAGTGTTCGGTCTCCACCACGGTACGGCTGCCGTCGGCCAGCTCACGCTGCGCGTAATCCACCAGCATCGGCGAGCCGTTTTGCGCGTAATACGCTTTTTGCAGACGGTCTTCACGCTCGGCTTCGTTAGGCAGGAAGCTGTTCGCCCAGACCTGGCCATGCGGATGCGGGTTGGAGCAGCCCATGGCCGCACCTTTATTTTCAAACACCTGCACCCATGGGTAAGTTTGACCCAGCTCGGCAGTTTGCGCCTGCCAGGTGCTGACCACCTCTTTCAGTGCCTCAACGCTCAGCTCCGGCAGCGTTTTGCTGTGATCGGGGGAGAAGCAGATCACGCGGCTGGTACCGCGCGCGCTTTCACAGCGCATCAGCGGATCGTGGCTTTCCGGCGCGTCCGGCGTGTCGGTCATCAGGGCGGCAAAATCGTTGGTAAACACGAAGGTGCCTTTGTAGTCCGGGTTTTTATCCCCGGTGACGCGCGTATTGCCCGGACAGAGGAAGCAGTCCGGGTCGTGCTGCGGCAGGGTCTGTTTTGCAGGCGTCTCCTGCGCCCCCTGCCAGGGGCGCTTGGCGCGATGCGGAGAAACTAAAATCCATTGCCCGCTTAACGGGTTAAAACGACGATGCGGATGATCGACGGGATTAAATTGCGTCATGACGGATCCTTAGTCCGGATAGCCTTGCGGGTGGCGTGACTGCCAGTGCCAGGTATCCTGTGCCATTTCATCAAGCGTGCGCGTGACACGCCAGTTAAGCTCTTTGTCGGCTTTGGTGGCGTCGGCCCAGTAAGCAGGCAGATCGCCCTCACGACGCGGTGCGAAGTGGTAGTTCACCGGCTTGCCGCAGGCTTTGCTGAAGGCATTGACTACGTCCAGCACGCTGCTGCCGACCCCGGCGCCGAGGTTGTAAATATGCACGCCCGGTTTGTCCGCCAGCTGCTGCATGGCCGCAACGTGGCCGTCGGCCAGATCCATCACGTGGATATAGTCGCGCACGCCGGTGCCGTCTTCGGTCGGGTAGTCATTGCCAAAAATCGCCAGCGACTCGCGGCGGCCTACGGCCACCTGGGCGATATACGGCATCAGGTTGTTCGGAATGCCCTGCGGATCTTCCCCCATATCGCCAGACGGATGCGCACCGACCGGGTTGAAGTAGCGCAGCAGCGCGATGCTCCACTCCGGCTGGGCTTTTTGCAGATCGGTCAGGATCTGCTCCACCATCAGCTTGCTTTTGCCGTACGGGCTCTGCGGCGTCCCGGTCGGGAAGCTTTCAACGTAAGGGATTTTAGGCTGATCGCCGTAGACGGTGGCGGAAGAGCTAAAGATGAAGTTTTTGACGTTGGCCGCACGCATGGCGGAGATGAGACGCAGGGTGCCGTTGACGTTGTTGTCGTAATACTCAAGCGGCTTAGCAACGGATTCACCGACCGCTTTCAGACCCGCGAAGTGGATCACCGCTTCAATGGCGTGGTCGTGAAGGATCTCGGTCATCAGCGCTTCGTTACGGATGTCGCCTTCCACGAACGTCGGGTGTTTACCGCCAAGACGTTCAATCACAGGCAGCACGCTGCGCTTACTGTTGCACAGGTTGTCGAGAATGATGACGTCATGGCCGTTTTGCAGCAGCTGCACGCAGGTATGACTACCGATGTAACCGCTACCACCTGTTACCAGAACTCGCATATTTCGCTCCATTGGGCTTATGGTATGTAATTACAATAGCATAACATAGACGCGAAAAGTGTGACATGGGATAAAATAGTGGAATCGTTTACACTGTTTTTTAAATCCGATTTTCAGCTACCGTGAGGCATTGTAGATCAACGGGATAGCAATGTATTAGTGCAGGTTATCTGAAAAACGGAGGGCGGTGCCCTCCGGGGATTAATCGATTTTGCTTTGCCGATAGTAATAGTGCTCACCGTCCGGAACAAACTCCAGGCGATGGGTGATGCAGGAGGGGGCATCTTCGACATGATGTGAAACGAACAGCAGCTGCGTTTCACCTTCGCTAATCAGCACGTCCACAAAGCGGCGGATAAGCTGGCGGTTCAACGGGTCGAGTCCCTGCAGCGGCTCGTCGAGGATCAGCAGCGTAGGGTGTTTCACCAGCGCGCGAACGATCAGCGCCAGTCGCTGCTGCCCCCACGAAAGACTATGAAACGGCGCGTCAGCAACCCGGTTGTCCATGCCCAGAATGTCCAGCCACTGCTGTGCCAGCTTGTGCTGTTTGTCCGACACCGCCTGATAAATGCCGATGGAGTCAAAATACCCGGAGAGGATCACGTTGCGTACCGTGGTACTGACCCGGTAATCCAGATGCAGGCTGCTGCTGACGTAGCCGATATGTTTTTTGATATCCCAGATGGTTTCGCCGCTGCCGCGACGCCGACCGAACAGCGTGAGGTCGTTGCTGTAGCCCTGCGGATGATCGCCGGTAATCAGGCTCAGCAGCGTGGATTTTCCCGCGCCGTTGGGGCCGACAATCTGCCAGTGCTCACCTGGATTGACCGTCCAGCTGAGGTGATTAAGGATCGGGCGATCGTCATAAGAGACCACCCCATCGCGCAGCACGATGCGCGGCTGGTGGGGATCAAGCGCGTGGCGCGCCGACGGGGCGTCGGGTTCCGGAAGGGTAATACCGTCGAGCTGTTCGCTGTGCGCGAGCTGGGCAATCAGCGCCTGCTTAAGCAGCGCGGTTTTTTCGCCGGTCTCTGTCAGGTTACAGTCGGCCAGGACGCCCGCGTGCTGGATAAAGTCCGGAATTTCATCAAAACGGTTAAGCACCAGCACGAGGGTATATCCCTGCTGATTAAGCGACGCCAGCAGAGACGCCAGCTGCGCCCGGGATTGCACGTCAAGACCGTCGAACGGTTCGTCCAGAATAAGCAGTTCAGGTTCGCTCATCAGCGCCTGACAAAGCAGCGTTTTTCGCGTCTCGCCGGTCGAAAGGTATTTAAAGCGCCGGTTCAGCAGAGGGGTGATACCGAACTGTTCTGCCAGGCACTGGCAGCGGGCGGGATCCTTCACTTCATCCTGAATAATTTCCGCCGTCGTACGGCCGGTATCCTCTTCGCCAGGGCTGAGCAAATCGGTGTTGTTGCGCTGCCACTCGTCGCTGACCAGCTTTTGCAGTTGTTCAAACGACAGGCGCGTCAGGCGCGTAAAGTCGCTCTGGTATTCGCCCTTGAGGAGGTTGAGCTCTCCGGCCAGCGCGCGGGCCAGCGCGGATTTACCGCTGCCGTTTGTGCCGACAAACGCCCAGCTTTCACCCGCGCGTAGCGTCAAATCAGCAATTGTCAGCGTTCGGGTATCGCTAAGACGAAACGTGCCTTGCGAAATATGCAATGATGACATGGTTTATCCCTGTTTTTGCAGCACCAGATATCAGGGATACGCACTGTCGGTACGATTGTCAATGTGCTCAGCACAAAGTGGCGATAATCACCCGGTCCGCGTTGAAATACGCGGTGACGGCAGCACCTTCTTCTAAACCGTCCGACTCGCTGAGCGGTACGGTCGCGCAAAGCGGCTGTCCATCTGCCAGGGTCATCAGCACTTCGCACTGCGCCTGGCCGCGTTCGATATGGCTGATGGTGCCCTGCAGCTGGTTATCTGCTGTCTTTGCCGCGTCGGGATCGCGTGTAATACTGACCCACGGCGCTTTCAGGAGCACCAGCACCTCTTTCCCTTCATCCAGTTCAAGACGTTCCGCGCTTTGCGCCGTTATGGCGGCCTTCAGACGGGTGGTGCCATCGGCAAGCAGGATCTCAATATGCTGCTGTATCTGCAGATTGTCGCGCGCCGTCACCGTACCAAACCACTGGTTGCGGGCGCTGGTTTGTAGCGAGAAGCGGGAAATGGCGGCCAGCAGACTGTCCAGCGGAACGTGATCGTCATCGCTTAACGCATCGAACGCTTTTTGCTGAATCTGGGCCAGCAGATCGTAAAGCTGAATAAGGCGCTGGCCATAACGCGTCAAGATTGCACCGCCGCCGCCTTTGCCGCCCGTGGCTCTGTCCACCAGCGGCTGTTCGCTCAGGGTGTTCATGTCGTTGATGGCGTCCCAGGCACTTTTGTAGCTGATGCCCGCGTTTTTCGCCCCCTGGCTAATCGAGCCCGTTTGTTCTATTTGTTTAAGCAGGGCGATACGTCGCGGATCGGCGAAAAGCTTTTGCTGAAGTCGGAGTGTGAGAAGAATTTCGGCCTGCATAACAGTGTCCTGGCAAAAAGGGTATTGTGACCCAAATGGTGCAGGGCGCAAAGGGTACCGCACAAAAGGGGATGTTTTTCTCAGTTGAAAGGGTAGAATAAGCTGTTCACAATATCTGGAGAAAACCATGTTAGAGTTGTTGAAAAGTCTGGTATTCGCCGTGATCATGGTACCAGTAGTGATGGCCATCATCCTCGGTGCCATCTACGGCCTGGGTGAAGTGTTCAACGTCTTTTCGAACATTGGTCACAGAGACCAGGCTAAAAAGCAGCATTGATTCCCCCCAAAACGCCCGGCTTGTCCGGGCGTTTTGCTCTCAAGATTTTCCCGTTTTCGCCGATACTCTTTAACGCACTACGCCGGTTTACCTCTTCAGCGGTACGATTAAACGCTGGGATCTCCCTGATGTTACCGTTATATTAATGTGTATATAACGCTACTCACAGGAGTTACAGATGGCACGTTCATGGGTACGCCTTTTTGCAGGGGCAACGTTGACGCTTTCCCTTACCGGACACGCGCTGGCGGATGAGGGTAAAATCACGGTCTTTGCGGCGGCGTCGCTGACTAACGCGCTGCAGGATATCGCGGCGGCGTATAAAAAAGAGAAAAACGTCGAGGTGGTCTCCTCGTTTGCCTCTTCCTCGACGCTCGCTCGCCAGATAGAAGCGGGCGCGCCGGCGGATCTGTTCATCTCGGCTGACCAGAAGTGGATGGATTACGCGGCGGAGAAAAAAGCGATTGATGCGGCAACCCGCGAAACGCTGCTGGGGAATAGCCTGGTTGTCGTGGCGCCAAAAGCCAGCGCCCAGGCTGACTTCACCATCAACAAAGAGACCCTCTGGATAAGCCTGCTGAACGGCGGGCGTCTGGCGGTGGGCGATCCGGAGCACGTTCCGGCCGGGATCTACGCCAAAGAAGCGCTGCAAAAATTGGGCGCATGGGAGACATTGTCACCGAAGCTGGCCCCGGCGGAAGATGTCCGCGGCGCGCTGGCGCTGGTGGAACGCAACGAAGCCCCGCTGGGCATTGTGTATGGCTCTGATGCCGTTGCCAGTAAGGGTGTGAAAGTGGTGGCAACGTTCCCGGAAGACTCCCACAAGAAAGTGGAATATCCTGTTGCGATTGTTGATGGACATAAAAATGCGACCGTGACGGCCTTCCGCGATTATCTGAAGGGGCCGGAGGCGTCTGCGATCTTTAAACGTTACGGATTTACGACTCACTGATGATATTGACCGATCCTGAATGGCAGGCTGTTCTGCTGAGCCTTAAAGTCTCTTCCCTGGCGGTTGCGCTGAGTTTGCCCTTTGGGATCTTCTTTGCCTGGCTACTGGTTCGCCGTCGGTTTCCCGGCAAAGCGCTGCTCGACAGCGTGCTTCATCTTCCGCTCGTGTTGCCGCCCGTGGTGGTCGGTTATCTGCTGTTAATTTCCATGGGGCGACGCGGTTTTATTGGCGAAAAACTTTACGACTGGTTTGGACTGACCTTTGCGTTTAGCTGGCGCGGTGCGGTGCTGGCGGCGGCGGTAATGTCATTCCCGCTGATGGTGAGGGCGATCCGCCTCGCGCTGGAAGGCGTGGACATGAAGCTTGAACAGGCGGCCCGTACGCTGGGTGCCGGGCGCTGGCGCGTTTTTTTCACCATCACGCTTCCCCTGACGTTACCCGGCATTATTGTCGGGACGGTACTGGCCTTCGCCCGCTCGCTGGGCGAGTTTGGCGCGACCATCACCTTCGTCTCGAACATCCCCGGCGAGACGCGAACGATTCCGTCGGCCATGTATACCCTGATTCAAACGCCGGGCGGAGAGGCCGCGGCGGCGCGGCTGTGTATCATTTCAATCGTATTAGCCCTGGTATCGCTGCTGGTGTCGGAATGGCTAGCGCGGCTGAGCCGCGAGCGGATGGGGAAATAAGCATGCTGGAACTGAATTTCACCCAGACGCTGGGAAACCATACCCTGACGCTTAACGAGACGCTGCCTGCAAGCGGTATCACTGCCATCTTCGGCGTCTCGGGAGCGGGAAAAACGTCGCTGATAAATGCCATCAGCGGCCTGACGCGCCCGCAGTCAGGACGGATTGTATTGAATAACCGCGTCTTAAACGACGTGGAAAACAAGGTTTATCTCACGCCGGATAAACGCCGCATTGGCTATGTTTTCCAGGACGCGCGCTTATTCCCGCACTACAGCGTGCGCGGGAACCTGCGTTACGGCATGGCAAAAAGCATGGCCGGACAGTTTGATAAGCTGGTGACGCTTTTAGGCATTGAGCCACTGCTCGACAGACTGCCCTCGTCGCTTTCCGGCGGAGAAAAACAGCGCGTAGCCATTGGCCGCGCGTTGCTGACCGCACCCGAACTGCTGCTGCTCGACGAACCGCTGGCCTCGCTGGATATTCCGCGCAAACGTGAGCTCCTGCCCTACCTGCAGCGCCTGACGCGAGAAATTAATATTCCGATGCTCTACGTCAGCCATTCGCTGGATGAGATCCTCCATCTGGCCGACAAAGTGCTGGTGCTGGAAGAGGGCAGCGTCAAGGCCTTCGGCAACCTGGAGGAGGTCTGGGGCAGCAGCGTAATGCACCCGTGGTTACCCCGGGAACAGCAGAGCAGCATTTTGAAGGTGAGCGTGCTGGAACACCATCCGCACTACGCGATGACGGCGCTGGCGCTGGGCGATCAGCACCTGTGGGTCAATAAGATCGACAAGCCGTTGCAGTCCGCGCTGCGTATTCGTATTCAGGCATCAGACGTCTCGCTGGTGCTGCAGCCGCCGCTGCAAACCAGTATTCGAAATATTCTGCGCGCCAAAGTCGCGGAGTGTTTTGATGATAACGGCCAGGTGGAAGTGAAGCTCGAGGTGGGAAGCAGAACGCTCTGGGCACGCATCAGCCCGTGGGCCAGGGATGAGTTAGGGATCAAACCCGGCCTGTGGCTCTACGCGCAAATCAAGAGCGTCTCGATTACCGCCTGATTACAGCAGGTGGGTATAAATGTACTGCGCGATGCTGTCGGTGGTGTTGTCGCCAATCACCACGTTAGCGCGCGCTTTTACCGCGTCGTCGGCATTGCCCATCGCCACGCCCGTACCGACGGCTTCCAGCATGCTGATGTCGTTGTAGTTGTCGCCGAAGGCGATCGCGTCCTGCATTGACCAGCCCTGCGATTCCACATACTGCGTCAGACGCTTGCCTTTGCTGTTGCCTTTGCGGGCAATATCCACCTGATCGTGCCAGGACCACTCGCACTCCAGCCCCAGCGTTTCCTCGACGTGCTTCGCGAAGGTATTCAGTTTGGTCGTGTCTTCATCCGTCAGGGCGAATTTCCAGATAGCCTCGACGTCCTGGGCTGCCTGACGCAGGGAGGATACCTGGGTAAAGACCGGACGCTGCGCTTCAGGCAGGGATAACGCCCAGTTGCTGGTGCGCACCACGTGGCCGGTAGGGCGCTCGTAGACCATTGCGTTATCCACATACATCAGGCCGTGAATGGCATGCTCATCCAGCAGATCAATCAGTTGCAGCGCCTGGGGAACCGGCAGCGGGTCGGAGGCTAAAACCTTTTTTGCCTGATAATCATACAAATAAGTGCCATTACAACAAATTGCAGGTGTATCTAACGCCAGTGCCTGATAAAAAGGGTGAATGGCTACGTGATGTCGACCCGTTACGATAAGGAGTTGATATCCCGCTTCCTGCGCGCGTTTAAGCGCTTCCAGAGAAGAGGGGAGAAGGGTTTTTTGCGGCGTCAGTAAGGTACCGTCTAAATCCAGAGCAATCACACGCGAGGTCATCTGTTTTCCCGGGTTAATATTGAATTTACGTTTTGATGGGATGGTACACCGAGAGGCGAATGCTTCAAAATTCCTGTCGACAATTCAGCATTCACCGTCAAAAGTTAATTACTTTCATGCGCAGTGAGGAGTGAATATTCATGAAACAAACCGTTTATACCGCCAGTCCTGAAAGCCAGCAGATCCACGTCTGGCGCTTAAATACCGAAGGGACACTCACGCTGGTTCAGGTTGTTGATGTGCCAGGCCAGGTACAGCCGATGGTCATCAGCCCGGATAAACGTTTCTTGTACGTGGGTGTGCGCCCGGAGTTTCGCGTGCTGGCCTATCGCATCTCTCCGGACGACGGCGCGCTGACTTACACTGCCGAAGCGCCGCTGCCGGGCAGTCCAACCCATATCTCAACCGATCGTAAAGGCAACTTTGTCTTCAGCGGCTCGTATAATGCGGGCTGCGTCAGCGTAACGCGTCTGGAAGATGGCATTCCGGTCGAAACCGTGGATGTGGTGGAAGGGCTGGAAGGCTGCCACTCGGCGAATATCTCTCCGGATAACCGCACGCTGTGGGTGCCTGCCCTGAAGCAGGATCGTATCTGCCTGTTCACCCTGAGCGACGATGGTCATCTGGTGGCGCAGAATCCGGCTGAAGTCACGACGGTAGAAGGTGCAGGCCCGCGTCATATGGTCTTCCATCCGAACCAGCAGTACGCCTACGTAGTCAACGAACTGAACAGCTCCGTGGACGTATGGGAGCTGAAAGATCCAAACGGCCAGATTGAGTGCGTGCAGACGCTGGATATGATGCCGTCTGATTTCTCCGACACCCGCTGGGCGGCGGATATTCACATTACGCCAAATGGCCGTCATCTGTACGCCTGTGACCGCACCTCCAGCCTGATCACCGTGTTTAGCGTTTCTGAAGACGGCAGCGTGCTGGCGATTGAAGGCTTCCAGCCGACGGAAACCCAGCCGCGCGGCTTTAATATCGATCACAGCGGCAAATACCTGATTGCGGCGGGGCAGAAATCCCACCACATCGCGCTGTATGAAATTAAAGGCGAGCAGGGGCTGCTGGAAGAGAAAGGGCGCTACGCCGTAGGCCAGGGGCCGATGTGGGTGGTGGTTAACGCTCACTAAGCGGCTTAAACAAAAAACCTCGCGAATGCGAGGTTTTTTTATGCCCGGTGGCACTGCGTTTACCGGGCCTACATAACCTGTAGGCCGGGTAAGGCGAAGCCGCCACCCGGCAAACGGACTGCTTACTGCTTCGGCTCAGCAACCACTTTGCTGCCCAGACCGCGGTTGTTGTACTCCCACATGCGGTTGAAGTTAGCGTCGTTCAGGTTGCGCTGCACGTTCCCTTTATCGTCCACCGCACCGGTATTGCCGGAGAACGGACGTTTAGAGATCGCCGCATCCGCCCACGGCTTCGCCATGTTGAAGCCTTCATTGATCACGCTGTCGCGGATCACCACCTGACCGTTGGTGGCCGCGTCCACGTCCAGGGAGCGTCCCAGCTGCGCCACGCCGTCACCGGCAGCGTTAAAGCGGCTGTTCACGGCCAGGAAGCCGAAGAAGAGGTTCGACGGGGTTGCCGGAGCAAACACGTAACCTTCCTGCTGGGTACGTGAGTTCACCACGCGGAAATCGGTGTTATCAAATACCTCCGCGCCGCGGCCGGACACCAGATCCACGTCACCTTCAACGTAGCTGTTGGTTACCAGCGTACGGGTCAGACGGTTATTCTGCAGGGTGTTCTGCACGCCGCTGTTGGTCACGAAGAAGGTGTTCTGACGACCCAGAATGTTGACGTTGTTAATCTGCACCTTATCGCCATCGCTGCGCAGCGCGACGGCCTGGTGGTTACCGGCGTCAACGCTGTCGCCCAGGGTATTCTGGATGGTCAGGTTCTGCAGCTGCAGACCGTTATTCTGGGACCAGAATACCGCTGAGCACATCACGCCAACGGTGGCGGAACGCTTGCTCTGGCAGTTATCAAACATGTACCACGCCGGTTTGCCCGGCATATATTTACCGGCCGGGTTCACCAGGTGACGCCAGGTGTTGCTGTCGATTTCAGAATCAATCGCCAGGCCAATTTTTACGTCGATTGCTTTTTCGCCCAGACCGTAAAGCGTAATGCTGCCCGGTGCTGCCGGAACATACACGGTGCCTTCATATTCGCCTGGCAGGATCGCGATGTACTGGCGAGACGCGCTGTGTTTCGTGATGGCAGCATCAACCGCAGCCTGAATAGAGGTATGCGTTACGCCCTGCGCACCTGCCGGGCCAACCACGAAGTCAGGCTGTTTCGGCAGGTTAATAGAAGATGGGGTCCACGGCGCAGCGTTAGGATCCATCGACGAGAAGTAGTGCGCACGGTCGAAGTTCTTCGCTTCATCAGCGGACAAAATCGGGCGGGAGGCGGTACCGGGCGCGACCTGCTCAGAAGGGCGCTGATCCGGTGGGGTTGAACTGCATGCGGATAAGGTCACGCCAAAGGCGAGCGCTAACGCCAGACGGGAAATCCTGGAAATGTTCAAGGTGAAGCTCCTGGGTATGCAAGTCTTTACGGGATAGACGAAATAGCCTGCTTTTTTATACTAAGTTGAGCGAAACGGGAAGATAAAAAGGGTAAAAGTTGCATTTTTAGCCCTGGAGCGGCGGGTAAGTGATCACAAATAAATAACATTTTCCGCAAAGTCGGTTGACAGCAGACAACAGATGAAAATAAATGTCTATACAACCCATGACAAGTGGAAAGCCCATGCAGCAGATTCATCCTGACGATGTGATATGGCGAAATGCGCGCCTGGCTACGATGGCGCCGGACGTCCGTGCGCCCTATGGACTGAAAGATCAACACGCCCTGGTTATACGGGGTCAAACTATCCTGGCCGTGATCCCTGAATCTGACATTCCGGCCGGACACACTCACTGTGTCGATCTTCAGGGTCGTCTGGTCACCCCGGGCCTGATTGACTGCCATACCCACCTGGTGTTTGGCGGCGATCGCGCGGCGGAGTGGGAGCAGCGTCTGAACGGTGTCTCTTATCAAACCATCAGCGCCCAGGGGGGCGGGATTAACGCGACCGTGACGGCGACGCGCAGCAGTTCACCCGAAACCCTGCTTAAGCTGGCACAGCAGCGGCTTCAGCGTCTGATAAATGAAGGCGTCACCACGGTTGAAATCAAATCGGGATACGGCCTCAACGCCGAGGCCGAAGAGAAAATGCTGCAGGTCGCACGCCAGCTGAGCCTCAATAATCCGATCGATATCAGCCCAACGCTGCTGGCGGCCCATGCCGTTCCGCCGGAATACCGACAGGATCCGGATGCCTACCTCACGCTGGTCTGCGAGCAAATATTGCCCACGCTGTGGCAAAAAGAGTTGTTTGAAGCTGTCGACGTGTTCTGTGAAAACGTCGGCTTTACCCCGTCGCAAACCGAGCGCCTCTTCAAGGCGGCAACCGCGCTCGGTATTCCGGTGAAAGGGCACGTCGAGCAGCTGTCGAATCAGGGCGGTGCGGCATTGGTCAGCCGGTATAAAGGACGCTCTGCCGATCATATCGAATATCTCGACGACGCAGGCGTTCAGGCGATGGCGCAAAGCGGTACGGTTGCGGTTCTGCTGCCGGGCGCGTTCTATTTTCTGCAGGAGCGCCAGCGTCCGCCGGTGGAACAGCTCAGAAAACACGGCGTGCCGATGGCGGTCGCCACCGACTATAACCCCGGCACCAGCCCGTTTGCCAGCCTGCACCTGGCGATGAACATGGCCTGCGTCCAGTTTGGCTTGACGCCCGAGGAAGCCTGGGCTGGCGTCACGCGCCATGCCGCGCAGGCGCTGGGCCGCGGGGAAACCCACGGACAGCTGCGGGCCGGGTTTGTCGCCGATTTTATCGTCTGGGATGCTCACCATCCGGTAGAGATGGTCTACGAGCCGGGACGCAATCCGCTGTATCAACGTATTTTCCGTGGGGAGGCAGTATGAGGTTATGGCGGCCCGTCGCCGAAACGGTCTGGCAGGGGCGCGACGACAGCGCCGAGGCCAGCAACGCAACGCGCATTTTCCAGACGATACGGCAGCAGGGGGCGTTCACGCCGCTGGCATCCGGCATTGCGCTGATAGGCTTTGAATGTGATGCAGGGGTAAAACGTAATCAGGGCAGGCCCGGCGCCGTGCAGGCGCCTGATGTGCTGCGCAAGGCGCTGGCAAATATGGCAAGCCATCCGGGACACGAGCGGCTGGCGGATATGGGGTCGGTTTACGTTGAAGGTGACGAGCTGGAAGCGGCACAGCAGGCGTTAAGCGATGCCGTGACAGCCTGCCAGCGCTCCGGGATGCGAACGCTGGTCTTTGGCGGCGGACACGAAACCGCGTGGGCGCACGGTCGCGGCGTGCTGGACGCCTTCCCGAACGAGCGGGTGGTCATTATCAACCTGGATGCCCATCTCGATCTGCGCAAGGCCGACCGGGCGACGTCCGGCACGCCGTTTCGCCAGCTGGCGCACTACTGCGATGAGCGCGGGCGGGCATTTCAGTACGCCTGCTTTGGCGTGAGCCGGGCGGCGAACACGCAGGCGCTGTGGGATGAGGCTGAACGCCTGAACGTCACGCTGGTGGAGGATCTCCATTTCAGGCGCGATGCGCTCTCCGCGCTGGAAAAGGTGCTGGCCCAGGCCGATCGCGTCTACCTGACAATCGATCTGGACGTCCTGCCCGCCAGCGAAATGCCTGCCGTTTCCGCTCCGGCTGCGTTAGGCATACCGGCACTGGATCTCCTCCCCGTTATCGAACAAATCTGCCGTAGCGGTAAGCTACAGGCCGCCGATCTGGTAGAGTTTAACCCGCAGTTCGATCGGGACGGGCAGGGCGCAAAGCTTGCCGCCCGTCTGGCCTGGCAAATTGCTCACTGGTGGGCATAACACTATTCAAGGAGTCACGATGTTTTCACGCTCACCCCTGCCGCCGTCGAGCCCTCCCGCGCCTTTCTACGAAAAGGTGAAGCAGGCGATCAGCGAAAAAATCGCCACCGGCGTCTGGCGGCCGCACGACCGCATTCCCTCGGAGGCCGATCTGGTGGCGCAGTTTGGCTTTAGCCGGATGACCATCAACCGGGCGCTGCGCGAGCTGACCGACGAAGGGCTTCTGGTACGCCTTCAGGGCGTGGGGACGTTTGTGGCGGAGCCGAAAGGGCAGTCCGCCCTGTTTGAAATCCGCAGCATTGCGGACGAGATTGCCGCGCGTAATCATCAGCACCGCTGTGAGGTGCTGGTGCTCGAAGAGACCCAGGCCAGCGCCGAGCAGGCGGTAGAGCTGAATGTTAAAGAAGGCAGCCGGATCTTCCACTCGGTGATGGTGCATTTCGAAAACGACATTCCGGTGCAGATTGAGGATCGCTGCGTGAACGCCGAACGGATACCGGACTATCTGAACCAGGATTACACCCAGACCACGCCGCATGCCTATCTCTCGCTCGTCGCACCGCTGACGGAAGGAGAGCACATTGTGGAAGCCGTGCGCGCCACGCCGCAGGAGTGCGAACGGCTGCGCATTAAAGAGCACGACCCGTGCCTGCTGATCCGCCGTCGAACCTGGTCCTCGTCGCACATCGTGTCACATGCCCGTCTGCTTTTCCCGGGGAACCGTTACCGGCTGCAGGGCCACTTTATGTCATAAGTTTTATAAGCGTGATCGCTAACGCAATATAACAAAATTGTATCTTTTTTGTTAAATCTGACCTTGCGTGTGCTTGTCTATACAAGTATATCTAAATGCATCATCTGTCCCGTATAGGAGCACACAATGTCGTCAGGTAAATACCGCCAGCAGGACGTCCGCGCCGCGCGCGGCACCACCCTTACCGCCAAAAGCTGGCTCACCGAAGCCCCGCTGCGCATGTTGATGAACAACCTTGATCCTGAGGTGGCGGAAAACCCCCACGAGCTGGTGGTCTACGGCGGCATAGGCCGCGCCGCGCGCAACTGGGAATGCTATGACGCCATTGTTAAGGCACTGACCGAACTCGAAAACGACGAAACCCTGCTGGTGCAGTCCGGCAAGCCGGTTGGCGTGTTTAAAACCCACAAAAACGCCCCGCGCGTGCTGATCGCCAACTCTAACCTCGTGCCGCACTGGGCCACCTGGGAACACTTCAACGAACTCGACGCGAAAGGGCTGGCGATGTATGGCCAGATGACCGCCGGGAGCTGGATCTACATCGGCAGCCAGGGGATCGTGCAGGGCACCTACGAAACCTTCGTGGAGGCCGGTCGCCAGCACTACAACGGCTCGCTGAAAGGCCGCTGGGTATTGACCGCCGGTCTGGGCGGGATGGGCGGCGCGCAGCCGCTGGCCGCCACGCTGGCCGGCGCGTGCTCGCTGAACATTGAGTGCCAGCAGAGCCGCATTGATTTCCGACTGCGCACCCGTTACGTCGACGAACAGGCCGAGAATCTCGATGACGCGCTGGCGCGCATCAAAAAATACACGTCCGAAGGCAAAGCGGTGTCGATTGCCCTGTGCGGCAACGCGGCGGATATTCTTCCTGAACTCGTCGCCCGCGGCGTGCGCCCGGATCTGGTCACCGACCAGACCAGCGCCCACGATCCGCTGCACGGCTACCTGCCAAAAGGCTGGTCGTGGGAAGCCTACCAGCAAAAAGCGGAAACCGACCCGGAAGGCACGGTGCTTGCCGCGAAACGCGCCATGGCGGAACACGTCTCTGCGATGCTGGCCTTCAGCCAGATGGGCATTCCGACCTTTGACTACGGCAACAACATTCGCCAGATGGCGAAAGAGATGGGCGTGAGTAACGCCTTCGACTTCCCGGGCTTCGTCCCGGCCTATATCCGCCCGCTGTTCTGCCGCGGCATCGGTCCGTTCCGCTGGGTTGCCCTGTCCGGCGACCCGGAGGACATCTACAAGACCGACGCCAAAGTGAAGGAGATCGTCGCCGATGACGAACACCTGCATCGCTGGCTGGACATGGCCCGCGAGCGCATTAACTTCCAGGGCCTGCCGGCGCGTATCTGCTGGGTAGGGCTGGAGTGGCGTCAAAAACTGGGCCTCGCCTTTAACGAAATGGTGCGCAGCGGTGAAGTTTCCGCGCCGATCGTCATCGGCCGCGACCACCTGGACTCCGGCTCCGTCGCCAGCCCGAACCGCGAAACCGAAGCCATGCGCGACGGCTCGGACGCGGTCTCCGACTGGCCATTGCTGAACGCCCTGCTCAACACCGCCAGCGGCGCGACCTGGGTGTCGCTGCACCACGGCGGCGGCGTGGGGATGGGCTTCTCCCAGCATTCCGGGATGGTCATCGTCTGCGACGGTACCGATGAAGCCGCCGCGCGTATCGCTCGCGTGCTCCACAACGACCCGGCCACCGGCGTGATGCGTCACGCGGATGCGGGTTACGAGATTGCCATTGACTGTGCCAAAGAGCAGGGACTTAACCTGCCGATGATCCCTGCCACACAAGGAAAGCATGAATGAACGCGTTAACACTCACTCCCGGCTCACTGACGCTCAAGCAGCTGCGTAACGTCTGGCGTCAGCCGGTCACCCTGTCGCTTGATGAAAGCGCCCACGCCGCCATTAACGACAGCGTCGCCTGCGTTGAAGCCATCGTTGCCGAAGGGCGCACGGCTTACGGGATTAATACCGGCTTTGGGCTGCTGGCGCAGACCCGCATCGCGACGCACGATCTGGAAAATCTGCAGCGTTCGCTGGTGCTGTCGCACGCGGCGGGCGTCGGTCAGCCGCTTGACGATGAGATTGTCCGTCTGATGATGGTGCTCAAAATCAACAGCCTGGCGCGCGGTTTCTCGGGCATTCGCCTGAGCGTCATCCAGGCGCTGATGGCGCTGGTGAATGCGGAGGTCTATCCGTGGATCCCGGCGAAGGGCTCCGTCGGTGCCTCCGGCGATCTCGCGCCGCTGGCGCACATGTCGCTGCTGCTGCTGGGCGAAGGCAAAGCGCGCTGGCAGGGCGAGTGGCTGCCTGCGAAAGAGGCGCTGAAAAAAGCCGGGTTAAACCCGATCACCCTGGCGGCGAAAGAAGGGCTGGCGTTGCTGAACGGTACCCAGGCATCGACCGCTTTCGCGCTGCGCGGCCTGTTTGAAGCGGAAGATCTGTTTGCCTCGGCGGTGGTGTGCGGTGCGCTGACCACCGAAGCGGTGCTGGGCTCGCGTCGCCCGTTCGATGCCCGCATCCACGAGGTGCGCGGTCAGCGCGGGCAGATTGATGCCGCCGCGATGTACCGTCACGTGCTTACCGACACCAGCGAGATCGCGGAGTCACACCACAACTGTGAGAAGGTGCAGGATCCGTATTCCCTGCGCTGCCAGCCGCAGGTGATGGGGGCGTGTCTGACGCAGCTGCGCCAGGCGGCGGAGGTGCTGCTGGTGGAGGCCAACGCGGTGTCCGATAACCCGCTGGTGTTCGCCCAGGAAAACGAGGTGGTCTCCGGGGGCAACTTCCACGCCGAGCCTGTGGCAATGGCGGCGGATAATATCGCGCTGGCGATTGCCGAAGTCGGCGCGTTGTCCGAGCGCCGCATCGCGCTGATGATGGATAAACACATGTCCCAGCTGCCACCGTTCCTGGTGCGTAACGGCGGGGTCAACTCGGGCTTTATGATTGCTCAGGTAACGGCCGCAGCGCTGGCAAGCGAGAACAAGGCGCTGTCGCACCCGCACAGCGTGGACAGCCTGCCAACCTCGGCCAATCAGGAAGATCACGTTTCGATGGCACCGGCTGCCGGGCGTCGTCTCTGGGAAATGGCCTCCAACACCCGCGGCGTGCTGGCGGTGGAATGGCTGGCGGCAAGTCAGGGTATCGATCTGCGTGAAGGGCTAAAATCCAGCCCGCTGCTGGAGCAGGCGCGTCATGCGCTGCGCGAGCACGTTACGCATTACGATGATGACCGCTTCTTTGCCCCGGATATTGATAAGGCGATGCAGCTTCTGGAAGAAGGGCGGCTGGTGGGGCTGTTACCTTCGGTGCTGTGATTTTTTTGCCCGGTGGCGCTGCGCTTACCGGGCCTACGAGTGCGAAATGCAGGCCGGGTAAGGCGTAGCCGCCACCCGGCTTTTTTTACGAATACATCGCCGTTATCGACGCGCTCCCCAGGGAATGGAAATGCACGTTAAACCCGACCATCGCGCCGCTCGCGCCTTCGTCGACGTCAATCTTCTCCACATCCAGCGCGTGCACCGTGAAGATATAGCGGTGAGTTTCCCCTTTTGGTGGCGCCGCGCCGCCGTAGCCCGCTTTACCGAAGTCAGTACGCGTCTGAATGGCACCTTCAGGCAGGGCAACCAGGTCTGAACCGGAACCCTGCGGCAGCACGCGCGTGTCGGCAGGCAGGTTCGCCACAATCCAGTGCCACCAGCCGGAGCCAGTTGGCGCATCCGGGTCGTAGCAGGTCACGACAAAGCTTTTGGTGCCTGCCGGAACCTCGTCCCACGCCAGGTGCGGGGAGATATTGTCTCCCTGATACCCCATGCCGTTAAAAACGTGACGTTCCGGCAGCTTTTCACCGTCGCGCAGATCTTTACTGATGATTTTCATACGGTTTACCCTCGTTGATCGCTCGTTCAGCAAGTGTAATGCATAGGGTTAAATCGTGAAATGCGCGGGAATGTTAACGGCTGTTACGACCGCGTCGGTTAATTTACGCAGTTGCTCCGGCGTAATGCTGTACGGCGGCATCAGGTAGATAAGCTTGCCGAAAGGCCGTATCCACACGCCCTGATCCACGAAGAAACGCTGCAGCGCCGCCATATTCACCGGATGGGTGGTTTCAATCACCCCGATGGCACCCAGCACGCGCACGTCCGCCACGAAATTCGCCCCCGAGGCGGCGCTCAGCTCCGCTTTCAGCTGCGCTTCAATCGCCGCAACCTGCGTCTGCCACTCGCCGCTCGCCAGAATCGCAAGGCTTTCGCTTGCGACCGCGCAGGCCAGGGGGTTGCCCATAAACGTCGGACCGTGCATAAAGCAGCCGGCTTCGCCGTCGCTGATGGTGTCGGCGACCTGGCGGGTCGTGAGCGTGGCGGAGAGCGTCATGGTGCCGCCCGTCAGCGCTTTGCCGAGGCACAGAATATCCGGGGCGATACCCGCATGTTCGCAGGCAAACAGCTTGCCGGTGCGGCCAAAGCCGGTGGCAATCTCATCGGCAATCAGCAGAATGCCCTCGCGGTCGCACATCCTGCGAATACGCCTCAGCCATTCCGGATGGTACATCCGCATTCCGCCCGCGCCCTGCACGATCGGTTCAAGAATGACGGCTGCAATCTCATGACGATGTGCCGCCATCAGTCGGGCGAAGCCGACCATGTCCATCTCGTTCCACTCGCCGTCGAAGCGGCTCTGCGGCGCCGGGGCGAACAGGTTTTCCGGCAGATACCCCTTCCACAGGCTGTGCATGGAGTTGTCCGGATCGCACACCGACATCGCTCCGAAGGTATCCCCGTGATAGCCGTTGCGGAAGGTGAGGAAACGCTGGCGCGCTTCGCCTTTGGCGTGCCAGTACTGCAGCGCCATTTTCATCGCCACTTCCACCGCCACGGAGCCGGAATCCGCCAGGAACATGCACTCCAGCGAGTCAGGCGTCATCGCCACCAGACGGCGGCATAAATCCACCGCGGGCTGGTGGGTGATCCCGCCAAACATCACGTGCGACATCTGGTCAATCTGCGCCTTCATCGCCGCGTTCAGGCGCGGGTGGTTATACCCGTGAATCGCCGCCCACCAGGAGGACATCCCGTCAACGAGCTGTTCGCCGCTGGCGAGGTGCAGCTCGCAGCCGTGGGCGGAGGCCACCGGATAAACGGGAAGGGGGCGGGTGGTGGAGGTGTAAGGGTGCCAGATATGCTGCTTGTCGAAGGCGAGATCGTCCTGGGTCATAATCGACTTGTAAACCATTTTGAAAAGTTTTAGGTTTACGAGTATAAACCGAACCGAAAATTAACAAAACCCTTTGGAGAAGCCCGATGGCTCACCACGCACGCTGGACGATGTCGCAAGTTACTGAATTATTCAACAAACCTTTCCTTGAGCTGATGTTCGAAGCCCAACAGGTGCATCGCCAGCACTTCGATCCCCGCCATGTTCAGGTCAGCACGCTGCTGTCGATCAAGACCGGCGCGTGCCCCGAAGACTGCAAATACTGCCCGCAGAGCGCGCGCTACAAAACCGGTCTGGAGTCAGAACGCCTGATGGAGGTCGAGCAGGTCCTCGACTCCGCGCGCAAGGCCAAAAACGCCGGTTCAACCCGCTTCTGCATGGGCGCGGCGTGGAAGAACCCGCACGATCGCGACATGCCGTACCTGGAGCAGATGGTGAAGGGCGTGAAGGAGATGGGCCTCGAAGCCTGTATGACGCTCGGCACGCTCAACGAGGAGCAGGCGCAGCGCCTCTCGGCGGCGGGGCTGGATTACTACAACCACAACCTCGACACCTCGCCGGAATTTTACGGCAACATCATTACCACGCGTACCTACCAGGAGCGTCTGGATACGCTGGATAAAGTGCGTGACGCGGGGATCAAGGTCTGCTCCGGCGGCATCGTGGGCTTAGGCGAGACGGTGAAAGACCGCGCGGGCCTGCTGCTGCAGCTGGCGAACCTGCCGACCCCGCCGGAAAGCGTGCCGATCAACATGCTGGTGAAGGTCAAGGGCACGCCGCTGGCGGATAACGAGGACGTGGATGCGTTTGATTTTATCCGCACCATCGCGGTGGCGCGCATCATGATGCCAACGTCTTACGTTCGCCTCTCTGCGGGCCGCGAGCAGATGAACGAGCAGACTCAGGCGATGTGCTTTATGGCCGGGGCCAACTCCATCTTCTACGGCTGTAAGCTGCTGACCACGCCGAACCCGGAAGAGGACAAAGACGTTCAGCTGTTCCGCAAGCTGGGGCTGAACCCGCACCAGACCGAGGTGCTGACGGGCGATAACGAGCAACAGCAGCAGCTGGAGCAGCAGATTTTTAACGCCGACACCGACCAGTTCTACAACGCGGCAGCCGTATGACCTGGCAGGCACGTATCAACTCTGCGCTCGACGAGCGTCGGGCGGCAGAGGCATTTCGCGTTCGCAGGGTGGTGGAAAACGGCGCGGGCCGTTTTCTTACCCGTGAAGGCCAGCAGTTCTGCAATTTCTCCAGCAACGACTATCTCGGGCTGAGCCAGCATCCGGCCATTATCCGCGCCTGGCAGCAGGGCGCGGAGCGGTTTGGCGTGGGCAGCGGCGGATCGGGACACGTCAGCGGATACACCACGGCGCATCAGGCGCTGGAAGAGGCGCTTGCCGACTGGCTGGGCTACCCGCGCGCGCTGCTGTTTATCTCCGGCTTTGCCGCCAACCAGGCGGTCATCACGGCACTGATGGGCAAGGACGATCGCATTGTCGCCGATCGCTTAAGCCACGCCTCCCTGCTGGAGGCGGCAAATTTAAGCCCGGCGCAGCTGCGGCGTTTTGCCCATAACGATGCGGGGCAGCTTGCTGCGCTGCTGGATAAACCCTGCGACGGACAACAGCTGGCGGTCACGGAAGGGGTGTTCAGCATGGACGGCGACAGCGCGCCGCTTGCCGCGCTGCACGAGGCCGCAAAGCGGCAGAACGCCTGGCTGCTGGTGGACGATGCCCATGGCACTGGCGTGATGGGCGACGAAGGGCGCGGGAGCGCATACCAGCAAAACGTGAAGCCGGAGCTGTTGATTGTCACCTTCGGCAAAGGCTTTGGCGTCAGCGGCGCCGCCGTGCTGTGCAGCGAATCCGTCGCCGACTATCTGCTGCAGTTTGCCCGACACCTGATTTACAGCACCAGCATGCCCCCGGCGCAGGCCGTAGCGCTGTCGGCGTCGCTGGCGGTGATACGCAGCGCAGAAGGAGATGAGCGTCGCCAGCGGCTGGCAGAGCATATTGCGCGCTTCCGTCAGGGACTCGCGGCGCTGCCTTTCCACAGTCCCGATTCGCAGAGCGCTATCCAGCCGGTGATTGTCGGTGAAAATGCCCGCGCGCTGGTACTGGCACAGGCGCTGCGCCAGCGGGGTATGTGGGTCACGGCCATCCGCCCGCCCACCGTCCCACCGGGCACGGCACGGCTGCGCTTGACCCTGACGGCGGCGCATGAAGCACAAGATATTGAGACGTTGCTGGAGGCGCTCCATGATGCCGGTGAATAAGCAGGCCATCGCGGCGGCATTCGGCCGCGCCGCGCAGAGCTATTCGCAGCATGATGAGCTGCAGCGTCTGAGCGCGCAGGGGCTTCTGGCCGCCCTTGGCGAGAACGGTTTTCCACAGGTGCTGGACGCCGGGTGTGGTCCCGGCAGCAACAGCCGCTACTGGCGCGGGGCGGGAAGCCAGGTGACGGCTATCGATCTCTCAGCCCGGATGCTGGAGGAGGCGCGCCAGCGGCAGGCGGCAGATCGTTATCTGCTGGCCGATATCGAGGCGATCCCGCTGGCGGACGCGCAGTTTGATCTGGTCTGGAGCCATCTGGCGGTTCAGTGGTGCAGCAGCCTGCCGCAGGCCCTGCGCGAGCTTTATCGCGTGGCGCGGCCTGGCGGGAAGGTGGCCTTTACCACCCTGCTGGAAAGTTCGCTGCCGGAGCTGAATCAGGCCTGGAAAGCGGTGGATGAACAGCCGCACGCTAACCGG
Source organism: Enterobacter sp. HMSC16D10 (assembly GCF_001807145.1). Taxonomy (NCBI): domain Bacteria; kingdom Pseudomonadati; phylum Pseudomonadota; class Gammaproteobacteria; order Enterobacterales; family Enterobacteriaceae; genus Enterobacter; species Enterobacter sp. HMSC16D10. The sequence continues at coordinate 82,068 of NZ_KV787835.1, forward strand.
TTTTTATCGCATGAGCAGGTGACGCAGGCGCTGGCAGGCTGGCGCTATCGCAACACGGTGCAGACCATCACGCTCAATTTTAGCGATGCGTTCAGCGCCATGCGTTCGCTGAAGGGCATCGGCGCCACGCACCTGCATACCGGACGCGAGAAAAAACCGCTTACCCGGGGTCAGCTGCAGCGCCTTGAGCTGGCCTGGCCGCAGCAGCGGGGGCATTTCCCGCTCTCCTATCAACTTTTTCATGGGGTTATCGAACGTGACTGAACGTTATTTTGTCACCGGCACGGACACAGAAGTGGGCAAAACGGTTGCCAGCACGGCATTGCTGCAGGCGGCACGGCTGCTCGGGAAAAACACCGCCGGGTATAAGCCCGTGGCGTCCGGCAGCGAGATGACGGCGGAAGGGTTACGCAACACCGACGCGCTGGCGCTCCAGCGTAACAGCACGCGTGAACTCGCCTATTCTGCAGTGAATCCGTACACCTTTGCCGAGCCGACCTCACCGCACATTATCAGCGCCGATGAAGGCCGTCCGATTGATTTCGCCGTGCTGTCTGCCGGACTGCGGACGCTGGAAAGCCAGGCCGACTGGGTGCTGGTGGAAGGGGCTGGCGGCTGGTTTACGCCGCTTTCAGACACGCAGACGTTTGCTGACTGGGTGCAGGCCGAGCAGCTTCCGGTCATTCTTGTCGTCGGCGTCAAGCTGGGCTGCATCAATCACGCCATGTTGACCGCGCAGGCCGTACAGCAGGCAGGGCTGCGTCTTGCGGGCTGGATAGCCAACGACGTGGTTGCGCCGGGTAAACGCCATCAGGCGTATCTGGCGACGCTCAGGCGCGTCCTTCCCGCGCCGTGCCTCGGGGAAATTCCCTGGCTGGCTGACGGCGCGGAAAATGCCGAAGTCGGACGTTATCTCGATCTCAGCGTTTTGCTTCCCGCGACATCCAGTGAGCGATAAGCTCGTCATCCAGTTCGTTAACGTGGCCCTGCGCCACGTTACGCCCGCGATAGAGCAGACAGAAACGGTCCGCCACCCGGCGGATAAACGACAGCTGCTGCTCCGTTAACAGCACCGTCATACCCAGCTCCCGGTTTAATCGCCCCAGCAGCTGCACCAGCTTCTGGGCAACGCTGTGCCCCGCGCCGTGCAGGGGTTCATCCAGGATCAGCAGGTGAGGGCGGTTTACCAGCGCATTAGCCAGCGCCAGCTGATACTGGTCGTCCGGAGAGAGCGTGTTGGCGCGGGTTCGTCGCAAGGCATAGAGCGCCGGGAACAGGTCGTAAACGTCATTTTTCGTCTCCGGGTTCGGTTTTCCCGTCGCCCGCATGGCGATATGCAGGTTCTCCTCAATCGTGAGCTGGGAGAAGATCCGCCTGTCCTGCGAGACATAGCCTATCCCCGGCCCGGAACGCTGTTCTGGCGGCGGGTTGAGCAAATCGCGCGGCGGCGCGCCCGCCTCATACCAGATGATGCTGCCGCTTTCGACGGGCACTTTCCCGGCGATGCAATTCATGAGGGTGGTTTTCCCCATCCCCGGCAGGCCAACGACGCCTGTACACATCCCTTGCGGAAAATCTAAATCCACATTCCATAGCGTATGTTGACTTCCGTAAAACTGATTCACTGCACGCAGGCTCAACATCTTTCTCTCCTTAAAAATGTGTGTAGGTGTGGCTCGTTGTTAAACTGCAAAACCCCTGCCATAAAGCGGAAAGTGATTAAAAAAGCGTCTTTTTTAGGAATAAGTCACAGAAGCGCGGGGGATAAAAAGGGGGATTGCACATCGACGGTGCCGACGGTGTTGAGTTGTGGTGCAGAGCCCGAAATGATGGAAATGTGAGCAAGATCTCGTCAGTTGGTTATGAATGACGCGACTGTTAATCAGCAAAAAAGAGCTATAAAAATTTTTTGCTGCCGCCTCGTGGGAAAATCCGGGAATTTGCAGAGCGCCAGTCTGTATGGGCTGGAAGCAGTTATCCACTATTCCTGTGGATAACCATGTGCATTAGAGTTAGAAAACACGCGATAAGCGAGAGAAGACGCGGCTTACGCCCAAATTGACGCGAAACGCGGCTTTAGAAAATATCGTTTATTTTTTAATTGGTTAGATAAAATCAATTCCCGTCATGAAAGTGTCACCCGTTGCCATAAAACTATCATTACCTGGCTTGACAAATGTTAAAAAAGAAAAAGTTCTGGGGATAACCTGACCTGACTGGTGTTTTATGTTGCCACTGTCCAAATTTTGGCCGCTATCGCGCTAATCATTCAGGCGCTATGCTAAATATCCTGACATGCTACTGGTTTTTCATCCAGTGTTTTTTACTGGCATTCCTGGCAACAAGGAGTAAAATTATTCACCTGCCGCTTATAACGTCATCAGGTTGTCGCCCATGAGTAAACCGTTCAAATTGAATTCTGCTTTCCGTCCGTCTGGCGATCAGCCTGAAGCGATCCGTCGTCTGGAAGAGGGGCTGGAGGATGGGCTGGCGCACCAGACGCTGCTCGGGGTTACCGGCTCGGGTAAAACCTTTACCATTGCCAACGTGATTGCGGATCTCCAGCGCCCTACGATGGTGCTGGCGCCCAACAAAACCCTGGCGGCGCAGCTTTACGGCGAGATGAAAGAGTTCTTCCCGGAAAACGCCGTTGAGTATTTCGTCTCCTACTACGATTACTACCAGCCAGAAGCCTATGTGCCGAGCTCTGATACCTTCATCGAGAAAGATGCGTCGGTGAACGAACACATTGAGCAGATGCGACTGTCGGCCACTAAGGCGCTGCTGGAGCGTCGCGATGTGGTTGTGGTGGCCTCTGTTTCGGCGATTTACGGCCTGGGCGATCCGGATCTCTATCTCAAGATGATGCTGCACCTGACGCAGGGGATGATCATCGACCAGCGCGCGATTTTGCGTCGTCTGGCGGAGCTGCAGTACACCCGCAACGACCAGGCCTTCCAGCGTGGTACGTTCCGCGTGCGCGGCGAAGTGATCGACATCTTCCCGGCGGAATCGGACGATATGGCGCTGCGCGTTGAGCTGTTTGACGAGGAGGTCGAACGCCTGTCGCTCTTCGACCCGCTGACAGGACACGTTGAGTCAGTGATCCAGCGCTTCACCATCTACCCGAAAACGCACTACGTGACGCCGCGCGAGCGTATCGTGCAGGCGATGGAAGAGATCAAAGTGGAGCTGGCCGAGCGCCGCAAAGTGCTGCTGGCGAACAATAAGCTGCTGGAAGAGCAGCGCCTCAGCCAGCGTACTCAGTTCGACCTGGAGATGATGAACGAGCTGGGCTACTGCTCCGGCATCGAAAACTACTCCCGCTTCCTCTCCGGGCGCGGGCCGGGCGAGCCGCCGCCGACGCTGTTTGATTACCTTCCGGCCGACGGTTTGCTGGTGATCGACGAATCCCACGTCACGATCCCGCAGATCGGCGGGATGTACCGCGGCGACCGGGCGCGTAAAGAGACGCTGGTGGAGTACGGATTCCGCCTGCCGTCAGCGCTGGATAACCGTCCGATGAAGTTTGAAGAGTTTGAGGCGCTGGCGCCGCAAACCATCTACGTCTCGGCCACGCCGGGCAACTACGAGCTGGAAAAATCGGGCGATGAGGTGGTTGACCAGGTAGTGCGTCCGACCGGGCTGCTGGACCCGATTATCGAGGTGCGTCCGGTGGCGACGCAGGTAGACGACCTGCTCTCTGAGATCCGCGCCCGTTCCGCCATTAACGAGCGCGTGCTGGTGACCACGCTCACCAAGCGTATGGCGGAAGACCTGACCGAGTATCTCGAAGAGCACGGCGAGAAGGTGCGTTATCTGCACTCGGATATCGATACCGTGGAGCGCATGGAGATTATCCGCGACCTGCGCCTGGGCGAGTTTGACGTGCTGGTGGGGATTAACCTGCTGCGGGAAGGTCTGGATATGCCGGAAGTCTCGCTGGTGGCGATTCTGGACGCGGATAAAGAGGGCTTCCTGCGCTCTGAACGTTCCCTGATCCAGACCATTGGCCGCGCCGCGCGTAACGTCAACGGGAAAGCGATTCTGTACGGTGACAAAATTACCCCGTCGATGGCGAAAGCGATCGGTGAGACGGAGCGCCGCCGCGAGAAACAGCAGCGCTACAACGAAGAACACGGCATTACCCCGCAGGGGCTGAACAAGAAGGTGGTGGATATTCTGGCGCTGGGCCAGAACATTGCCAAAACCAAAGCGAAAGGCCGCGGCAAGGCGCGTTCAGTGGTGGAAGAAGATACCGTCGTGCTGACGCCGAAGGCGCTGCAGCAGAAGATCCACGAGCTGGAAGGGCAGATGATGCAGCACGCGCAGAACCTGGAGTTCGAAGAGGCGGCGCAGATCCGCGACCAGCTTCATCAGCTGCGGGATCTGTTTATCGCGGCATCGTGAGTTTTTTGCCCGGTGGCGCTGCGCTTACCGGGCCTA